>NZ_LT963428.1 GCF_900199405.1 Beduinella massiliensis
GGGGCGTCGTCTCTTCCGGTGGAGGGGTTGTCTTTTCCGGCGGAGGGGTTGTCTTTTCCGGCGGAGGCGTCGTCTCTTCCGTCGATGGGGTCGTGTTTTCGGGCGGGGGCGTCGTCTTTTCGGGTTCGGTTGTTTTTTCAGCCTCCGGTGTTTTATCGGGTTTTGCCGTGGGGGCGGTCGTTACGGCCTCGCCGCCCGAGGCGACCATGGCCTCGCCGTCATCCGCGTGCGCTGCCGGGGCCGCTACCAGGCAAAAACACAGCAGCAACGCGCTTGCGCGCCGCGCGCTCATATTCATCAGATCGACTCTCCCTTGTAAAGTGGCATCTTTATTCCAACTTAACTGACGCATGAAGGGCCGCATTTCTTGCGGACTCATGAAATTTTAATGTTTCCTGCCGGATGGAAAAACGGGCGGCGTTTCCGCCGCCCGGCAGCCCGCGGGCTTATCGGGTTTCCAGCAGCTTATCCTTGAGCTCCTTTTCCAGGCGGTTCAGCTCCTGCTGCGCCTGCGCGCGGGCGTTCGCGCCCTCGGTCTGGATGCGCTGCACCTCGGTGATGGTGTCGATCAGCGCGACGTTCGCGGCGCGCACGGTTTCGATGTCGATGATGCCACGCTCGGCCGCCTTCGCCGTCTCGATGGTGCCGGTCTTGAGCAGCTCCGCGTTCTTCTTGAGCAGGTCGTTGGTGACGTCCGTCACGGCCTGCTGCGCCTTGAGCGCGCCCTGCGCGTGCGCCATGCCCAGCGCGATGACCATCTGGCTCTTCCACAGCGGGATGGTGTTGACGATGGTGGACTGAATCTTTTCGGAGAGGATGGTATCGTTGTTTTGCATCAGGCGCACCTGCGGCCCCATCTGGATGGAGACCATGCGCGAGAGCTTCAGGTCGTGAATCTTCTTTTCAAAGCGGTCGATCATCGCGGCGAAGTCGTTGGCCCGCTGCGCGTCGGCGGCGTCCCCCGTCTCCTTCGCGTGCGCGATCAGGGGCGGCAGCTCCTGTTCGCGCAGCGCCTTGAGCCGCTCCTCGCCCGCGACGATGTAGAGCGTCAGCTCGCGGAAGTACTTCTGGTTGAGCGCGTACATCTCGTCGAGCATGGTGATGTCCTTCAGGAGCTGCTCCTGGTGCCCGCGCAGCGCGGTCACGATGGTGTCCACGTTCACCTCGACCTTGTCGTAGCGGGCTTTCATCTCCACCACGCTGGAAGAGCTCTTTTTGAGCCAGCCGAAGAGGCCGCCCTTCTTCTCGTCGTCCACGTCGAAGCCCTTGATCTCGGCGACCAGCTTGGAGAGCATGTCTCCGACCTCGTTTGTGTCCTTGGTGCGCACGTTTTCCAGCACCTTGTCCGAAAAGGCGGAGATCTGCTGCTGCGCGGCCGCGCCGTAGGAGAGCACCACGCGGCTGTCCTCCACGTCGATCTTGTCCACGAAGTCGAGCACGGCCTTGCGTTCCTCGGCGCTGAGCGCTTCCAACGTGAGCGAGGGGTCCTCGGGCGCCGCCTGCGGGACAGACGCTGTCTGCGGGGCGGGCGCCGTCTGCGCGGCAGACGCCGTCTGCGCGGCGGGCGCCGTCTGCGGGGTGGGTTCGGTGGTGAGGGTGGGCACTGTATTCTCTGTCCCGAGCTTCAGTTCGGGGACGGACGGTTCGTTCATGATGGTTCCTCCTCGTAATCGTTTCCTACCTTATATCATACCGCAGTTTTCCGCTCTCGTAAAGTAAAAAAAGCGGCCCCCCCCGAATGGAAGGGGCCGCGTCGGTAAAATGCATCGGGTCATATAACGCTCAAGCGGACGTCCCGAGCGCTCAGCACCGCCTGCCCTCAGGCGTTTTTCCTGCGGAAAGGCAGCACGTTGCTCTTTAAGGCGGGCTGTTCCATTTGAGGCGTGTTCATTGGGGGGATGCTCTGCGAAATGACCATTTCTTCGATCGCGTCCAGGATGAGAATTTTCTGCACGTCCGTGCACTGGCGAAAATATTTGAGCATCCGGCGCTCCTGCTTGGTGAGCTCCATTTAACGACCTCCTTAATCCGGTGTATACAGGAACCGACAGAATTCTCTGATAGGTTAAAGCATACACGCTTTGCGTGATTTCGTCAACGCATTTCGACACGGTTTTCCCCCAAAAAGGCGAAAAATCGTTCGACAAAAAACGCAAATCGCGCGGGCGGGGAGCGCCGCCCCGGCCTGCGAAAAGACGCCTCTGCCGCCCCATGCCCGCCTCTTCCACGCGGAATTTGCGCAAAAAAGCCCGCCCCTTCAGCGCTTTGAAAAGGCGGGCGGCGCAAAGCCTGCGTCAGGCAATCGAAAGGGCGATCTCCATCATCCGGGTGAACGTCTTCTGGCGGTTTTCGGCGTCCAGCGCCTCGCCGGTGACGATGCTGTCCGAAATGGTGCACAGGCACAGCGCCTTCTTGCCCGCGCGCGCGGCGTTCAGGTACAGCGCGGCGGCCTCCATCTCCACGGCGAGCACGCCCAGCTTCTGCAGCTTCGCGGCCGCGCCCGATTCGTCGTAAAAGACGTCCGAGGAGTAGATGGGCCCGACGACGAGCTCCTGGCCGAGCGAACGGCCCGCCTCCACCGCGCTTTGCAGCAGGCCGTAGTCGCAGCAGGGGGCGAGGTTGCCCTCAAAGCCGAACTGGCGGCCGAAGGAGGAATTGGTGTAGGCGCTCATGCCCGCGACGATGTCGCGCAGCTTGAGCTTTTCGCTCATCGCGCCCGCGGAGCCGATGCGGATGATGGCCTCCACCCCGTAGAAGTTGAACAGCTCGTAGGAGTAGATGCCGATGGAGGGCATGCCCATGCCCGAGGCCATGACGGACACGCGCTTGCCCTGATAGTCGCCGGTGTAGCCCTGCACGCCGCGCACGTCGTTGACGAGCACGGGGTTTTCCAGATAGGTTTCCGCGATGAAGCGGGCGCGCAGCGGGTCGCCGGGCATCAGCACGGTTCTGGCAAAGTCGCCCTCCCTGGCGGTGATGTGCGGGGTGGGGATGTTCGGATTCGACATGGAAAGCCCTCCTTATAAATAGGCGGCCTTAGCCGCCGCGTGGAATGAAGCCGTCACTTGCCCTCCGGGGCCATGTGCACCATGCGCTGGGGGATCGACAGCGCGATGCCCTCGGCGTCGAAGGCGTCCTTGATGCGCCTGCGCAGCGCCCGCTCGACCGCCCAGTGCTCGCCGGGCGCGCAGTCCGCCAGCACGCGCAGGTTCACGCCGTCCGCCGCGAGGTCCGTGACGCCCAGAATCTGCGGCGCGGCGGTGAGGCCGGGCGTCGCGGGGAAGCTCTCCGCGAGCACCCCTTCCAGCACCCGCGTCACGCGGTCAAGGGGCTGTGCGTAATCGACGGAAAGATCCACCACCGCGCGGTGAAAGCTGCGCGTGTGGTTGGAGACGGTGCGGATTTCGCTGTTGGGGATGACGTGCAGGTCGCCGGAAAAGCTGCGTAGCTCCGTCACGCGCAGCGTCATGCGCTCCACCTCGCCGGTGAGCCCCGCGAGGCTGACCGTGTCGCCCACGGCGTACTGCTCCTCGAGCAGGATCAGCACGCCCGCGAACACGTCCTTCACGATCGTCTGCGCGCCGAGGCCCACGGCGATGCCGCCGACGCCCGCCACGGTGAGCAGCGAGGCGACGTTGATGCCCAGGCTCGACAGCGCGGCGACCGCGAGGATGAACCAGGCCACGGCGTCGTAGGTGTGCAGCAGCAGGGCCTCGAGCGTGCGGTGCTTGCGCTGGTCCTCCCGCGCGCGGGGGGACCCCTCCTCCTCCCTGCCGCGCGCGCCGAGCCGCGGCAGGCGAAGGGAGAGCAGGCGGCAAAGCCCCGTGCGCAAAAGGCGCTTGACGGCCATGCCGAGGAGCAGGATGACCGCCGCCACCAGCAGCCGCGACGCCCACGAGAGCGCGCCCTCGAGCAGGGCGTCGCGAAATGCGCCGAGCGATGCCATGAACGATTCCCGCAAAGGCTCTTCCCCCTTTCCGCGTCCTTTTTCTCTATTATAGTGCCCCGTTTTGCGCCTGGCAAGGGGACGTCCGAAAAAGGTTTTCCCGCGCCCCGCTTTCTCGCCCCTTGACAAAGGGCTGTCAAAATTTTATAATGCCCTCGAAGGCACAAAAGCCCACGGAGCTTGTGGGCTTGCCGGCGCGCTGCCGGTGCAACACAAATAAGGAGGTTGTTTTTCCTATGAAAAAGTTCCTCGCTCTCCTGCTCGCGGCTGCTCTCATGCTCGGCATGACGACGGTGTTCGCGGAGGACAAGCCCCTGGTCGAGATCATCCTGCCGGGCGCGACGCACGGCTGGGTCGCCGCGGTCACCTACTTTGCGGATCAGAAGGCCAAGGAGCTCGGCCTCAACTACAAGGTGCTCAACAGCGCCGACCCCAACGAGCAGGCCGGCCAGCTCGAGCAGGCGATCACCGATAAGGCTGCCTGCGTGGTCATCCTGCCGCACAACAACGAACTGAACGACGCCACGCAGATGGTGCTGGACGCGGGCATTCCGGTCGTCAACTTCGACCGCAAGCTCGACGTGCCCGTCACCAGCTATCTGGCGGGCGACAACCGCTCCATGGGCGTCAACAGCGCCAAGTACATCTCGGACAAGCTCGGCGGCAAGGGCAAGGTCGTCGTGCTGACCTGCGTGTCCTCCGGCTCCGTCAACGACGAGCGCGCGGGCGGCTTCAAGGAAACCATCGCGGAAATCGCGCCTGAAATCAAAATCATCGGCGAGTACGACACCACCACCTTCGCCCGCGAGGACGGCCTTGCGACCATGGCGGACGTGCTGATGGCGAACCCCGAAATCGACGCCGTCTACTCCATGGACGACGAGACCTCCATCGGCGCCCTGCAGGCGATCGAGGAGGCCGGCCGCACCGACATCAAGGCCATCACCGGCGGCGGCGGATGCCAGGAGTACTTCAACATGATGCCCGGCAAGGACATGAACATCGCCTCCGCGCTGTACAGCCCGGCGATGATCGCGGACTGCGTCGAGCTGGCGGCGAAGATCGTCGCGGGCGAGACGGTCGAGCCCCAGGTCATCATCGACGCGGCGATCGTCGACAAGGACAACGTCGCGGATTACCTGAGCGCCGACAACCCCTACTAAGCATCCCGTCATTCGGAAAAAACATGCGCCCCGCAGAGGCTTCCGGCTAAGAGCCAGGGGCCCTGCGGGGCCCTTTCATATTGCTTGTTGAAGGAGGAACCGCCTATGGAACCGCTCGCGCTGAAAATGAGCGCCGTCACGAAGGCGTTCCATCAAAACGTCGTGCTGCGCGGCGTCGATTTCACGCTGAGGAAGGGCGAGATTCGCGCGCTGCTCGGGGAAAACGGCGCGGGCAAGTCCACGCTGATGAACATCCTGGGCGGCATCCTGCCCATGGACGAGGGCACGATCGAGCTGGGCGGCCAGAGCGTGCGCTTTACCTGCGCGCGGGACGCCATCGAGCACGGCATCGCCTTCATCCATCAGGAGCTGAACCTCGTCAACGACCTGAGCGTCTACGAGAACGTGTTCCTGGGGCGCGAGCTGAGGCGCGGCATCGGCCTTGACATCGCGCGCATGAAGGAGGAGACGCGGGAGATTCTCTCGCAGATGAACATCCCCCTCGACCCCGCCGCGCCCGTCAGCAGCCTGGACGCCAGCTACAAGCAGGTGGTCGAGATCGCCCGCGCGCTGCACCAGCAGGCGAGGATCATCATCATGGACGAGCCCACCACCTCGCTGACGGACGTGGAGATCGAGCACGTCTTTTCCCTGCTGCGCACGCTCAAGGCGCGGGGCGTCTCCATCATCTTCATCTCGCACAAGCTGGGCGAGGTGCTTTCCCTGTGCGACAGCTATACGGTGCTGCGCGACGGCGTCATGGTCGCGGACGGCGACGTGCGCGACGTGACGGAGATCGACCTCGCGCGCTTCATGGTCGGGCGCGACCTGAGCGCCCAGCAGGACTATCAGGCCCGGCCCACCGGCGGCGAGGTGCTGAAGGTTTCGCACTTCTCCTCCCCCCGCCGCTTCGAGGACGTCTCCTTCACCCTGCGCGCGGGCGAGATCGTGGGCTTCACGGGGCTGCTGGGCGACGGGCGCAGCGAGCTGTTTTCCGCGGTGTTCGGCTGCGACCCGCAGGCCCTCGGCGACATGGAGCTCATGGGCAGGCGGGTGCGCATCCGCTCGACCGAGCAGGCGCTCCGCCTGGGCATCGGCTACGTGCCGCGCAACCGCAAGGAAAACGGCATCGTGAAGGACATGAGCATCCTGGAAAACGCCTCGCTGGTGACGCTGCCGGGCCTTCGGCGCAAGGGGCGGCCCGGGATCGACCACCGTCTGGAGCGCGAGCGCTTTTCGCAGCACGCCGCCGCCATGCGCATCAAGATGGGCGGCATGGACGAGGCCATCACCAGCCTTTCCGGCGGCAACCAGCAGAAGGTGGTGCTCGCCAAGTGGCTGGACGCCCACCCCAAGGTCATGATCTTCGACAACCCGACGCAGGGCGTGGACGTGGGCGCGAAGGAAGAAATCTACGGCCTGATCCGCGAGCTGGCCGCCTCGGGCATCGCGGTGGCGGTGCTCTCCAGCGAGGCGCCGGAGGTCATCCGCCTGTGCGACCGCGCGCTGGTGCTCTACCACGGGCGCGTGCAGGGCTGCCTTTGCCGCGAGGCTATGAACGAGGAAAACATCATGCTGCTGGCGACGGGCGGCCGCCTGAGCGGCAGGGAAGAACCCAAGGGAGGAATCGCGTGATGCAGGCTACATCGACAGCGCAGGCGAAGAAGCGCTCCTGGCGCCGCCTGTGGGCGGAAAACCCCTATTTCAGCACGGGCATGGCGCTGCTCGTGCTCGTCCTCATCATGACGGGCGTGCTCATCTGGAAGAACAACTTCGCTTCGTTCGCGGACTTTGGCGCGACGTGGATCTCCAACTGCGTGAACATCTGCCGCAACAACGCGGTCGTGGGCATCATCGCCCTGGGCATGACGCTGGTCATCATCACCGGCGGCATCGACCTGGCGGTCGGTTCCACCATGGTCGGCATGGGCACCATCCTGCTCGTGCTGATGGATACGGGCGCAAACGGCGTGCTCGGGCGTCTGGGCATCACGGGCATCCCCGCGATCCTGATCGCCGCGCTGTGCTGCATGGCCTGCGGCACGGGCACCGGCGCGCTGATCGGCGTGGGCGTCACCAAGGGGCGCATTCCCCCCTTCATCGTGACGCTGGGCGCGATGAACATCATCCGCTCGCTGGCGCAGCACTTCATGCAGGGCCGCGCCGCCCCCGGCGTGCCGGACGCCTTCAAGCTCGTCAGCAACCAGGTGATCCTCGGCCAGCGCATCCTGCCGGTCGTGTACTGGATCGTGCTGGCGCTCGCGCTTCACTGGGTCAGCCGCCACACCGCCTTTGGCCGCCACGTGTACGCCGCGGGCTCCAACGCGCGCACGACGCGCCTTTCGGGCATCAACGTGGACAAGGTGCTCATCAAGGTCTACGCGCTCGAGGGCTTTCTGATCGGCATCGCCGCCATCGTGGAGGCCGCGCGCATGGGCTCCATGAACACGGCGAACGCGGGCCAGGGCTACGAGCTGGACGCCATCGCGGCGGTCGTCGTGGGCGGCACGCGCATGAGCGGCGGCAAGGGCTCGATCCTCTCCACGGTGATCGGCATGCTGATCATCGGTGTCATGAACAACCTGCTCAACCTGCTGGGCGTGCCCGCCTTCCTGCGCGCGGCGTTTAAGGGCGCGATCATCGTGCTGGCCGTGCTGCTGCAGAGGAAGGAAGCGGAGGCCTAACACGGGAAAGGAACCCGGCCGCAGGCGCGGGCAAACTTTTCCCTTCGCCTGCGCCGGGCGTGCCGCCGCAGATAAATGGATTTGAGGGAAGCCACAGGCCGCCCTCCAAAAGGAGGTTTTGAAGATGGTTCGCGTAGGTCTCATCGGGTGCGGCGCGATCACGCAGCGGCGCCACGCCCCGGAATACAGCCAAAACCCCGACGCCGTGACGGCGGCGTGGTTCGACACCGTGCCCGAGCGGGCGCAGCAGATGGCGGAAAAGTACGGCGGCAGGGTATACCCCACCTGGCAGGCCGTCATCGACAGCGGCGAGGTGGACGCGGTCAGCATCTGCTCGCCCAACCGCATGCACGCCGCCATGTCCATCTACGCGCTGGAGCGCGGGCTGAACGTGCTGTGCGAAAAGCCCATGGCGACCACGCTGGACGAGTGCGAGCGCATGGTCGCGGCGGCGCGCGCGGCGAAGAAGATCCTCATGATCGGGCAAAACCAGCGCCTGGCCCCGGCGCACGTAAAGGCGCGCGAGATGATCCAAGGCGGCACGACCGGCCGCGTGCTCTCGTTCGAAACGCACTTCGGCCACGGCGGGCCGGAAACCTGGAGCGTCGGCCAGGGCGCGGGCACGTGGTTCTTCAAGCGAAACGCGTCGGGCTACGGCGTGCTGTTCGACCTGGGCGTCCATAAGATCGACCTCATCCACTTCCTGCTGGGCGAGTACTGCGAGGAGGTCGGGGCGATCCTCGCCACGCGCGACAAGACCGACGACACCGGCATGCGCATCGACGTGGACGACAACGCCGTGTGCGTGCTGCGCATGCAAAGCGGCGTCGTGGGCACCATGGCCGCCTCCTGGACGTACTACGGCGGGGAGGACAACTCCACCACCCTTTACTGCGAGAACGGCATTTTGCAGCTCTTCCGCGACCCCAGGTACGCCCTCATCTGGCGGCCGAAGGACGGGCGCGTGCGGCGCTATGCCCTTTCCTCCATCCAGACCAACGACCGGCAGACGAAGTCCGGCGTCATCGACGCCTTCGTGCGCGACGTCGAGGCGGGCCGGCGCGTCTCTTCCTGCGTGGACGGCGAGCAGGTGCTCATGGCGATGCGCACCGCCTTCGCCGCGGCAAGGTCCTTCGAGGACGGGCGGTTTGAAAAGGTTTGAGCTTTCAGGGAGCGGATTTCCGCTCCCGCTTTTTTTCGCCCGCGGACGGGGGACGCCACCCGGAAAACGGGCGGAAGATATGGAAATCCACCTGTTTCATCTAGGTGAAAAGAAAGAAAAGAATGTTTTACAGACATTACAAATTGCTTTCGGGGCGCTCCCTCTTGCGTTTTGGGGCGTAAACTGATATACTTTTATTATGATTGTATGGAACGTGCGAAAGGAGTGAGCCCCCATGCAAACCATCGAAACGGGTAAAGCGGTCGTGGACATCATCGTCTGGCCGTCGAATAGACCCTGGACTTCCCGCTATGCGACCAGCTATTCGATCGTCGGGGATACGTGCACGCTCGTGCTGACCGAGCACATCTTCCGCGACCCCAAGCGCGCCAACACCGCCTACAAGCGCTTTGCGCGCCGCATGCAGCAGGAGGGCTTCACACCGCCGAGCGTCCTTTTTCACCAGATGACCTCCGCCGCCTCCAAGGGGCTCTTCTGCGTGCTCTCGCCCAAGCAGTCGCTGTTCAACTCCGCCTGCCCCCTGGGCCGCATGACGATGCTGGACGTCGGCAGCGACGACAAGCGCATGGTCATGGCCATGGTCAAGGGCGAGGCCGGAGAAGCGTAAGACGGGCGGTGCCCGCCTCCACTTCCGAACGATCGCTTCCGTGCCGCACGTTTGCGTCCGTGGCCGCGAGCGCGCGGGTGCGCGCCTTCCGACGCGGGCGGTGCGCGGGCGGTGCCCGCCTCCACTTCCGAACGACCGCTTCCGTGCCGCACGTTTGCGTCCGTGGCCGCGAGCGCGAGGATGCGCGCCTTCCGACGCGGGCGGTGTGCGGGCGGTGCCCGCCTCCACTTCCGAACGACCGCTTCTGTGCCGCACGTTTGCGTCCGTGGCCGCGAGCGCGAGGATGCGCGCCTTCCGACGCGGGCAGGTGCGGGCGGTGCCCGCCTCCACTTCCGGACGACCGCTTCCGCACCCTGCGTTTATCTCCGCGACCGCAGGTCAGCCCCTCCACGCGACGCCAGAAAATCCCCCGCGCACGCGATGTCTCCGTGCGCGGGGGATTCGTCTTGCCGGAGGGATGTGAAGCGCAAAGCCGCGCCGTCTGCCCTTATTTTTCGCGGCGGATGGTGCAGTAGAGGCACACGCCCGTCACCAGCAGCAGCAGCGTCGCCCAGAACAGCGCCGCCCATTCCTCCTGCGTCGCGCCCATGAACGTGGACCCTTTCAGCGTCACCTGCGCCACGTTGCTGATGCCCGGGGTCTGATTGCCCGCGCGGTAGGTCGCGAACACGCCCAGCAGCCGCTCGCGCTCGCCGCTCGAAAGCGCCTTGGCCGAGGCGATGAACTCGATGCGCTCCTGCGTCGGGACGAGCCTGCCGTCCAGGCCCATCTGGGCGGCGTCCAGGTGCACGTTCCACGAAAGCGTCTGCCCGCTGATCTTGTTGCCCATGCCGCGCGTCACGAAGCGCGCGAGCGCCATGCCCTGCGGCAGCGCCGCCTGCACCGTCACGTCCGCCGGGGCGCGCCCCTTGTTCTCGATCACCAGCGCCAGCGGGATTTCGTCCCCGGCGCGCGCGCTCGTCGCCTCGCACAAAAGCTGCAGCGAGAGCAGCGGCCCCTGCACCGTCACCCGCTGGGGCGTCAGCCTCTCGTCCCCCGCCGTGACCTGGCTGACCAGCACCTTGCGGCCTGTCAAGACGCCGTCCAGCACGTCCGCCTCCACCTCCACCCGGCCCACGCGCACCGCGTAGGCGGGTTCGACCAGCGCTTCCCCGTCATACGTGGCCGCTGGCACCTCGACGTCCCAGACGAGGTCCGCGCCGTCCACGCGCGCGCCGGCCGGTACCTTCATCTCCACCGGGCGCAGTCCCTCCGGGAGCTGCTGGCGCACCGTGACCCGGCCCGCGGCCGGGCCGTTGTTCGTCAGCAGCACCGTGTACATCAGCGCGCCCTCCGGCTGCGCCACACGGGCGCTCGCGTTCGTGCGCACGCTGATGCGCGGGGCGAGCAGCGAAAACGACGCCGTATCCTGGTAGTAGCGGCTGTCCTGCGACATGGTGACGACCGCGTCTATCGCCTGAAAGCCGTCCTCCGCCCCGGGCACGGGCTGAACCGTCAGCCGCCACACGAGGCGCGTGCGCGAGGGCTCCACCGCGCCGCCCGCGTCGAGCTGCGCAGCGGGCAGCTTGCCCTGCCATAAGAGCGGCGTGCCCTCTACGGCAAAGCAGCCCTCCGGCACGCTTAAGGACACCGAAACCGCTTCCTCGTAGAGGTGCGGATTGCTCACGAGCGCCTCGAGCGTCACCACGTCCCCCTCGACGATGCGCACCGCGTCCGCCTGACAGACGAGCGACAGGTCGCGCGCGTTCGACTGACCCAGCGCGGCCACGTACTTGCCGATACCTTCCTCAATGCCGGATAAGACCTTGTTCACGTCCAGCGGACGGCGTTCCTCCGCCCCGGCCGGCAGCGCCAGCAGGACGAGCATAAAAAAGACCGCCCAGCGAATGCATTTCTTCACCTTTACCCCTCCCTGTGCAAATTAGGTTGCCAAGGGAAAGGCGGTTTATGCAGTCTTCGGACGGTTTTATCGTTTTACGCTCGTTTTCGGCGCGCCGCTGGACGGCGGATTCAGGTTTCCTCCACGTCCAGCGCGCCGGATAGGTACAGACGGCTGCGCCAGGCGCCCATGCGAAGCCGCAGCGAATAGACCGCCGCACGGACGATCTCGTCCGCCGCCATCGCAATCCAGATGCCCGCGAGCCCCAGCCCCAGGCCGATGCCCAGCGCGTAGCCCAGGCAGACCGCGACGAGCCAGGTGCCGCCCAGCGCGATGTAGACCGGCACCCGCACGTCGCCGATGGACGTGAGGCAGCGCGTCATGGTGATGTTGAAGGAACGCCCCAGCTCGAGGAAAAACTCGATAAAGAGGATCTGGCGTCCTAGCGCCAGGATCTCCGGCTCCTGCGTAAAGATGCCCAAGATCGAATCGCTGAATACGAAGAACACAGCGGTCAGCGACATCGAAACCGCGGCTGAGACGCCGATGGTGGAAAAGATGCGCCGCTCGATCCGCTCGATGCGGCCCGCGCCCACCATGTAGCCGATGACGATCTGCGTCGCCTGCGCGATGGCCATGGAGTAGACGTAGGCGCAGTTCGCCAGCGTGGAACAGTAGACCTTCGTGGCGATGACCAGCGGCCCCAGCGGATTGATGAAGCTCAAAATCACCATCTGCGAAAGGCTGTAGGAAAGCTCCTGCCCGGCCGTCGGCAGGCCGATGCCCACCAGCCGCCCGAGCAGCCGCCGCGGGAAGGGACGCAGGTGCGAAAGGCGCATCCGAACGCCGGTCTTTTTCCTGAAAATGCAGAAGAGCAGCAGCAGACCCACGGTCTTGGAAATGTCCGTGGAGATGGCCGCGCCGACGATGCCGAGCCTGGGCAGGCCGAAAAGGCCGCTTATGAGCACCGCGTTGCCCGCGATGTTGAGCGCGTTCATGATGACCGCCGTGAGCATGACCTCGCGCACGAAGCCGTAGGCGCGCAGCACCGCGGCGAAGACCATGTACAAGCCCTGCACCAGCGCAAAGGCGCCCACGATCATCAGGTAATCGTTCGCCTGGCCGAGGATGTCCTCGGGCACGCGCAGCAGGCGGAAGAACAGGCCGCTGCCGAAGACGAGCATCAGCGTCACCGCGAGCGAGACCGCGCCGATGAAGGCCACGGAGACGGTGCAGATCTGCGCGAGGCTCCTGCCGTCCTTCGCGCCGATCTCGCGCGAGACGAGGATCGAGGAAGCCATGCAAAGCACGTTGATGACGATGATCGTCAGGTTCATGACCTGATTGCCGTTGCCGATGGCGGCGACCGCCTCCTGCGAGACGCGGCTGACCATGAACTGGTCGATGTTGCCCACGAGGAGCTGAAGCAGCAGCTCGACGAAGATGGGCACGGACATGAGGAATACGGCCCGGGTGGTGCTGTTTGCGCCGTTTTGCATGCTCTCATTCCTTTTAGCGGTCGTACACTTCTGCCCATACGCACAGGAAGGGGCCCAAAGGCCCCTTATCGCGATTGGACGTTCTTTGCCGGGAAACCGCGTTTCCCCCGGTTCAGCGCAGCACGTCGTGGCAGATCGTGTTGCCGCCGCCGTCCTTTGCGCGCTGAAGCGAGCGCTGCGTGCGGGAAAGGGTGGACAGCCAGTTCTGGTCGCCGCCGAGCACCAGCGAAACGCCGAGGGAAAGCGTCGTGTGACAGGGCGGCATGGTGCCGAAGAACTGCTCCTCCACGGCGCTGCGCAGCGCCTCGCAGCGCATGAGCGCGTCCTTGAGGCTGATCGCGCTGAGCACGAGCATCAGGGCGTCGCCCTCCCAGCGGGCGACGAGGTCGCTCTTGCGGGTGCGTCCGTCGATGAACTGGCCGAGCATGACGATGAACTGCTCCGCCACCTCGCGGCCGTGCAGCTTGCGGATGACGGGCATGTCGTCCGGGTAGATCAGCACGAAGGCGGCGGTCTGCCCGCCGCCCAGCAGCTCCTCCGAGGACAGCTGCATGAAGCGGGGGTAGTTGGCGTCCAGCCAGCCGGTCATGGCCGCCTGGGTTAAAAAGCCGCTCGCCGGGTCCACGAAGGCGGCGGTGCGCAGGTCCGCATAGGCCTTCTTGAGCTTGGTCTGCTCGCTGAGAAGCTGCTCGCGCGCGATGTCGAGCTTTTCCTCGCTCTTCTTCTGCTGCAAATCGCTCATCCGCTTCGCGTAGCGCAGCACCAGATAGGTGACGAGCATCAGCAGGGCGACCAGCGCGATCAGCGAGAGCGCGGACTGAAGCAGCAGGCCCCGCATCTGCGCGGGCAGCGCGTCCATCGCGTCCTCGATGACCGCGCGGCGCGTGAGCGCAAAGATGCGCTGGGCAAAGAAAAAGATGTCCAGCGCGAACCCGATCATGAAGACCGACATGGTCAGGACGAGCGGACGACCGATGCGCGTCTTCTTCATGCGTTCAATCTCCTTTTTCGTCCCGCCGGGGACGCAAAATAGTCCTGTGCGTACTTTATATCATATGGTCCGTTTTGTCAAGGCGAGCTTTGCGCCAGCGCAAAAAGCCCGCCCGGCGAAAGCTTTTTCGCCAGGCGGGCATGCCGGTCGGCCGCGTCATCTCCGTGCCATCGCCACGCGGCGGCGCATCGAAAGACGCCTGAGGATGCGGGCGGGCGAGAACAGGCTCGCCACCTCGCAGGTCGCGCAGACCTTATCGGACAGCGTGACGACAAAGCTCTCCGCGTAGCGCGGGAGCGTATAGCCCAGGGGGAACATGTGGCTCTCGATGATGTTCTCCTCGCGCGGCGTCAGGGTGAAATACCTGCGCGCGTTTTGCAGCGCCACCATCGGGTGACAGTGCGCATGGCAGCCGCAGTCCGGCCCGCTCACGTGCCAGTCGTAGAAGAACAGGTCGTGCAGGAGCCCGCCGCGCGCGGCCTCGCGCGCGTTCAGCCCCAGCTTCACGGCGATGCGAAAGCTCATATACGCGACGTAAATGCTGTGATCCAGGCGCGAGACGCTGCCATGCTGCTGATAGTCCCCCAGGGCCTGCACCTTCGGGTGCGCCAGCAGGTCGTTCGTCTCGCGCAAAAAAGCCTCGAAAGAATCGTCCTTGTTCAACGGAATCACCTCTTTATGATCTAACGGACAGCGTCGTCCTTTTCTTCCCCCGCGGCCGCCCAGCCCATTGCAAGTTGCTCTCCCGTCTGCTACACTGTGGGCAGCGGCCCTTTTTATCATAACACAAATGGGGCAAAGGGAGACTGCTTTTTATAAATTTTGTACAGGAGGAATTTTTGCCATGTTTGACATCGCCATCGTCGGCGCAGGCCCCGCCGGGCTGTCCGCCGCCGTCACCGCGCGCCAGCGCGGCCTTGAGGTGCTCGTGATTTCGCGCAAGGACGCGCGCGGCTGGCTCGCCCGCGCGGAGCGCATCGACAACTACCCCGGCCTTCCCCACGTCTCCGGGCCCGAGCTGCTCGCCGCCCTGTCCGCGCACGCAAAAGACATGGGCGCGCAGTTCATGGAAGGCATGGTGCAGCAGATTCTGCCCATGGGGAACGCATTCTCGCTCGCCATCGGCAGCGAATACATCGACGCGCGCCGCGTCATCCTGTGCATGGGCGCGCGCCAGCCCCGCCTGCTGCCCGGCGAGGAGGCGCTGCTCGGCCGCGGGGTGAGCTACTGCGGCACCTGCGACGGCATGCTCTACCGCGGCAAGGCGGTCGCCGTCGTCGCGGAGAGCGCCGAGGCGGTGCACGAGGCGAACTACCTCGCGGGCCTCGCGGCGCACGTGCGCTACTTCGGCAGGCCGGACGCCGCGCTCGACCCCGCCATCGAGGTGATCGACGAAAAGCCGGCCGCCGTGGAGGGCGAATCGCGCGTCAGCGCGCTCGTCACGAGCGCCGGGCACTACGAGGAGGACGGCGTGTTCATCTTCCGCGACGCCATGGCGCTGGACACCCTGCTGCCGGGTCTCGCGCACGACGGCCCCTTCATCCGCGTGGATCGCGGCATGCACACCAGCCTCGCGGGCGTCTTCGCGGCGGGCGACTGCGCGGGCAAGCCCCTTCAGGTCGCCAAGGCGGTCGGCGAGGGCTGCGTCGCGGCGCTTTCCGCCGCAGAATAGCGGGCAGGCGGTGCCTGCACCCATCTCCGAATAACCGCTTCCGCATTCAGCTTCCTCGCACGCGGCCGCGGGCTGCGGGCGGGCGGGCTGTGCCTGCACCCATCTCCGAATAACCGCTTCCGCATTCAGCTTCCTCACACGCGGCCGCAGGCTGCGGGCGGCAGGCGGTGCCTGCACCCATCTCCGAATAACTGCTTCCGCATTCAGCTTCCTCGCACGCGGCCCCATGCGCAAAAGCGCTTGGAGCACATAAAAATCCGGGACGCTTTTTTTGAAAAAGCGCCCCGGATCGTCTTTTCTGGGGAATCCCAGCCGCGCCGGGCCCTTACTTCACCTGAATCAGCTCGTAGCCGCGCGTGCCCAGGCCGATCTTCTCGGCGTGCTCCAGGCAGCTTTGCCACTCCGATTCCGGCGTGGAGTTGCGGAAGTGGTCGTGATGATCGACGAAGCCTTCCCTGTGCATGTTGTCGTAGAGCTGGCTGCCGGGCATCGGCTGGGCGGCGAGGCAGGCGTCCGCGCAGGCCTGGTCGAGCGCCAGCGGGTCGAAGGAGGCGAACATGCCGATGTTCGGCAGAATCGGCGCGTCGTTCTCGCCGTGGCAGTCGCAGTTGGGCGACACGTCCACGATCAGCGACACGTGGAAGTTCGGCCTGCCGTCCACCACCGCCTTGGCGTACTCGGCCATGCGGCAGTTGAGCTCGGAGACGGCGTTGCTGTCGTTGAAGGCGATCGCGTCGAAGTTGCAGGCGCCGAGGCACCGGCCGCAGCCGACGCAGTTTTCCTCGACCACGTGCATCTTGCGGGTCTTCTCGTCGAACGCGAGGCCGCTGTTCGCGCACTCGTGCCGGCACCGGCCGCAGCCGCGGCACAGCTCCGAGTCGATGCTGGGCTTACCGCAGTTGTGCTGGTCCTTCTTGCCCGCGCGCGAGCCGCAGCCCATGCCGATGTTCTTGATCGCGCCGCCGAAGCCCGTCGCCTCATGGCCCTTGAAGTGCGTGAGGCTGATGAATACGTCCGCGTCCATGATCGCGCGGCCGATCTTCGCCTCCTTCACGTGCTCGCCGCCCGCCACGGGCACCGTCACGTCGTCCGTGCCCTTGAGCCCGTCGCCGATCAGCACCGGGCAGCCCACGGTCAGCGGGGTAAAGCCGTTCTCCCAGGCGCAGTACAGGTGCTCCAGCGCGTTCTTGCGGCTGCCCGGATAGAGCGTGTTGCAGTCCGTCAGGAACGGCTTGCCCCCCAGCTCCTTGACGACGTCCGCCACCGCCTTCGCGTAGTTCGGCCTAAGATAGCTGATGTTGCCCAGCTCGCCGAAGTGCATTTTGATCGCCACGAACTTGCCGTCCATGTCGATTTCGCCGATGCCCGCGCGGCGCATCAGCTTTCTGAGCTTTTCGGGCAGACCGTCTCCGAATGCCTTCGTGCGGAAATCCGAAAAGTAAACCTTTGCCTTCTCCATGCTGTCAAACCTCCTGATTCTTCGCTGCGGCAAAACGGCCGCCTCGCGAATCGATCCTTTGCGTACCCTTTTATATTAGCACCTGGAGTGCACTCCAAGTCAAGGGGTTTCAAAAAGTTTTTCGTCCGCCGGGCGCACGCTTTTGACCCCGAAGTACGAGGCCATGCCCACGTTCTTCCAGTCGTCCGGGGCGGGGCTCAGCGTGCCCATGGCGAACTGCGATTCCATCGTGACCGCGGGCACCGTCACGTCGTCCCCCGGCCCGGCGGCGAGGAGCGCGTCGTACTGGCGCTGCACCTGCGCCCGATAGCGGAAGGCGTCGCCCGAGAGCACCTCGCGCACGGCCTCCGGGTAGCTGCCCTGAAAGTTCCCGGCGGTCAGGCAAAGCGCCAGCGCGCCCGCCAGCGCGAAAGCCGCGGCCCGCTTTTTTCCGTCCGCGCGCATCGGCGTCCGCCCCGTCCGGCGCCTTGCCAGCGCGCCCAGCGCGTAAGCGTAGACGAAGGGGATCGCGCACAGCGAATAGGCGTGGTAGAGGTTCACGATGCGCGCCGGTCCCGCATAGCCGGACGTGTACATGTGCGGAAAGATCATCGCGCACAGCAGCAGCAGCGAGACGGCCGCCACGGCCAACGGCGCGCGAAAGCGCCCCTTCGCGCGGGCCATGCGGCGGTAAAGGGCGGGCGTCAGCGCGAGCAGCAGCGCGAGCAGCGGCGTCCGCGTGAGGAAGCGCCAGAAGTAGGAAAGCGCCGCCGTGAGCGTCCGCCAGAGGGAGCGCGCGAACCAGAAGCTCTCCTCCTGGAACCAGCCGTCGCTCGCAAGGCGCACGCTGTTGCCCGGCGCGGCGATGGAGCACAGCAGCAGCAGTGCGGGCAGCGCGAGCAGCAGCGCAAAGCGCAGCGCGGGCGCGCGCCGGCTTCCCGACGGCGCGTCGAAGACCGCCTTTGCGCCCAGCAGGAAGAGCGCGGCGAGCGTGTAGAGCGCGGTGATGTAGTTGTTCAGCCCGATAAAGGCGAGCAGCAGCGCGAGCAGCGCCGTGCGCCCGGCGCCGAGCCGCCCGTCCGCGCGCAGGTCGTCCGCAAGCAGCAGCGCGAAGCCGGAAAGCGCCTGCGTGAACGTATAAAACCACGCGCCGTTGAACCAGTAGATCCCCTCGACGTACCCCGGCCAGAAGAGCATCTGCAAAAGGGACAGGGCGTAGAACGCGGCGTTTCCCTCCGCGCGCGAAAGGCCCAAATAGCGCGTGCACAGCCGCCGCGTCACGAAGAAGAGCGACGTGAGCCACAGCAAAAGCAGCGCTGCGGCGTGCAGCGGGTAAAGCGAGAGCGAGAAGACCGCCGGGCTCAGCGTCATCACCAGAATGCCGGAGAGCGTGCCCTGCCAGTCTCGCCAGGTGCGCAGCGCGTAGCTGACGGCGTCCTTGAGCACGTGCGGCAGCGAATGCGTGAGCTGCCACGTGCGGTGGGTGATGGAGGCGAAGACGTAGTCGTCCGTCGCCGGGTGCGCGCACAGCGCCCCCACGAAGAGGGGCAGCAGCAGCGCCGCCCACAGCGCGAAAAGCGCGCAGACCGCGGCCCGTTTTCTCATGCGCGTTCCCCCTCTCCGTTCGGTTTCACCCCTTGAGTATAGCGCATCGGCCCGCCTTTTGCAACGCTCTGGCGGCAATCGCGCAAGTTGACATCGATTCTATTCTTATGGTATGATAAAGGCACAACGCAAGGGAGGTCTTTGACATGGTCTTTGATCGCATAGAAGAGCAGGAGCGTTATTACGGCCTGCATCCCATGATGGAGGAAGCGTTCGCGTTCCTCGCGGAGAGCGACACGCTCAACCCCGGCCGCTATGAGCTGTCCGGCGGCATGTACGCCATGGTTTCCGAGGGCGATACCCGCCAGATCCGCGACGTGCAGCTCGAGGCGCACAAGAAGTACATCGACCTGCAATACTGCTTCGCGGGCGGCGAGCGCATGGCCTGGGCGCACGTGCAGGAGCTCGAGCCCGTTTCCGAGTACGACCCGGAGAAGGACATCTACTTCCTGACCGGCCCGTGCACCACCGTCAGCGTGAAGCCCGGCAACTTCTCGATCCTCTTCCCCTCCGACGGGCACAAGGCCTGCTGCCACAACGAATTCCAAAAGCATTACAAGAAGGTCGTCATCAAGATTCCGCTCAAGGAAGAATAAGCGGCCCCAAATCGCCCCCCGGCATCTCTCAACCAGAGCCGGGGGGCGATTTGACGTCCTGCCCTTCAACGGCGAAGAAGGCCGCGGGCGCGGCAAAGGGGCAAAAAACATCGCCTCCGCGGCCCTGCGCGGAGGCGATAGGGATTCAACCGTCCTTGCGGAAGTACTCGACGCCCATCGCGGCGAGGCCCAGCACCAGCAGCACGGCTGACAGCAGCAGCGGGAACGTCATGCCCGTCTCCAGCACCGTCGTCAGGAACCGCCCCGGCGGGGTAGCCCAGCCTGAAACCAGGTTGTTGCCGACGTAGAGCAGCACCGCCATCCCCCAGATCGTGCCCAGCAGCGACAGCACGCCGCCGATCACCGTCTTTTTCATCGGAATCTACCTCCCCTTACCGTGCGCCCCTTTTACATGGGTGCCTTTTTTCATGCCTGCGCACAGCTTAGGCGGACTTGCGGCGCTTCACCGCCCAGATGAGCAGGCCCGAGAGCGTCAGCACAGCGCCCCAGCGGCACAGCCCCGCGTAAAACGCGACGCGGATGCTCTCCACCGTGCGCAGCAGCACCTGCGCGCCGCTCTGGCCCTGCAGCTTCCAAAAGGTCGCCGCGATGTCCTCGGGCTCCACCAGCACCGCCGGGATGTACTCCGGATAGAAGTACACGGGCGACAGCATCTGATTGAAGAGCAGCGCCGCCGCGAGCGCCAGCGCCGCCACCGCGAGCGCGCGCCAGAGGATGTTCAGGACGAACCACGGGAAGATCTGCGCCATGTAGCGCTCGCGGAGCCGAGCTTGCGTGCGCGCGGTGAAGGCGCGCACGCCGTCCGTAAAGCGGCCCACGAAGAAGCCCCAGACGGCAAAGCCCAGCCCGCACAGCAGGAAGCGCAGCCAGATCGTCGCGCCCACCTGCTCCTGGCGCAGGTCGTACAGCGTGCCGCCGGGCATCCAGCCCGTGGCCACGGACTTGAAGGTCGTCATCGCGCCGCCGTTTTCGACCGGGCGCGCGGTGAAGTTCAGCGTTTGAAGCTGCGGCCTGCCCACGTCCGCCACGGCGGCGAGCGGCAGGTACAGGCCGTACTCCGTCTCCTCGCCGGCGCCGCGCGTGTGGCGCAGCACGCCCACGACGCGGTAGTTTTCCCCGCCGACGGTGATCTCGCGGCCCACGACGTCCACCATGCGGAAGACCTTGAGCGCGAACTGTTCATCCATCAGCGCGACGCGCGCGCCCTTTTCAAGCTCCTCCGGGTAAAAAAGGCGGCCCCTTTGCAGATAGCGGGGGTAGAGCTCGAAGTACCGCTCCCCCACCGCCGTCAGCGCGCCGGAGGCGGCTTCCCCGCCCTCGGCCGTGACCGTCACCTGCGGCGCGTAGCCGGACAGCGTGTGCACGGTCACCGCCCCCTCGAGCGCGGTTTCCGTCATGTCGGAAAGCGATTCCATGCGCTGCTTGAGCTGGCTGTCCTGCTTCGGCGCGTCGGGATCCACCGCGTCGCCCTGGGATTCAACGTCCGCGAGCACCGCGTACTGGAGCAGCCCCGGCACGGAGTAGATCGAATAGACGGCATAAGCGGACAGCAGCACGCCGATCAGCAGCACGAAGGCCGCCAGCTTTGCCGGGCGTTTGGGCATACATGAGTCCCCTTTCAGGATGCTTTCAAAGTGCATTTCTTGGGTGGGATTTAAGGGGCCCGCCCCTTAAGCGCAGGGCTTCGCGTCTTAGTTGACGTACTCCATGACGCTCTTGCCGTCCTCGATGGCGCGGTCTTCCTTGTCGCAAAGCTTCGTGCCGCGCAGGTCCTCCTGCACGGAGACGATCGTGTCGCTGCGCTCGAGCACCGTCACCGACTGCTTGACCGCCTTCATCTGCGTGCCCCAGAAGTTGTAGTTGTAATCCACCGTGTACACGAAGTCGAGGTTCTCGCCCTCGTTGCGCACGGCTGAGGCGGGCACCAGCGTGGAGTTGTTCTTGGCCTTGTAGGTGACCTTGACGCCAAGCTCCTGGTTCATCAGGCTGCGCAGGCCGCCCAGCTTGGTGACCGTGCCCGGCTCCAGCGCGACGTGCAGGTATTTTTCGCTCGTGCCCTCGCGCGTCACGGCCGTGACGGAGGACTTGATGTCGTCAAATTCGCTCTTGATGTCCGCGCGCATGCCCTCGGTGAATTCGCGCTTGGAGGAGGAGACGTCCACCCGCAGCACGGGCTCGCAGTTCACGCTCATGGCGTAGGCGGCCTTGCTGCCGTCGTAGGCCTCGCCCTCCGCGATGTTCATCTCGGTGATGTAGCCGTCATGCGGCGCGCGGATGGAGCGCAGCGCCTCGCTCTTGGCGACCAGGTCGATCAGCTTTTCCTCGGCCTCGTCGATCGCCTTTTGCAGGCTCTCGCGCTTTTGAATGAACTCGTACAGCTCCTTCTTCGTGCGGCTTTCGGAGTACGTCTCGATGAAGGCGTCGTTCGCCTTGTTGAGCGCCAGCTTCTTGTCGATCACGCCCTCCATCTTCTCGATGAGCGTGGGATCGCCGCTGCGCTGGATCAGCTCCGCCCACTTGGACGTATCCGCGGGCAGCACGACGCCCGCCTGCGCGGCGGCGGTCAGCAGGTCGATCTGCGCGTCCTGCAGCTCCTTTTCGGCGTCCGCGGCGCGGCGGTAGGCGCTGTTCTTGTCCGAATCGGTGTT
Source organism: Beduinella massiliensis (assembly GCF_900199405.1). Classification (NCBI taxonomy): domain Bacteria; kingdom Bacillati; phylum Bacillota; class Clostridia; order Eubacteriales; family Beduinellaceae; genus Beduinella; species Beduinella massiliensis. The sequence goes on from NZ_LT963428.1 coordinate 21,933, forward strand.
GGGCGTGAGCCTGATGTAGGCGATTTCGTTGTCGCGGTAATCCGCGTACGCCTTGGAAAGCGCCTCGCGCGCCTCGTCCACGGTCTTGTCGTAGCTGTCGGAGATCTTCGCGGTGGCGATCAGCGTGCCCGCCGTTACGAAGTCGCCCGCCTTGACCTTCAGCTTGTCGATCTGAATGGACGAACCGCTTTCCAGGCCCTCCGGCGTGACGTTTTCCGTCTTTTCAAAGTAGAGCTTGCCGGAAAGCGACATCTTGTCCTCGAACTTGCCCTGGCGCGCCTCTTCCAGCTTGATCTTCGGCGTCGTGATGGTCACGATCGTCTGCGCAAAGAACATGCTGCACGCAACCAATATCGCGAGGATGATCGCCCCGCGCACCGCGATTTTCTTCATGGATTTCTTCCTCCGAAATGGCAGTTTATTTCAGCTCCGAAAGCTGCACGCCGAGCAGAATGTCTTCCTGGAAGTACAGGTAGATCAGCAGCATGGGCATGATGTACAGCGCCGCGCCCGCGAACACGACGTCCGCGTTCGATTCGGTGAGGCTGTTGAACATGACGGACAGCGGCATCTGCATCTGGTCCTGCAGGTACGCGAGCGGCTGCTCGACCATGTTCCAGCTGTCCGCAAACGAAAGGGCGACCGCCGCGCCCAGCACCGGGCGGCAAACGGGCAGCATCACGGCGAAGTAGCACCGCCACGCGCCCGCGCTGTCGATCATCGCGGCCTCGAACATCTCGTTCGGGATGGCGATCATGAACTGACGCAGCAAGAATATGTAAAAGGGCGAAAACCACATGGGCAGCACGACCGCCCACACGGTATTGATGAGCCCCAGGCTTCGCAGCGCTATGACGTTGGGCGCCATGGTGACCTGAAAGGGCATCAGCATCAGCGCGAGCACGAGGAAGAAGAGCGCTTCCCTTCCCCTGAACGTGAAGCGGCTGAGCGAATAGGCCATCATCGGCACGAAGACCGCCTGCCCCGCGAGGATCAGCCCCGCGTAGAGCAGGGAGTTCAGGAACAGCTTCAGATAGGTCGGGTCCTCGATGAGGATGGTGTAATACTGGCGAAGCGTCGCGATTTTGGGCGAGAGCAGAATCGGCAAAAGCTGCGTGATGTCGTAATTGTCGCGCATCTTCAGGTAAGCGCTCATCTCCGACTTGGGGAAGAACGAATAGAAGACCGTGAACACGATCGGCACGAGCAGCAGCACGGAGAGCGCGCCCAGGAACAGGTGCAAAAACGGATGCCGCGCTTTGCGGTGCTTTCTTCTCAGCACGAAATGATTCCTCCTTGGGCGCTACATGCTCACGCGCTTTTTCGATTCCGCGAAGTACAGGATGCCGAACAGCACGAGCACGATCGCGGCGAACGAATAGGCCGCCGTCGTCACGTATTGATAGTTGATCTTCTGGAACATGTTGTTCATGAAGTGCTGCAGGGTGTAACACGACATGTCCGGGTAGGCGCCGCCGATGAAGAAGACCTCCTTGAAGATCTTGAAGGCGTTGATCCAGGCGAGCACGAACACCAGGAACGCGGTCGGGGAGATCATGGGCAGCGTGATGGAAATCTCCTGGCGCAGGCGCGAGGCGCCCTCGAGCGAGGCGTACTCGTACAGGGCGTTTGGCACCGCCTGCAGCGCGGAGGAGAAGATGACCACGGAAAAGCCCAGGTTCTTCCACACGTAAAGCACCACGACCGGCACGCGCATCGCGCCCGATTCCTTCCACAGCACGCGGTCGAGCCCCAGCGCCTGCAGGACGCGGTTGATCGGCCCGCCGTAGTCGAAGAGGATCAGGAAGAGGATCAGCATCGCCGCGGAGGGCATCAGGTACGGCAGCAGCAGGATATTGCGGTACGCCGTGGAGCTGTCGCCCAGCGTGCGCAGCATCGCGGCCAGAAAAAAGGCCGTCACGAAGATGACCGGCGCGCAGATGAGCGAAAGCGTGAGGGTATTGATCAGGCCCGTCTGAAACATCTGGTTCTGCCAGACGCTCAGGTAATTGGCGACGCCGACAAAATTGTTCTGCCGCGAGCCGTCGGTGACGCTGAAGTACATGCCCCCGAAGAAGGGGAGGATGTAAAAGATCAGCAGCCCGATCATGCCCGGCAGCAGAAAAACGGCCAGCATGCGCTTTTGCTTGAACATGCTATAGGTCCTTCCTTTGCTAGTAGAGACTGGCCGCGCGGCTTTGCGCCCCAGCGCCGCGCGCCCGGAGGAAGCCGCCGGCTTCGTCCGGGCGCGCGCGCACGAGAACGCCCCCGCGCTTTCATCACTGGTTTTCCATGTAGATCATCTGCAGCTTTTTGTCCATTTCCTTGGCCATCTGCTCGGCGTCGATCTGACCGCCGAGGTAACGGGTCAGGATTTCCTGAATCTGGGCGAGGCCGCCGTTTTCGTCGCTGTAGGACAGGAGCTGCGACCTGTTGCCCATGACCATGTTGCCCGCGAGCTGGCGGTAATTGGCGATCGATTCCGCGCTGATGGACCACTCGTTCTGGCTGTACTCCTCGATCCACTCCTTGTAGGAATCGATCTGCGCCTGGATGTCCACCCGCTCGACCTCGTCCGCCTTTTCGAGCTGATCCTCCAGTTCTTTGAGGTACTTGTTCATGCTCTTGAGGTTGCTGTCGTAGTACGGGTCGCGCACGGGCTCCGAACGGTCGGGATGGATCATGTAATCCAACTCTTTTTGCATGTTCGCGGCGCAGTACTCCAGGTACTGGAGCGCGAGGTCCGCGTTCTTGGAGTTGGGGTTCACGACGTAGACCTGCATGTCCGCCAGCATCGCCGGGCTCTCGCCCTCCTCGAAGGTCATCGGCGGGATGTTCCGGATGACGTTGTCGGCGTCGTAGTACATGCGCCCCAGCATGTTGTAGGAGTAGGTTTCAAACAGCCACTTGCGGTTGAACAGCTCGTTGGCCGCGTCCATCTCCTCCTGCGTCATCGTGGACCAGTCGTAGGTGGGAAGCTCCATCGCCTCCACCTGCCGGATGGCGCCCACGAACTTGGGGTCGGAGAGGGAAAGCGGCGCGTCGCCCGTGTCGTACTGGGCGATGTACTGCTGAAGCAGCAGGCCGAAGAGCTGCTCCTTGCCGCTGTAGAGGTTGATGTAGCAGTACTCCGGGTTCTCCTCGGCGCGGTTTTCTTCCCAGTCCACCAGGCCCTCGAAGAACTGGTCGAAGGTCGTGGGCATCTCGCCCATGCCCAGCTTTTCCCAGGCCGACTCGTTGAACATCCAGGCGTTGAGGTTGAAGGACTGCGGGAAGCCGTAGAGCTTGCCGTCCTTCATGATCGCCTCCGCGATCTGCGGGTACATGGTCGCGACGTCGTCCATCAGCACCTTGGAGTCGGACAGGTCGGAGAGGTAGCCCTTTTCCATGAGCTGCGTGAAGCCCGAGCGCAAATCCACCACGTACAGATCGACGTTGCTGTCCCCGGACATCATGTCGTTGCGGATGGATTCCGCGCCGGAGAGCCAGCGGTTTACGAACACCAGCGGCACGTTCGGGTTTTCATCCGCAAAGCCGCGGGCTGTGTCGTCCATGTAGCCGCCGAGGACGCGCAGCGCGCGCTCCGGGCGCTGGGAGGGGTCGAGCGAGCGCACGTACAGCCCGTCGTAGGACTCCAGCGCGTAGTAGCCGCCCGCGAGGATGCCCGCCACCGCCTCGTCGCTCACGCCGTTGGTGGAGACGTAGGCGACGGATTCAAACGTCTGCCCGTCCTTGGTGGCGAAGACCTCGCCCTCCTGGAAGAAGTAGAGCGTGTCGCTTTCCGCGTCGTAGGTAAAGCCGCCCGCGTTGTAGGACAGGCCCGTGGAGGACGGATCGCTGTTGTCGCGCGAGGCGATGAGGGTCGCGGTCACCGCGTCGGACGCGGGATCGTAGATCTGCACCTTCTTGCCCCAATCGTCATCCGAGCCGTAGCCGCCGATGAGCACCTTGCCGTCCTTGTAGGGCACGATGTTCATCGCGCCCTTGGCGGAAAGATCGGTGCGCTCGCCGGTCGCGAGGTCGTACTTCACCAGCAAAAACTCGTTGTAGCTGTAGCTGCTGGACTGCGGCCCCAGCGAGGCGTACAGCGCGCCGTCCATGAGCGTGAAGCTGCTCACGTTGCGGGCGTAGCTGTAATCGCCGTCCTGAACGGTCATGTCGTCCCACGAGAGGTTCACCGTCTTTTGGATGAACCCGTCCACGACCGGGCCGTAAGCGCCGGTCAGCGCGTTGACGCCGTAGAGCTGGTCCCCGCCCGTGACGAGGTAGGTCGGGAAGCTCTCGTACTGCGCGCGCTGCTCGTCCGACAGCTCCATCTCGTCCAGATTCATGCCGTTGCCGGAGTAGCGGAGGCTGGAGCTGTTTTCGATCTTGCTGTAGTCGAAGAGCGTCTCCAGCTCTTGCGCGCCGCCCGCGTACGCGTACAGGCGCTGGCCGCGGATGTACAGCTTGCCGCCGGAGATGGCGACGTCGTCCGCGTAATCGTAGGAATCCCCTTCCTGCGTGCGCGGGAAGATCGTCGCGTTGCCGCCGGAGGCGGCCTTGATCATCGGGGCGTCGGAAACCTCTCCTTCGTCGTCGTCCCCGACCGGCGTCGCCACGCCGCTGACGCCCCCATCGATGACCACGCCGCCCCCGCCGGAGCCTCCGCCGATCATGATGCCGGCGGCCTGCGCATAAGTCGTTGAAAGCATGAGCATGAGCGCCATCACGAGCGCCATCGTCTTCTTCATCATCCTATTTCCTCCATCTTCCTCGCGGCAGGCAGGCGTCGCCTACCCCACGACATAGTGTGTATGATTCGACCCCGGACGCGCATTTCCTGTCTTTGCGGAAAAATTGCCGCACACTTGCCTGCCCGTCCAGTTTTTAACCATCCATATGACGGGAATCCCCCGCGTTTTCTTTCCATTCTCATGATTTTCTAATGAAAAACATTACGCGCCTTCCAGCTGGATCATGCGCGCCTTTTGCGTCAGCTCCGAAAGGAACGCGTCGAGATCGAGCTGCCCCGCCAGATAGCGGTCCAGCAGCGTGTACACCTGCTCCGCTCCCCCGTCGTAGGTGAGCAGGGGCGCGGAGGAGATCAGCACGCCCTGCGGGGCGATTTCGCGCCAGCGGGCGATCGCCTCCGCGCTCACGCGCCACCTGTTTTCCTCCGTGTTTTGGAGCCATGCGTCGTAGTAGTCGATCAGCGCGTCGTAGTCGGGCTTGTCGGCCTCGTGCGCCGCCTCGCGCAGCGCGCGCGCCTCCTCAAGGCCCGAGCGCATGTCGCGGACGATCGCCTCGAAGTCCTCCACGAGCACGGGCTCGTCGTTCGCGGGCGAGATCAGGCGCGCGCTCTCCGGCCCCAGGGCCGTCAGCGCGCACTCCAGGTAGGAGGTCGCCAAATCGGCGTTCTTGCTCTGCGGGTTCGCGAACAGCACCATGCCGTAAAGCGCCGCGGAGCCCGGCCTCCCCTCCTCAAAGGGCGGCATGGGCAAAAGGTGTGTCCTGCCCCCGTCCGCGCTCTGCCACGTGGTCTTCCCCTCCGCAAAGGGGTCGCCGCACAGGCTGACGATCGACGCCCTGCTGTTCAGCCGATTCTGCTCCTCGCGCTCGCCTTCCGACAGGGATTCCCAGTCGTCCCCGCTTTTGGGCAGGGCCGCGATCTTCTCCAGCGCGTCCCGCAGGGCGGGATTCGTAAAATCGACCGCTTCGCCCTCCCGGCTGTATTGCAGGATGAAGGTCTCCAGCGCCAGGCGCGCGAGCTGCGCGGGCGCGCCGTAGTAGTTGTACAGGGCGACGTCCGGGTTGTCCTGCGCAAAATCCCGCTCCCAGCGGACGATCAGGTCGAGCAGCTCCCCGAAGGTCTTCGGGTATTCGCCCAGATCGTAGCGCGCCCAAAGGGCCGTGTCCACCGCGAGCAGGTTCTCCGCGGAGACGTAGCTGTAAACGGCCGCGGGCGCGCCGTCCTTCGTGCGCACCGCGTCCGCAAGCGCGGGGTACAGGCTCTGCGTGAAGCGCGAGATCGCCTCGCTCGCGGACAGGTCCAGCGCGTAGTCCTTGTCGATCAGCTCGCGCACGCCGCCCTCCATATCGAGGGTGAACACGTCGATGCCCTGCTCGCCGCCGGTGATCGCCTGCGCGATGCCCGCGGCGCTCTCGAAGTACACCTCCGCCGGGACGACGGGCACGTCCGGATAGCGCTCGTGAAACGCGCGCGCCACCTCGTCGTCTACGCCGCCCTGCACCACCAGCACGCGCTCGGGCAGGTCCGCCGGGTCGAGCGATGAGACGTACAGCGACTGCGAGAGCCGCGCGGCGTAGCGCCCGTCCGCCAGCAGCAGGCCGTCCCCGACGTAAGCCTCCGGCAGATAGGCCGCGATCTCGGGCTGGCCGTCTCTGGGCAGCCGCAAAACGGTCGCGGACTGCACGTAGTAGCAGGCATCCTGCGCCTCGCTGTAGACGACGCCCGCGGCGTAGCCCTCCTCGAAGGTCGCGAACGTCTCGCCCAGGGCGCGCGCGGCGGGATCGTACGCCACCGCGTTCAGGCTGCCGTCCTTTCCGCGCAGCAGGAGCAGCAGTTCGCCCGCCCGATAGGGCACGAGGCCTTCGAGCTGCTCATCCCCCGTTTGCAGCAGCTCGCCCTTGCCGGTGGAGACGTCGAAGGCCGCGAGCTGCGCGCGGTAGTCGTTCGTAAAGTCGCCGCTGACCACGGCGTACAGCCTGCCGGAGAGCACGGCGGCGTCCTCCACCCAGCGGTAGACCGTCTCGCCGTCCTCCGACGTCTGCATGAAGCCGGCGCTCAGCGCCACGTCCCAGGAGACGCCCGCGTCCCCGACGCGGCCCAGCTCGCCGGTCGCCTGGCGGTAGGCGTAGACCGTGCCGTCGTCCGAGGAAATCAGCAGCTCGCTGCCGCCCTGCGTCCCGAAGAGCCATTCGGCGTCGCCCTCGCCCGGCCAGCGGTACAGACCGCCGCCCGTGAGCAGGTAGACCTCGCCGCCGCTCGCGGCCATGGACTGGGTGACCACGTATTCCTCCACCCTGTCCGCGGGCGCGGACAGGGCGACCTGATCGCCCGCGGCCGACGCAAGCGGCGCGGCGCAAAACAGCAGGCAGAGCGCCGTCAAAATGCCAAGGGTGCGTTTCATCGCGTTCCCCTCCCCTTTATGTAAGATTAGGATGTCAGCCATAAGACGCACGGAAGGCGCGTTTTCTTGCGCGTGGGAAAATGCGGGATTTTAGTGGGCGTAGGTGATGGAGCGCATGATCTGTTCGATTTCCGGGGACGGCGCGTCTGCGTAAAGGCTGCCACTGATGTACAAATAGAAATTTCCGTTTACGAGCGTACAATAATATTCCATTGCCATGGGAAAATCTCTGCAAACGAACGTGTCGTTGTCAAGCGTCATCTGACAACGTTTTATCTGATAATAGTATTGTACGCCGTTGATCTCAATGATTTCGCCGCCCGCCTGCGCATTCTGTTCAACGAACGCAAAACGCAGCTTATCCCGAATGGGAAGTCCCGCAAACACCTGCTGCATCGCCGCGTCCATCGTCTCCGGCAGGTCGACGTACTCGAGGAGCATATCAAACGTCTGAATCAGCCTTTCGCGGGAGAACAATGGGCTATCCATCACAAAATCCGAACGCTTGTACTTGGTTTTGTCCGATGCGCTCATCTGGCCATAGCCATCTATCTGCTGCACAGAAAAGGAGTTCATTCCATTGTAAGATTCGGTTAAATCTCCATCGATGCCCCGTGAAGTCGACGGCGCTCTCCACCCCTCGGGGAGGGTAAATTCTACGCCGCTGGCGAGTCGCACGGGGATTTCTTTTGCGTCCTCCACCGGCGCTCCTCTAAAATAATTAGGACGCCCAATCAGGATCAGGTTGTCTACCAAATCGGCCAGCATCGCGTCGAGCTCTGCTCCCCATTCCTCGCCGATCGACGTGCCGGAAATTTGTAGCATGTATCCATCCAATACCGTCATATAGGTTTTCTTTTCCATCTGGATCAGCTCTTTCCCCGCCTCCTGGTCATACACGATAAAGGGAGCCTGCCGGTGCAAAAGAATTCTCGCGTTGCTCGACGAATTCTGGAAGTTGGTTAAATTGACCACCTCAATAATATCCATCAATTTAGACTGTGCAAAGTCATTGGATGCCGCCAGGGGGATCGAAAATATGGAAATCATTCCCAACGGATGATCGGCAATGCCTACCAGCAAAAGGTTGTCTTCCTCCATAGCGGCTTCAATCTCGGCGGCGCTAGCGCCGAACATCGCCGCCTGTTCCTCCGTCACGCTGCCGCGCACGCAAAAAACTCCCTCCGGCAGCTCCACCGAAACGCGCCCGTCCATCAGCTCCACGCGCTCCCCCAGCGCGGGCAGGGCCACGGCGAGCAGCGCGCACAGCACGCACACGAAAAACAGCCTCTTCTTCATTTGTTCGTCCCCCTTTTCCTTGGTCGTAAATGCAAACAGGGCGGACATGCCCATGTCCGCCCACAGAGCATCAACAAAGTAACGGAATACCAGAGAGGATGCATGAAGGGGAGACTTCCCCTTCATATGGAATCGTATCGACCGGCTTTGCCGGTCGGGCGGGGCGTTTTCCGTAGACAAATGCGCAGCATTTGCGGAGGAAAACATCACCCGTACCTTCGTGCAAAATGAACCTTCATTTTGCACGAGGCCATCGACCCAGTCGATGGCCAGAGGGCGGACATGCCCATGTCCGCCCCCAAGCGCCCTTTACAGATTTTCCGCGACCACCTTTTCCACGTGCGCCTTCTGCGCGTCGGTGAGGCGCGGGAACGGACGGCGGCACTCGCCCGCGTCGATGCCCTGCACGTTCAGGATGTGCTTGATCGACGGGAAGAGGCTGCACTCCACCAGCGCCTGCATGATGTGGTTGGCGCGCGTCTGAAGGCGCTGCGCCGCCTCGATGTCCCGGCGGGCGTAGGCGTCCTCGATCTGAACGAACAGCGGCAGCGTGAAGTTGAACGTCGAGCCGATGGCCCCGTCCGCGCCCAGGATGCGCGCGCCCAGGTACACCTCGTCGTAGCCGCCGTAGATCACCAGGCCCGGGTTCAAATCCCGCAGCCGCTCGATCTGGTGCAGGTTGAGGCTGGTCTGCTTCACGCCCGCGATGGTGCCGTCCGTCAGCATGCGGCGAATCTCCGGGTGCGAAAGGTCGATCTCCACGCCCGTGTTGCCCGGAAAGTTGTACAGAAACAGCGGCAGGTCCACCGCCTCGCGGATGTCGCGGAAGTAGCGGGCGATGTTGTCCATGCCGAACTTATAATAGAAGGGAACGGTCGAAACCAGCGCGTCGTAGCCGAGCGCGGCGGCGCGCTTCGCGTAGTCGATGGCCTCGTCGGTGGAAATCGCGGCGCAGCTCGCCATCAGACGCGTCCTGCCCCTGAACTGCGCGGCGACCTCGAAGCCGCGCACGCGCTCCTCGTGGCTCATCAGGAAGCACTCGCCGCTGCTGCCCCCCAGCAGCATGCCGCTTGCGCCCTGCGATAGGGTGCGCTCGATGATCGCGCAAAGCGCGCCCTCGTTCAACCGGTTCTGCCCGTCAAAGGGCGTCACCAGCGCGACAAAAAAGCCGCCCATGCCCTGCATCTTCTCCATCAGACCGAATCCTCGCTTTCCTGTGTCCTTTGTTCCGGCTTTTATTGTAGGCGGCGCGAAAGCGCCTGTCAAGGACAGGCCGAAAAACTTTCCGTTCCCGGAACAATCCGCCGCGAAAATGCGTTACAATAGTAGGCGTGATTTGGAAGGAGGCCCCTATGATGATGAAGAAATTTTTGCTGCTCTCCCTGTGCCTGGCCGTGCTCGTCTGCGCCCTGCCCGCATCCTCGCTCGCCGCGCGCGGGAAGGAACCCCTCTACACCTGCGACCTCGACGCCGCGGGCACGCAGGCGTTCCTCTCCGAGCGCTACTTCAAGGCGCGCTACGTGCAGGTGAAGGCCACCGTGCCCGAAGGATCGCAGGTGCGCCTCAAGGTGATCCTCGACGAAAACGAGACGCCCGACAGCCGGGACAAGACGGTCTTCAACCGCGTGTTCAAAAACGCGAAGGCTGCCTTTACGTCGCCCGAAATCTTTCTGGACTTCAAGAAATCCGCGACCGTCCCCTACCGCGTGGAGCTGTACGCGGACGACGCGCTTCTTTCCAGCACCTACATCTACCGTATGCTGCTCGTCTTAAACAACAACACCGTCTGCACGCGCGGCATCCGCTTCCGCGACATCGACGAGGGGATCACCAGCCAGTGGATGATGTTCACCCCCGTCGACCTGTACGACATCGAGCCGAACTACGGCGTCAAGGTGCTGGACCTGGTGGGCAGCAACATGTACCTGGTGGGCAAGCTGCAAATCGTCCGCAACTACGACCGGTTCCTCCTCACCATGACGGACATCGACACGTATGAGGGCGAGACGCGCGAAAAGGACGCGCCCTACACCGTGCCGGACGACCCCTACGCCCCGGTCATCGACGACCACGAAATCACCTTCGGCAAGCAGTCTATCTGCCTGTACCCCTCGCTTAAAAGCGTCACCGGTGTGGAGCCCGCCGACATGCCGCGCCACTTCAAGCTGGACACCTGGTATTCCATCACGCGCGACCTGTACGGCGAGGCGCGGGCGCTCCTTTACCTGAACGGCCGCGTCAGCTACGACCCCAACGGCCTGCTGCGCATCGGGGATTCGTTTGAAAGCGATTACATTCAGGATTTGGTGGACCTGATGGATTCCTTCCCCGACTACGAGAACGCCGACGGCTCGAACGGCTGAGCCGCTGGGCGGGATGAACGATGAAGGAGGCGCTTTTGATGAGCAAATCGAGGGTACTTGCCGTGCTGCTGCTGTCGCTGTCGCTCCTTTCCGTCCCCGCGCTCGCCTACGACGAGACCGCGACCTACCCTATCGTGGCGCGCGCGGGCGCGCCGGGCGAGCGCGTCGCGCTGCGCGCGGCCCCCGACCCCGACGCGCCGGTGCTGGGCCTGTACTACACCGGCGCGCGCATGGGGCTGACGGACGCCGGGGGCGGCGAATGGCGCGCCGTCACGCCCGGCTGGATGAACGGCAGCGTGGTCAGCGGCTACCTCCGCGCCGGTCAGGTCTATACGGGCAACCCCGAGGAAATCGTCTGCGAGGTGCCGGTGGCGGAGGTCTGCGCTGCGCAGGCCGCGCTGCGCGCGGAGCCCTCGCCTACGGCCCGGGCCGTGGGCACGCTGCCGAAGGGGACGCGCGTGTCGGTGCTGGGCGAAACCGAGGACGGCGCGTTTTGCCACGTAACGCTGGGGGAACGCCAAGGCTACCTGCCCGCGGAGGCACTTGCCGCGACCGGGCAGGACGCGCTGCTGGGCGGCAGCCTGCCCGCCATCGGCTACGGCGTGCGCGCGGCGGGCGACGTCCCCCTGCAAATCCTGCCCGGCGAGCCCGACGGCGAGGGACGCTTCGTCCCCGCCGGCACGTGGTGCGAGCTGCTCGCGGATTTGGGTGACACCCTACAGGTGCGCGCGCAGGGAGGCGACTTCTTGACAGGCTTCGTGCCCGCGGAGGGCTTCACCCTCTGCCGCACGGACGGCTGGCTGCTCGACGACGGCCCCCTGCTGCCGCCGGGGGAGTACGCCGCAGATGAGCTGCCCGCTGGGCTTTACACCCTGTCCCAAAGCGAGAAGGGACACGCGAGCGTGTACGTGGGCGCGGCGGAGCCCTATCAGGAGCAGCTCCTCACGCTCGACGGGCCCGGCGCCTGCACCTTTTACCTGCCGGAGGGCGCGGAGCTGATCTTCTCCGGCGACGGGGAGCTCGCGCCCATGCGCAGGGAGGCGCTGATCTCCTGGGCGCTCAACGACGGCTTGTTTTTCCAGGACGGCCGCTATTACTGCCCGGAGCAGCTCCCGTTCGGGGAAAGCCGCTCGTTTATCGCCTTCTACGCCCGCGCGAGCAGCACGTATGCCTCCGGCACGGTGACGGTCTACAGCCTGCTGGGCGAAAAGCTGCAGGAATACGCGATCGGGCCGGACGTCGAAGAAACGCGTATCGACATGCCCAACGACGGCTTCTTCGTCGAGACGCGGGGCGTGGTATTGATGGGCCGGTGCATGCACGGCTGAGCCGGGCGCAGGCAAAAGGACAGCGATTCAAAAAGGAGCCCTGCGGGCTTGCCCGCAAGGCTCCTTTTCTATATCCGTATTTTGTGCCGCGCGAACCTCGTGAAGCTAGGGTTTGGGCCTCTCAAACCCTTTTGCAACCGAGATAAGGACGTCTATCTGTCCTCCACTTAACCCTTGGACGGTGTTTAGAAGCTCATGAACCTTTGCAGGGGCGTCGAGCTCTGTGTCGAAAAACTCCTTCGGCGTGATGCCGAGATAATCGCAGATGCAGAAGAAGACGGCCATGGAAGGATAGTTGACGCAGGTTTCGATGTTATTGATGTAGCCTGGGCTTTGACCGAGGGTTAGGCTCATATCCCGCGCAGAAACGCCCTTGCTCTCACGCAACGCAGCCAGCCGCTTCGCAAATACGTCCTTCCGGGCGTCCCTTTCCATCGCTTACACCACCCTCAATTCCTGTTATCTAATTCTACTATATGCACTCCCTTCTATTATTCTGTCTGTTCATTAATTTATGTTGACGTATCCAGTTAAATTAGATATAATTGATTTGATGTATTTTTTAAACAGAAACCACGTCTTCTGCTCATTTATTGGAGGCCGTAATGTACGAAAGAATAATTTACACAAAGCGTTATCCGTCTGAAGACGACATAGAAGAAGCCTTTCAGAACGAGCCTGCCACATTGACGCCGGAGGAAAAAATCAAATTCAAGACGATACTTCAAAAAGTGGCCGACGAATACGAGCATAAGTCCGTATTTGTAGAAATAAAGAAAAAAAGAAAAGGTCGTAAACAGTTTATATCACTCGCGAAAACACTATCCAGAAGATATAAAATTGACGCAGACATTATACAGAACCAGCATGCGATTACAGTAAACCTCTATCTATGCTGGCGTTATTATAATCATTTCGCAGCGGTTCTATTTGCCGAGTTGTTCAAGATGTGTGATTTCTGCTCCTCCTTCAATCTACCGGCAGAGTCGAACCATTTTACGCTGTCTTTCGACTATATCACGCATGATCACTATGTAGCAGGGAAAAAAATCCGATACAAATGAGATGAGCCCGCCGCAAGAGCGTATACGAAAAAGAGCGTGTCAGGTTTTCCCTGATGCGCTCTTTTGCCGGATTTTCGTTGGACGGCGCGCGTCCGCGTCACGGCGCTGTGGCTCCATCCCCCGCGTCCCTTACCCGCACGGGGATGAGGATTTCCACGTCGCACAAGTCCGCCGCCTCGTCCCAGGTCACGTAGCGTTCGATGGTCGCAAGGCCGCTCTTTTCATAGCGGCTCTGCGGCAGGAACTCGCCGTTGACGCGCCGCCAGACCTCGCCCAGCGTGCCCGCGGAGATCCTTCCCCGCGCGGAAAAGCGCAGCCACGTCGCCGCCGGGTAGTCGTAGATTTCAAAGCCCGGCTGCGCCTCGCCCGCCCATTCCACGGCGCACATGTAATCGTTGCTGCCGTCCGGCCCGAAGCCGAAGCACAGCCCCAGGTCGAAGAAGCGGCCGCTGACCGCGCGCACGCGCTCGCCGCTGCCGTCCGCCTTCACGACGGCCCACGTGCCCCCGCCGTAGGGCGTGGTGCGCCGAACGCCCATCACCCGAAACGGCCCCTTTTCCAAAATGGCGTACTCCATCTGCTCAATCCCCCTCACCGTCAGTTCAAAGGTCAGCTTGCAGTAAAAGGTGAGCGGCGTTCCGGGCGCGCGCACCTGCGTAGGCGCCGCGCCGTGCAGCCGCCGGAACGCCACGCGGAAGGCGTCCGCAGAACTGTAGCCGTACTTGAGCGCGATGTCCAGCACGCTCTCGTCCGTGTTCTGCAGGTCGTATGCCGCCAGCGTCAGCCGCCGCCTGCGCACGTACTCCGAAAACGGAATGCCCGCGACCTGCGCAAACGACGCCTGAAACGTCGCGAACGCGCACGCGGCGATGCGGCTGATTTCCTCCCCGCGCAGGGGTTCCGAAAGGTTTTCCTCCACGTAGTCCATCACCCGGTTCATCCGCCCTGCCCAATCCATGCCGTTCCCTCCCGTGCGCTCAGTATACACCCTGCGCGCGCTTTTCGCCCGTCTTTTGGCGCAAAGGTTTTATCTGCTATAGTATACCACAGCCTCCGAGGCGCCTGGCCTCCCCTTTCCGCTCGCAGCCGCTCAAAATTTGCATTTTCCCTCCATTTCATCGTAATTATCGGCGTTATGTCTCCACATACGCTCCACATCATGCGCCGGTTTGGGAAAAGTACGGGCATCCTCCTCCACCGCGTCCCCTTTCAACGCGGATTCCGGCCTTTCGCGCTATGGTAAAAAAATCGTAGCTGTGATATAATGGTCTGTAACCCATTTTGCCCCTGCGCGGGCGCGAAGACGAGGAGTGGGGCCGTATGGAGGAAGCGACACGCCGCGAAGTGGAAGACTTCGCGCGCCTGATATTGACGCGCTATTTCTGTGAGTCCGACGTGGAATTTCTGATTTCCACCTTTACGCCGGACATCGTGTGGTTCGGCGCCGGTGAAAATCAAAAGGCGGAGGGGGCGCAGGCCGTCGCCGCCTGTTTTCGCGAAGGAAAGGGCGACCTCGCGCCCTGCCTCATGACGCGGGAGCGCTACGTCTCGCGCGAGCTTGGCGCGGGCGTCTACCTGTGCGAGGGAGAAAGCTTTATCCAGCCCCGTCCGGAGACGGGCCTTTACTTTCATACGCATCAGCGCGTCACGTTCATCTTTCAGCGGGTGGACGGCCGCCTGAAGACCGCGCACATCCACAACTCCGTGTCCTACGCAGCGCTCGGCGCGGACGAGCTCTTCCCCGTGCAGTTCGGGCGCGAGGCGTACGAGCATCTCCAGTCGCAGCTCGCCCAAAAGGAGCGCGAGGTGGACCTGATGCTCTCGCAGCTCCCCGGCGGCATGCAGATCTGCCGGATCGACGAGGACTTCACCACGCTTTGGGTCAGCCCCAGCCTGTGCACGCTGCTGGGCTTTGAGGACTCGGACGACTACGCGAAGAGCTGCGGAAGCTGCCGGGGCTTTATCCTTCAGGAGGATTACGCGCCCATGTTCGAGCAGGTGGAAAAGGCGTTTGCCGCGGGCGATTCCTACTACGCGGAATACCGCGTGCGCAGGCAGGACGGCCAGGTCATCTGGGTGGGCGACGTGGGCAAGCGCGCCGCCGACCCGGACGGCTCGCAGGTGCTCTACTGCTTCATCTACGACATCACCGAGCGCAAGCAGCAGGAGCTGCGCGCCGAGCGCGCGAACCTGGAGGTGCAGCGTCAGGCGCGCTTCCTCTCCCGGCTGTACGACACCGTGCCCTGCGGCATCCTGCAGTTCACGCCCGACAAAAGCCACCGCATCGTCAGCCTCAACCGCACGACCTGGCAGTTCTACGGCTTTCCCTCCGAGGCCGCGTACCGCGAGGCGGTCAGCACGCCGCTGGAGCTGGTGCTCGCGTCCGAGCGCGAGCAGGTGGAGGCGCGCATCGCCTCGCTGATTCTGGACGGAGAGCCCATCAACTACACGCGCGAATGCCGCCTGCAATCGGGCGAAACCGCCTACATCAGCGTGGTCATGCAGCGGCTGCTGAGCGCCGACGGCGAGGACGTCATTCAGGCGGTGTTCACCGACGTCACCGAGACCCGCAGGCTGCAAATCGCCCGTCAGCGCGAGCAGCTGATCGAAAACCGCTCGCTGCGCGCGGCGATCTACACCGCCTACCCGCTCATCCTGAGCGTCAACCTGACGCGGGACACGTATAGCTGCTTCGGAGACGAGATGCCGGCCTACATCGACGCGCAGGGCGGCTCCTTCGAGGAGCTGGTGCGCCGCTCGTCCCAGGACGTCACCCCCGCCTACCGCGAGGCCTTCACGGGCGCCTTCTCGCGCGAGGGCATCCTGCGCCGCTTCGCGAGCGGCGAGCGCGAAATCTACCTGGAGGTTCAGCAGCGGGGCATGGACGGCGAATACCACTGGATCTCCATCCACCTCATCTACGTGGACAACCCGGTGGGCACGGACGTGCTGGCCATCGAGCTGGTGAAGCTGCTGGACAGCCAGCGCGCGGAGCAGGCCCGCCAGGAGCTGCTGCTGCGCGACGCGCTGGCCTCCGCCCGGGCGGCCAACGAAGCCAAGAGCGACTTCCTCTCGCGCATGAGCCACGACATCCGCACCCCAATGAACGCCATCATCGGCATGAGCACCATCAGCCAGCTAAAGCTCGGGGACGAGGCCCGCGTGCGCGACTGCTTCCAGAAGATCGACGCCTCCTCGCGCTACCTGCTCTCGCTCATCAACGACATCCTGGACATGTCGAAGATCGAGACGGGCAAGATGAGCATCGTCCGCGAGCGCTTCGACTTTTCCGAGTTCACGCAGGACCTCAACACGATCCTCTTCCCCCAGATGCTCGAGCGCTCCCTGCGCTTTGAGGAGCACGTGCACGAGCCGCTGGACCGCTTCTACGTCGGGGACGCGCTGCGCCTCAAGCAGATTTTGATGAACCTGCTGTCAAACGCCATGAAGTTCACGCATCCCGGGGGCTCCATCGTCGTGGACATCGCGGAGGGGCACCGCCAAAACGGCTTCGCCAGCCTGCGCTTTTGCGTGTCGGACACGGGCATCGGCATGTCGGAGGCGTTCATGGAGCGCATCTTCCAGCCGTTCGAGCAGGAGACGTCGGAGCGCGCCCGCAACAACGTCGGAAGCGGCCTGGGGCTCTCCATCGTCTACAACCTCGTGCAGCTCATGGGCGGCGAGATCTCCGTGAAGAGCCGCCAGGGCGAGGGCTCCACCTTCACGTTCAGCGTGCCCCTGGGCCTGACGCACGAGGACGCGGCGGCGGAAAACGCGCGCAAGCAGCGCGAGCTGCTGCACGGCCTGGGCGTGCTGGTCGTGGACGACGACGAGGTGGTGGGCGAGCAGGCCTGCGCCATCCTTGCGGACATCGGCGCGCACACGCTGTACGTGGACAGCGGGAAAAAGGCCGTCCGCGCGGTGCAGGACGCCGCCTCGCACGGCGAGGCCTTCGACATCGCCATGATCGACTGGCGCATGCCGGACATGGACGGCGTGGAGACGACGCGCGCCATCCGCCGCCTCGTGGGGCCGGAGACGACGATCATCATCATCTCCGCCTACGACTGGAGCGGCATCGAGGAAGAGGCGCGCGCGGCGGGCGCGGACTGCTTCATCGCCAAGCCCCTGCTGCGCACGACCGTGTGCGAGACGTTCACGCACCTGACGCTCCCCCGCCGCCCGGCGGCCGCGCAAACGCTCGACGCGCAAAGCTTTTCCGGGCAGCGCGTGCTGCTCGTGGAGGACAACGAGCTCAACCTCGAAATCGCCCGCTCCCTTCTGGAGATGCACGGCCTTGCGGTGGACGCCGCCCCGAACGGGCGGGCGGCGCTTACGGCCTTCGCCGCCGCGCCCGAGGGCCGCTACCTCGCCATCCTGATGGACATCCGCATGCCCGTGATGGACGGCTTGGAGGCCACGCGCGCCATCCGCGCGCTCGACCGCCCGGACGCGAAGTCCGTGCCCATCTTCGCGATGACCGCAAACGCCTTCGACGAGGACCGCGCGCTCGCGCGGCAGGCGGGCATGACGGGCTATCTCGTCAAGCCCCTGGACATACAGGCCATGCTGCGCGAGCTGTACGCGCTGCTGTAAAGGAGGGCCCATGGCCGGCGAGCTTCTCTTCCTGCACGCGCAGGCGATGTTCCTGTACGGCGCGGACGCTGGGCACGCAAACCCGACTTTTGGCCGCAAAGAAAAGGCGCCGGGCGCATCCTGCCATCGCAGGAAGCGCCCGGCGCCTCGTTCATTCCGCTCTTCTTTCTCGCCGCGGCCGCGTCATTGGAGGTGCGTCACCGTGTAGCAGGCGATCTCGCCCTGCTCGGTGTTCGCGGCGTAAATGCGCGCGCCGCCCTCGATGGGCTGCACGGCCACCTGCGTGGGCGCGCAGGGCGCGTCCAGCACGGTCGATTCCTCCTGGCCGATGCGGCCATGGGCGCGGTAGAAGACGTGCAGCGTCAGCTCCTTGTCGCCCAGGCGGCTGCCGGACAGCGCGCACATGCACCGGCCGATGCGCCCGCACCAGAGCACGTGGCCGAAGGCGAGCGGGTGCGTGTAAATCTTCTGCCAGCCGCCGTCCTCGCGCCCCCATACGTTGAACGCGCTGCCGTGGAAGCCCTGAATGGTCAGAAGGTCGCTCCCGCCGTCGCCCTCCAGGTCGGTCATGCACACGTCGCTCGTCTCCTGCGGCAGGATGCACGCGGTCTTCCAGACGCCTCCCTCGTGCGAGACGGCAAAGACGCCCTCCTCGCCGCTGACGATCAGCTCGTAGGGGCCGCTCTGCGGCTGCACGGACAGGCCGTGGTTTTTGTGGAGCGTATCCAGGATCATCTCCATCTCCCCCACCGTGCCCGCACGCACGTCGAGCGGGAAGGCCGCGACGTAGCCCGGCTGCGACCAGTCGCCGGTAAACGCCTTGGCGCGGCAGAGCACGCCCGCGACCAGATAGCGGCTGCCCGGCTCGCCGCACAGGGCGATGCGGTGCGCGAACGGCAGGTCGCAGAGC
The DNA here is from genome assembly GCF_900199405.1 of Beduinella massiliensis. Classification (NCBI taxonomy): domain Bacteria; kingdom Bacillati; phylum Bacillota; class Clostridia; order Eubacteriales; family Beduinellaceae; genus Beduinella; species Beduinella massiliensis. The sequence goes on from NZ_LT963428.1 coordinate 40,626, forward strand.
TTCGTGACCTCGCAATCCGCGGTGCCGTCCGCGTTCCTCTTGCCCACGCGCACGAGCACGACCTGCGCCCCCTCGGACTTGAAGACGGGATAAAAGCGCTGGATGGTGAGGAACGTGTTCTCGCACTCCGGCACGGCGACGAGGTTCATGCACCCGCCCGCCAGCGCGCCGCGCAGCGTGACGGGGCCCTGCGCGGTCAGGATGCAGCACGGGCCGTCCACCCCTTCGGAGGCGGCGAGGCAGCAGGCCTCCCCTTCATAGGTAAAGGGGCTGACCGAATAGGGCTGCTCCAGACTGCAAAGAACCTTCTTTTCGATTTGCATGCGGTTTTCTCCTTCTCGCTTTGATAGGCTTGGAACCCTCTTCAGGCGCGCGCAAAGGCCGCCTGTAAAAAGTCGCGGACGACCGCCTCGGTCGCGAACCCGTCGCCGTCCTCCGGCGTCCTGATTTCGACCGTGACGGAAAGCTGCCTGCCCGACGAACCGCCGTGTTCCCTCGCCGCGCGCAGCAATTCGGCCGCCGTTTGAAGCGTGAGGTAGCCCGCGCTCTCAAAGCCCGGGGCGGCGCCCACCGGCAGGTGGTAATCGCCGTAGAGGGGCGAAGCGGGGTCGAGCACCGCGTTGCACAGGTGAAACTGCGCCATGTACGGCGCGGCGAGCGCGAAGGACCGGAGCAGGTCGGCCCCGCCTAGCGCCTCGTGCGCGCTGTCCCAGCAGATGTAGAGCGGCACGCCCGCCGCGCGCACGGCCTGCGTCAGCGCCACCGCCTCCTCCATGGGGCCGATGAGCTGGCGCTTGTGCACCTCGCGGTCCAGGGGTTCGATGAGCAGCGCGGCGTCCGGGTAGCCCGCCATCTGCGCCTGCAGGGCGGCGAGGGAATCGCACAGATAGCGCTTCGCGTCCTCGCGCAGCGCCGGGCCCACGTCCGCGCCGCTGGGGATGCCGATGAGCTCCGCCCCGCACTCCGCCGCCTCGTCCACGAGGGTGCGCAGGCGGGCGACCGTGTGCGCGCGCAGGGCCGCGTCCGGGGTGGAGAGGCTAAGGCCCTCGGCCGTCATCGTGGGGATGGTCCAGAGCGTGAGCTTCGCGCCGTGCGACTTCACGAGCGCGCGCAGGCGGCGGCGGTTTTCGGGCGAGGCGAGCGCGCCCACCTCCACCCGGCCGTAAAACCCGCTGTCCAGCACGCGGGCGACGGCGTCAAGCTGCGCCCCCTCGTCCGCGCGCAGGGGAAAGAAGACCTCGCTGATGAGCAGTGATTTGAGTATTTCCATGCTTTCCCTTTCTTATTCTATGTGAAAGAGACGTTGGGAGACAATGCTCCCAACGCCATAGGTCGAAAAAATCCGCTTTTCATGAAGGGGGAATGCCGTCATCCGTCCATCCCCTCCGGGCCCCGTCGAGCGTCCCGTTTGAGGCCGCGTCTTACGCCTTCGCGCCCGCGCCGTTTGCGGCCGCGCGCTTATTGATCTTGCGTTGGTTGAACACCGAGAAGATGATCGAGCCCAGCGCCAGCACGATGAACACCACCGCGATGGGCGAGGTGAAGATCGCCCCGAAGTTCCCCTTCTGGATGTTCATGAAGCGCACGAAGTTCTTTTCGCACATCGGCCCCAGGATCAGCGCCAGCAGGATCGGCGAGAGCGGGAACTCGTACTTGTTCATCAGGTATCCGATCAGGCCGAACGCCACCGTCACGCCCACGTCGAACACGTTCTTGTTGATCGAGAACGAGCCCAGCAGGGAGACGATCAGGATGATCGGCATCAGCAGCTTCTTTTCCACCGACACGATCTTCGCGAAGAACCGCACGCCCAGGCAGCCGATCAGCAGCATCGCCAGGTTCGCCATCATCAGCGCCGCGAACACGCGGTACACCGTCGGCAGCTCCGTGACGTACATCATCGGGCCCGGCTGGATGCCCTTCATGATGAACGCGCCCAGCAGGATCGCCGTCACCGAATCCCCCGGCACGCCCAGCGACAGCAGCGGGATCATCGCCCCGCCGGAGCAGCCGTTGTTCGCGGATTCCGTCGCCGCCACGCCCTGCGGAATGCCCGTGCCGTAAAGCTCCGGGTTCTTGCTCGCGCTCTTGCTCGCGCCGTAGGACACGAACACCGCGATGTCTCCGCCCGCGCCCGGGATCGCCCCGATGAAGGTTCCGATCAGGCCGCCCGCCAGGATGTTCTTCCAGATCGCCCGAATGTCGGAGAGCCCCGGCAGCACGTTCGTGATCTTCTCGTGCGACTGCTCCTGCTTCTCCTCGCCGTTCACGATCCGCTCGATGCCCCCGAACACCTCCGCCACCGCGAACAGGCCGATCAGCGTCGGGATGAACTGGAACCCTTCCAGCAGGCCCGTCTGCTTGTACGTGATGAACCGCGGGATGCCGTTCGTCGGGTCCAGGCCCACCGTGCACAGCAGCATGCCGAAGAACGCGCTCACCAGGCCCTTGGAGATCGACTTGCCCGAGATCGCGATGATGACCGACAGTCCGAACACCGCCAGCATGAACATCTCGCCCGGGCCGAACGACATCGCCATGCCCGCGATCGTCGGGGAGAGGAACGTCATCACCAGCGCGCCGATGATGCCGCCGCAGAAGGAGGAAAACATCGCGATGGAGAGCGCGCGTCCCGCCTGTCCCTTCTGGCACATCGGGTATCCGTCCAGCAGCGTCGCCGCCGCGGCCGGAGTGCCCGGCGCGTGGATGAGGATGGCGGAGATCGACCCGCCGTACATGCCGCCGCAGTAGATGCCCAGCAGCAGGCCGATGGAGGGAATCAGGTCCATGCCGAACGAGAACGGGATCAGCAGCGCCACGCCCATCGTCGCCGTCATTCCCGGTATCGCACCCAGCAGGATGCCGCCCGCAGCGCCCAGCAGCGTCATCAGGATCACCTGAATGTTCCCGAACACCGCCCCGTAGCTTTGAAAGAGCAAACTCCAATCCACAAGACCGCCCCCCTTCTTAAATTTTGTCCACGAGCTCCGCCAATACCTTCAGCGGGCCCATGGGGATGTTCACGGTCAGCACCTTGTAGAACACAAACCACATCAGCAGCGGCACCAGCACCGACACCAGCACCATCTGCACCCAGTTGCGCTTGCCGATCATGACCATGATGACGAATGAAACGACGGCCGAGCAGATGACGTAGCCCAGCGGCTTGAACAGCGCCACGAACCCCGCGCACAGCAGGATGACGATCAGCGCGTAGAGCACGCCCTTGTTCTTGACGAAGTTGATGCTCGCGGCGGGCGCGGCCAGCGGGTCGCCCTCGCCCATGGTCTTCAGCTTCACGATGGACTGCACCAGCAGCACGGCCGAAAAGATCAGCATGCCCGCGATCATGATCTGCGGGAACATCGCGGGCTGCACGTAGGTGTTCTTCATTTCCCCGAAGCTGAAGGTCTGCACGAGCGCCCAGATGCCGATTGCCAGGAAGAGCAGGGCGCCGATCAGGTTGGAAAACGCCTGGGTCTGGGTCTTCCTCCTCACGATGAATCACATCCTTACCTGAACATGTAGAATGAGGTTTTCCGCCACAAAAGATGGGCAGGCATTGGCCTGCCCATCTTCTGGCCGTCGGCCTTGCCGACGGCCTCGTGCAAAATGAAAACTTTGCACGAAGGTCACGGGTTACGATTTCATAGGAAGGGGAAGGCTTCCCCTTCACGCATCCCCGCTTACAGGACGACGCTTTGTCGATCCTCTGGGATGGGCAGGCGTGAACCCGCCCATCCCGGGGCTGCCTTGGCCGCGTCTGCGGTCCTTTGGGGATTACAGGCCCAGAACCTCCATCGCCGCGCCAACATCGACGAAGCTCTGCGCGAGGAACGCGGTGTACTCCTCGGCGTTCTGGTAGGCGATGGTCTGGCCGTTGTTCTTCATGAACTCCACGAAGTCGGGATCGACGACCGCCTCTTCGCAGGCCTTCACCAGCGTCGCCTTGACCTCAGCGTCCACGCCCTTGGGCACGGCCATGCCGCGCTGCGTGAAGTAGGTGATGTCGTAGCCCTGCTCGATGCAGGTCGGGATCGTCATCTCCGCATCGCCGACCTTGACGGTCGCCGGCGCGGTATCCATGACGCCCAGGCAGATCAGGTCGCCGGACTCGACGAAGGAGCGGGCTTCCGCCAGGGAAACCGTCACGCCCTCGATGAAGCCGCCGGCAGCGTTCTGCACGGCCAGCGCGGCGCCTTCCTGATAGGTGATCATCTGAATGTCGATGTCCGCGGCGCTCATCAGGTAGCCGCCCGCGATGTGCCAGACGGAGGCGTTGGAAGAACCGCCCATGCGCACTTCGCCCGGATGGGCCTTGCAGTACTCGATGTAGCTCTTCAGATCCGTGATGCCGTTGGCGGCCGCCCACTTCGCGTTGACGGTGACCGTCGCGGCGTCGGTGTTGACGCGGCAAAGCGGCTCGTAGCTTTCATACGTCAGGTCCGAGACGCCCTGGTTCTTGTACACGGACAGCTCGAACGTGATCATGCCGATCGTGTAGCCGTCGGGATCGGCATCCGCAATCGCCTGGTGGCCGATGATTCCGCCGCCGCCGGTGCGGTTGTCCACCGTGAGGGTCTGGCCCAGGGACTTCTCCATCGCCGCGCAGAAAGCGCGCAGGCAGGCGTCGGTGCCGCCGCCGGCACCCCACGGGCAGATGACGCTGATGCCCTTGGTCGGGTAATCAGCCGCGGACGCGGTCACGCTCACGCCAAAGAGCATCGTGAGGGCGATCGCAAGGGCCAGAATCTTGGCAAACTTGTTCATGGGAAATGACCTCCTCCATGTTTGAAACCCGCTGGGCCCGTCAAGAGCGTATACAGGTTTCTCTTGTTAAAATTTATCACATATTACGTATAACGTCAATCCTTTTTTTCCTCAAAAAGTCATTTTCTGCATACTTCTATTAAAATTTCTTTATTTTTTGAAATTGCGTTCGTATATATGAACGATTGCTGTCGATTTCCCCAAAACCCGCGAAGAAGGACGAAAAGGGCCGCCCGCCGCGAAAATGCGGCCTGGCGGCCCTTTGGCTTACGCCTTCGCGCCCGCGCCGTCTTCGGCCGCGCGCTTATTGATCTTCCGCTGGTTGAACACCGAGAAGATGATCGAGCCCAGCGCCAACACGATGAACACCACCGCGATGGGCGAGGTGAAGATCGCCCCGAAGTTCCCCTTCTGGATGTTCATGAAGCGCACGAAGTTCTTTTCGCACATCGGCCCCAGGATCAGCGCCAGCAGAATCGGCGAGAGCGGGAACTCGTACTTGTTCATCAGGTACCCGATCAGGCCGAACGCCACCGCCACGCCGACGTCGAACACGTTCTTGTTGATGGAAAACGCGCCGAGCAGGGAGACGACCAGGATGACCGGCATCAGCAGCTTCTTTTCCACCGACACGATCTTTGCGAAGAACCGCACGCCCAGGCAGCCGATCAGCAGCATCGCCAGGTTCGCCATCATCAGCGCCGCGAACACGCGGTACACCGTCGGCAGCTCCGTGATGTACATCATCGGGCCCGGCTGGATGCCCTTCATGATGAACGCGCCCAGCAGGATCGCCGTCACCGAGTCCCCCGGCACGCCCAGCGACAGCAGCGGGATCATCGCCCCGCCGGAGCAGCCGTTGTTCGCGGATTCCGTCGCCGCCACGCCCTGCGGAATGCCCGTGCCGTAAAGCTCCGGGTTCTTGCTCGCGCTCTTGCTCGCGCCGTAGGAGACGAACACCGCGATGTCCCCGCCCGCGCCCGGAATCGCCCCGATGAACGTGCCAATCAGGCCGCCCGCCAGGATGTTCTTCCAGATCACCCGAATGTCGGAGAGCCCCGGCAGCACGTTCGTGATCTTCTCGTTCGAGCGTTCCTGCTTCTCCTCGCCGTTCACGATCCGCTCGATGCCCCCGAACACCTCCGCCACCGCGAACAGGCCGATCAGCGTCGGGATGAACTGGAACCCTTCCAGCAGGCCCGTCTGCTTGTACGTGATGAACCGCGGGATGCCGTTCGTCGGGTCCAGGCCCACCGTGCACAGCAGCATGCCGAAGAACGCGCTCACCAGGCCCTTGGAGATCGACTTGCCCGAGATCGCGATGATGACCGACAGCCCGAACACCGCCAGCATGAACATCTCGCCCGGACCGAACGACATCGCCATGCCCGCGATCGTCGGGGAGAGGAACGTCATCACCAGCGCGCCGATGACGCCGCCGCAGAAGGAGGCGAACATCGCGATGGAGAGCGCGCGGCCGGCCTCGCCCTTCTGGGCCATGGGATAGCCGTCGAGCACGGTCGCCGCCGCGGCCGGGGTGCCCGGCGCGTGGATGAGGATGGCGGAGATCGACCCGCCGTACATGCCGCCGCAGTAGATGCCCAGCAGCAGGCCGATGGAGGGAATCAGGTCCATGCCGAACGAGAACGGGATCAGCAGCGCCACGCCCATCGTCGCCGTCATTCCCGGTATCGCACCCAGCAGGATGCCGCCCGCAGCGCCCAGCAGCGTCATCAGGATCACCTGAATGTTCCCGAACACCGCCCCGTAGCTTTGAAAGAGCAAACTCCAATCCACAAGACCGCCCCCCTTCTTAAATTTTGTCCACGAGCTCCGCCAATACCTTCAGCGGGCCCATGGGGATGTTCACGGTCAGCACCTTGTAGAACACAAACCACATCAGCAGCGGCACCAGCACCGACACCAGCGCCATCTGCACCCAGTTGCGCTTGCCGATCATGACCATGATGACGAACGAGACGGCGGCCGAGCAGATGACGTAGCCCAGCGGCTTGAACAGCGCCACGAACAAGACGCACAGCAGGATGACGACCAGCGCGTAGAGCACGCCCTTGTCCTTCAAAAAGTTCAGCGTGGCGGCGGGCGCGGCCAGCGGGTCGCTCTCGCCCATGGTCTTCAGCTTCACGATGGACTGCACCAGCAGCGCGGCTGAGAAGATTACCAGGCCCGCGATCATGATCTGCGGGAACAGCGCGGGCTGCACGTAGGTGCCCTTTACCTGCGCAAAGCCCAGCGTCTGCACAAACGCCCAGATGCCGAGGCACAGAAAGAGGATCGCACCGGCCAGGTTGGAAAACGCGAGCGTACGGGTCCTTTTCACGGGGAATCACATCCTTCACGACGATTCGATGCGGCGGGCGACGGCCGCTCTTCCTTGCTAGAATCTATCACACTTTCCAGAACCCGTCAATTCAATAGGGTTTACTTTCTGCAAACTTATAGGTTTTCTTTATATGGATTGCAAAACGCGGTTCATATATATGAACCGCCAGGACGGCAAAACGCCCCGCCCGAACGGGCGGAGCGCTTGGGGTCTTCTCCGAAGGTCAATCGACGATCTTGTCGAACGGGTACTCCGTGCCGTAGGTTTCCACGTGCACGAGCTTCATGACCTGCTCGGTCTTGGGCGCGTTGGCGGCGTCCGTCGAGGTGGAAGCGATCACGTCCACCGTGTCCATGCCCTCGAGCACGCGGCCGAAAGCGGCGTACTGGCCGTCCAGATGCGTGGAATCCGCATGGCAGATGAAGAACTGCGAGCCCGCGGAGTCGTTATTGGTGGAACGCGCCATGGAGAGCACCCCGCGCTCGTGGGAGATGGGGTTTTCCACGCCGTTGTTGGAGAACTCGCCCTTGATGGCGTAGCCCGGGCCGCCGGTGCCGTCGCCGTCCGGGTCGCCGCCCTGAATCATGAAGCCGGCGATGACGCGGTGGAACTTAAGCCCGTTGTAATACTCATTGTTCGCCAGGGCGATGAAGTTGCCGACGCTCTGGGGCGCGGTCTCGGGGTACAGCTCGCCGTAGATGACGCTGCCGTCGTTCATCACGATGGTGAAGAGGGGCAGCTTTTCGGCGGCGTCCGGGGTCAGGGGGGTCACGCCCTTGCCGGTCACGTCCGCCTCGGCCTCGTCCTTCGTGATCGTCTCGAGCGTGGCGGTTTCCACGTAGCCCTGCAGGTTGCTGCCCAGCACGGTCACGTAGGCGTACTCCTTGCCGCCCACGGTGATCTTGCCTTCCTGGCTCATGGTGACGCCCGCCGCGAGGTCCGCGATCGCGATGCCCTCGGGCTTGTCAAGGAGCTGCATGCTCTCCGTCACGCGGTTAAAGATCAGCTCCGGCTCCGCGGCGGGGGCGATGACCTCCACCGTGATGAAGGCGTCGATGTTCACGAGCTCCACCGGGGACTCCGCCAGCCACGCCTGCTCGGCGGCGCTGTAGGCGTCGGACTTCTTGGTGTCGGTGACGCTCGCGGTGAGGCTTTCCTTCATCGTCTCAAAGTCCGCCGGGCCCGCGGTCAGGTCGGCCGCGTAGCGCAGGATGTGGTAGCCGTAGGACGCCTCGACGATGCCGCTCACGTCGCCGACGTTCTTCAGCGCCATGGCGTTGTCCACGAAGGACTGGTCGTAGCTCGCGCTGCCCGCGAAGACCGGGTAGCCTGGGGCCAGGAGCTCCTGCTCCATGCCCGCGTCCTCGCCGTAGGCGGCGACGGCCTCCATGAAGTCCTTGCCGCCCTCGATTTCCGCCAGGGCCTTTTCAGCCTTCGCGCGGCCGGACAGCTCCGCGTCGGACGGCGTCGCTTCCTCCGGCGTGGCGTCGGACGGCGTCGCTTCCTCCGGCGTGGCGTCGGACGGCGTCGCTTCCTCTTCCGCCGGATCGTCCGTCTTCATCACCAGCACGTGCTGGATCAAGCGGATGCCTTCCGGCGTGTAGACGACCTCCGCGCCCGACATGTAGTCGTTGAGGAACTGGTCCTTGTCGGCGTCGTAGAGCTCCTTCGCCTCGGCGATCTTCTGGTCGTAGGCGGCCTTCACGTCCTCGTCGGTCACGGTGACGTCGCGGGTCGCGTACTCGTAGAGCATGTTCAGCTTTTCGCTGACGACGGCCGATTCCGTGAGGTTCTCGACGGTGTAGGAATTCTCGGCAAAGAGCGCCTCGACGTTCTCCTTCACCTGCGCGGTGACGGCCTCGTCGTCCTCCCCGCCCGCAAGACCCAGCTGGGCCTTGTACATCTCGGTGTACTGCTCGTACATGGAATCGTAATCAGCCTGCGCCTGCTTTTCGATCTCCGCCATGCGCTCGTCGGTGATCGCAAGGCCCAGGTCGTCGAACTTCTGCAGGAGCACCTTCTGCTGCATGATGCCCTGCACGACGTTCTCCGCGATGAAGCGCTGGTAGTCCTCGTCAGCGGTATCGATGCTCTGGCCGTAGTAATACTCCATCAGCGCGGCGTACTGCGTCTTGGTCATTTCGACCTCTTCGCGCGCCTCGCCGTAGGTGAGCGTCAGCTCGCCCGCCTTGGCCACGACGTCGCTGTCCTGCGGCTCGGAAGGCGTCGCCGCGGGCTCTTCCGTCGGCTCGGCGGTGGGCTCCGCCGTCGGCTCAGCGGTCGGTTCCGCCGTCGGGGCTTCGGTCGGCTCTTCCGTCGGATCCGCTACGGGCTCGGCGCTCTCCTCCGCGGTAAGCGCGGCAGGCTCAGCGGCCGGTTCCGCCGTCGGTTCGGCGGTGGGCTCCGCCGTCGGCTCGGCGGTCGGGGCTTCGGTCGGCTCTTCCGTCGGGGCCTCGGTCGGCTCTTCCGTCGGGGCCTCGGTCGGCTCTTCCGTCGGGGCCTCAGTCGGCTCTTCCGTCGGGGCCTCAGTCGGCTCTTCCGTCGGGGCTTCGGTCGGCTCTTCCGTCGGGGCCTCGGTCGGTTCCGCCGTCGGGGCCTCGGTCGCCTGCACGGTCGGTTCCGGCGTCGCCGTGGGGGCGGTCTGCTGGCATCCGGTGAGCGTGACGAGCATCGCCACGGTCAGGACACAGCACAGGATGATACGAATGTGCTTCATGTTTGGTTTTCCCTCCAAATACTCTTGCGCGGGGTACGCCCCCTGCAAAGAATCCCTTTCCGCTGCGGCAAACGGGCCGGGGCCCATGCCGCCTTATCCCCCATTATAACAAGGAATGGAGGACAAAGCAACGTTTTCACTGAAAACGACACGGTTTTGCCATGGTGCGTTCACATTTGCGGCGCGCTTTGAAAGGGGCCGCGTCCACGGCGTCCACAGGATAGACGCGCAGCGGCGCAGCGCGGTTTCTTCCTTTTATATCGTATGCGTATAGGATCAAAAACAGAACGCCTTCGGCTGCGGTTACAGGACCGTGAGCGTGCCCGCGTCCGCGTCGAGGGCGCACGCGCGGCCCAGCGGCAGCGTCAGGTTCGGGGTGCAGTGCCCCGCCGTCAGGCCGCGCACCGCCGGAACGTCCGGAGGCAGCAGATCCTCAAACACCTGGGGCAGCGTCAGGCCGTAATCCGGGTACTCCACCTCGCAGTCGGTGAACTGGCCGAGCACGATGCCCGCGCAGCAGGAGAGCTTGCCCGCGAGGCGAAGCTGCGTCAGCAGCCTGTCCACGCTGTAGGTCTTCTCCCCGATGTCCTCCAGAAAGAGGATGCGTCCGCGCGTGTCCAGCTCGTAGGGCGTGCCGGTCAGGGCCGCGACGAGCGAGAGGTTGCCGCCCACCAGCTCGCCCCGGCCTTGCCCGCCGCGCAGGCGGGCAAGCGGCGCGCCGTCCGGGTTTTGAAGGGGCCCGCCCTCCCCCGCCAGCGCGCGCAGCAGGCTTTCCCGCGTCGGCTTGTCGTCCGAAAGCGCGTCGCTGACGGCCATGGGGCCGTGAAAGGTGCACAGCCCCGCGCGGCCCTGAATCGCCGCGTGCAGCGCCGTGATGTCGCTGTAGCCGATGAACGCGCGGCGGCTCTCGCGGATGGCCGCGTAGTCGAGCCGGTCCAGGATGCGCGGCGTGCCGTAGCCGCCCTTCATGCACAGCACCGCGTCCACGCCCGGGTCGGTGAAGGCGCGCATCAGCGCCCCCGCCCGCTCCCGGTCCGTGCCGGAGAGGTAGCCGTATTGCGCGTGCGCGGAAGCGTCCACCTGCACGCGGAAGCCCAGCGAGCGGACGCGCTCCGCCGCCCGCTCCACGCTCTGGCCCATGGCCGTGCGAACCGCGCCGGAAACGCCCACGATGCGCACGCAGTCCCCCGGCCGGACGGGGCGAGGGCTCGTCATATGCGCCGCCTCCTTTTCATGTTTACACAGTAAATGTTGTATTCCTGAAATCCAATCAAATGACGAAGAAGATGAAGCGCAGGGCTTCGAGGAACGCGTCGGTGTCGAAGCGCACGGTGCGGGAATCGACCTGCACGGCGTCCTTATAGCAGGCGGCGCGGCGGGCGAGGTAGTGCTGCTTGAAGTTGATCTCGACGGTGAAGTGGTCGGGCAGCGGGAAGATAAACTTATCGGGGTTTGCGAGGCAGTCGGCCGCGGCGGCCTCGGCCGTCTCGCGGATGCGGCGCACGGCGAGGTTCGGGTGGATGGAGACGGAGCCGTTGCCCACGCCGGTGCTGACGGGCACGGTGTAGATGTTGGGGTTCTGCGTCTTGATGAAGTCGCAGAGCATCTGATCGCCGGTGACCATGACGACCGGGACGCCGAGCATGGCGGCGGTAAGGCTGTTGATGTACAGCTCGCTGGTGCGGATGCCGTTGATGCGCACCTCGTTGTTCTGGGTGTTCATGGTATGGGAAAGGGGGTTGCCGTCCGCGCCCGCGGCGCTATGGTAGCCGGTGAAGAAGACGCCCGCGTGCGCTTCGGTGAGGCCGGACATCATGACGAACATGTCGCGGCCCCAGCCGCGGAAGATCGTCGCGGCCTCGGGCAGCAGCTCCGGGTTGATATTGCGCGCGCTGTCGTGGGCGTCCTTGACGAGCACACCCTCCGCGCCCGCGGCGAGGATGCCCTCGCAGGCCGCTGCCACCTCGCGCGACATCTGCCTCGCGAAGTGCTCGTAGCCGTCCTTGCCCTTCTCCGTCTCGTCCCAATGGGCGATGCCGCAGGTGCCCTCGATGTCCGCCGAAAGATAAAATTGCTTCATGGGTGAAACCTCCTTTATTCTTTGGGGCTGTGCGGGGTTTTAGGGGGACGCTGTCCCCCTTGCCCCCCTGCAAAAGGGCTTTGCCCTTTTGAATCCCTTCTTCGCTCACGCGGGGAGCTCTTTGGGGGGACGCTGTCCCCCTTGCCCCCCTGCAAAAGGGCTTTGCCCTTTTGAATCCCTTCTTCGCTCACGCGGGGAGGCTTTTTTGGGGGGACGCCGTCCCCCCTTGCCCCCTCTGCGAAGGGGATTTGTCCTTTTGAATTTCTTCCTCTGCTTACGCGGGGAGGGTTAAAAAGGAAAAGGCCGTCGCCGCCTGCAGCGCCGCGCCCAGCGGCAGGCAATCCTCGTCCACGTAAAAGTCGCAGGCGTGCAGCGGCGAGCCCACGCCGCAGCCCAGGTCGTAGTACACGCCCGGCACCCGCTGCACGAAGAAGCTGAAGCTCTCCACGCCCAGGCTCGGCGCATCGCGCTGCACGACGTTTTCCGCGCCCAGCAGCGCCCTGGCCACTTCCTCGAAGCGCGCGTGCAGCGCCGGGTCGTTTTGCAGCGCGCCGTAGCTGTCGGTAAAGGTGACCTTGGCCCCGCCGCCCAGGCTCTCGGCCACGCCCTTGCAGATCGCCGTCACCCGCTCGCGGCACAGCGCCTTCGTCTCGTCCCGCAGCGTGCGCAGCGTGCCGTGCAGCCGCACCTCGCCGCACACGACGTTGGATGCCTTGCCCCCCTCGATCGTGCCCAGCGACAGCACGGCGCTGTCCAGGGGCGAAACGTTCCTGCTGACGACGCTTTGCAGCGCTACCACCGCCTGCGCGGCGATCAGGATCGCGTCCACGCCCCGCTCCGGATACGCGCCGTGGCCCTCGCGCCCCGTGAACGCGATGCGCACGTCCGTGCTGCTGCCGCTCACCGGGCCGGGCTTGGTCAGCAGCTTGCCCGCGGGGAGCGAGGGCAGCATGTGCAGGCCCAGCATCCTGTCCACGCGCGGGTTTTCCATGCAGCCCGCGGCGATCATCTCCTGCGCGCCGCCGTAGGTTTCCTCCGCGTGCTCGAAGAGCAGCTTCACCCGGCCGGGCAGCTCCGCGCGATGCGCGAGCAGCAGCCGCGCCGCGCCGAGCTGGATCGCCATGTGCGCGTCGTGGCCGCAGGCGTGCATGCGGCCGGGGATTTCGGAGGCGAACGAAAGGCCGGTCGCTTCCTGCACGGGCAGGGCGTCCATGTCCGCGCGCAGGCCGACGGTCGGGCCGGGCAGACCGCCCTCGATCACGGCGACGACGCCCCGCTGCCCGGGGTAGGTCACGGGCTCCACGCCCATGCCCCGCAGGCGCTCCAAAAGGTATGCCTGCGTCCATTCCTCCTCGCCGCCCAGCTCCGGGTGACGGTGCAGCGCGCGGCGATCCCGCACGATTTCTTCGCGAAGCGCGAGCGCTTCGGCCTTCAATGTCTGTAAGTCCATCGTCAATACCTCTTATCATAGCGTCAGGAAGGGATTTTTAAGGGACTCTCCCTTTATATTATCGATAAGTCGCGTAATGCTAAAGGGGATGCATGAAGGGGAGACTTCCCCTTCATGGGAAATCGTATCGACCGGCTTTGCCGGTCGGGCGGGGCGTTTTCCGTAGTCAAATGCGCAGCATTTGCGGAGGAAAACATCACCCGTAACATTCGTGCAAAATGAGCCTTCATTTTGCACGAGGCCATCGACAAAGTCGATGGCCAGAAAGGGCTTCGCCCTTTGAAATCCCTACCTCGCTTCACAGCGTGGGCGTCAGCTCGTCGTCCACGAAGGCGATCCGTCCCGCCCGGTAGTATACCCGCGGCGGGCGCTTGCTCAGGATGGAAATCGCCTCGTTGCGGTTGGTGTTTGCCCAGTCCGCGTACTGCGCGAAGGGGATCATCCCGCCCAGCAGCGTCACCTCGTCGCCGGGCGCGGCGTCCGGGATGTCTGTCACGTCCGCCATCATCTGATCCATGCAGACCAGCCCGACGACGGGCGCGAGCCGCCCGCGGACGCCGACGCCCGCCACGCCGCCCATGCAGCGCGGGTAGCCGTCGCCGTAGCCCGCGCACAGCGTCGCGATGCGCGAGGGGCGCGTCAGGTTGGCGCGGTCGTCGTAGCCCACCGGCTCGCCGGGCGCGACGTCGTGAATCTGCGCGATCGTCGTCTTGAACGTCAGCGCCGGGTCGCACGCAAACGGCATGTCCTCCGTGTGGCCGGGGCGCACGCCGAACAGCAGCGCGCCCGCGCGCACGATGTCGTGCTGCCATTCGGGGTAGCGCATCATGCCGATGCTGTCGCAGATGTGCATCTCCGCGACCTCCACCCCCCGCTCCGCGAGCCAAGCGCGCATGCGCAGGAGGTTCGCGTGCTGGTATGCGTCGCGCTCCCGGTCGATCAGCGCGAGGTGCGAGTACAGCCCCTCGACCCGGATGCCAGCAAGATGCGACAGGCGCGCGATCTCGTCCGCGGCCTGCGGCGTCGCCTCAAAGCCCAGGCGGTGAAAGCCCGTGTCCACCTTGACGTGCACGCGGGCGGGCCGGCCCGCCTCCTGCGCGGCGGCGGAGAGGCGCTCGCCCTCCGCGAGCGAGGCGACGGTGAGCAGCAGCCCCGCCTCCACCGCATCCCGGCACAGCTCCGCGTCGCACAGGCCCATCACCAGCACGTCCGCGCGAATGCCCGCGCGCCGCAGGCAAAGCGCCTCGCGCACGCAGCTGACGGCGAACAGATCCGCGCCCTCCGCCTGTAGCGCCTGCGCCACGCGGTACAGCCCATGCCCGTAGGCGTTGGACTTGACGACGCAGGCAAAGCGCACGCCCGGCCGGGTCATGCGCTTTGCCTCTTTGTAGTTGTTCACGAGGGTGTCCAGGTCGATCTCAATCCACGTCCGGCGTACAAACGGTGCGTTCATGCCGATGGCCTCCAAAAGATTTTTCAGGACGCGGCAGGCACGGCGCGGAATTCCCGATCCGGTGCAGCTTGCCGCCGGGATGGCCTAATCCAAAATGAAAGTGGTTATTGCAGCCCCCGTCGCAGCCCGCGCCCGCGAAGCGAGGCGCACCCGGTCGTTACCCCGTAACCCCGCAGCCCGCGCCCAGCGAAGCGGCGGCGCCCCGGTGGGGCTTGGGGAGGCCGCGGCCTCCCCAAATACAATCCTTCGCGGCGACATGCGCGGCGCGAAGGCGCGCATTCCCCGGCCGATGGCCGGGGAATGCGGACCCGCACCCGAGGCCGCCCGGGAGCGCCCGCAGGCGCGACAGGCCGAGCACCCCCGTCCCCCAGGGGGTGGCAGCGGAGGGGGACGGAGTCCCCCTTTGCCCCCGTTACGCCTTATGACACGCCACCACGTGCCCGCCGCCCATGTCGCGCAGCTCCGGGCGGCTCGCGGCGCACGCCTCGCTCGCCAGCGGGCAGCGCGTGCGGAACGGGCAGCCGCTCGGCGGGTCGATCGGCGTGGGCACGTCGCCCTGAAGCACGATGCGCTGCGCCTTCGCCGCGCGGTCCGGGTCCGCGATCGGCACCGCCGAAAGCAGCGCGCGCGTGTAGGGGTGCAGCATGTTGCTGTACAGCTCCTCCACGTCCGCCATCTCCACCATGTGGCCCAGGTACATGACCCCCACGCGGTGCGAGATGTGGCGCACCATCGACAGGTCGTGCGACACGAAGAGGTACGAAAACCCGAACTTCTGCTGGAGCTCCTCGAGCATGTTCACGACCTGCGCCTGGATCGACACGTCCAGCGCGCTGATCGGCTCGTCGCAGACGATGAATTCCGGGCTGTTCGCCAGCGCGCGGGCGATGCCGATGCGCTGGCGCTGGCCGCCGGAAAACTCGTGCGGGTAGCGGTCCAGATGGTCGGGCTTGAGGCCCACGACCTCCACCAGCTCGCGCGCGCGGTCGTCCCGGTCCTTCGCGGAGAAGTCCCGGTTCATCAGCAGCGGCTCCTGAATGATGTCCGAAACCGTCATGCGCGGGTTCAGCGACGCGTAGGGGTCCTGAAAGATCATCTGGATGCGCCGCCGGTAGGGCAGCAGCTCCTTGGGCGACAGGTGCGAGATGTCCTCGCCGTCAAAGAGAACCTTGCCGTTCGTCGGCTCGTACAGCCGCACCAGCATGCGGCCCACGGTCGTCTTGCCGCAGCCGGACTCGCCCACCAGCCCGAACGTCTCGCCGCGCGCGATGTCGAAGGACACGCCGTCCACCGCCTTGAGCTGCCTGCTCTTGCCGGTGAGGAACTTCTTGTCCACGTCGAATATCTTCTGCAGGTTCACCGCCTGCACGATCGGTCTTTCCGCCATGTCCTTACACCTCCTCGCGCTCGACCTTGGGCGCCAGCGGGCTCATCAGATGGCACGCGCAGGCGTGCGTATCCGAAAGCCGGGTATGCCCGGGCACCGCCAGCTTGCAGACCTCCATCGCGTGCGGGCAGCGCGGCATGAAGGGACAGCCCTGCGGGGGCATCAGCAGGTCGGGCGGCGTGCCGGGAATCGGGATCAGCTTCTTCTTTTCGCCGCCCGCGGCCTTGGGAATCGAGCGCAGCAGGCCCCAGGTGTAGGGATGCCGCGGCTCGTAGAAGATTTCGCGCGCGGTGCCCTCCTCCACGATCATGCCGCCGTACATCACCACGATCCGGCTGCACATGCTCGCGATGACGCCCAGGTCGTGCGTAATCATCACGATGGACGTGTTCAGCTTCTTCTTGAGCGATTGCAGAAGCTCCAGGATCTGCGCCTGAATCGTCACGTCCAGCGCGGTGGTCGGCTCGTCCGCGATCACCAGCTTCGGGTCGCAGGCGATGGCGATGGCGATCATCGCGCGCTGGCGCATGCCGCCCGAAAACTCGTGCGGGTACTGCTTGAGCCTGCTTTCGGGGCTGGGCATCTCCACCAGGCGCAGAAGCTCCAGCGTGCGGGCCTTGGCCTCTTCCCTGGACATCTTCTTGTGCAGCCGCAGCGGCTCCATGATCTGCCGCCCGATGGGCATCAGGGGGTTCAGGCTCGTCATCGGGTCCTGAAAGATCATGCCCATCCGGTTGCCCTGAATGGAGCGCAGCTCGCTGTACGTCGCCTTCGTCATGTCCAGGCCGTCGAAGTTCAGCACGTCGGCCTGAATGTCCGCGTTTTCCGGCAGCAGGTGCATGACCGACAGCATGCTCACGCTCTTGCCCGAGCCGCTCTCGCCCACGATGCCCACGGCCTCGCCCGCGTCCACGTGAAAGTCGATGCCGCGCACCGCGCGCACGAGCCCCGCCTGAATGCGGAAGGTCGTGCGAAGGTTTTTGACCGTAAGTAGTTCCATGTTCCTCCGCCTTTCCGCTTATTTCTTGAGCTTGGGGTCGAGCGCGTCGCGCAGGCCGTCGCCGATGAAGTTGAGCGCGAACATCGTCAGGCTGATCGCGAGCACCGGGAAGATCATCTGGTACGGCTGCGAGCGCAGCATGGGGATGGCGTCGTTGGCGAGGCTGCCCCACGAGGCCATGGGCACCTGAATGCCGATGCCCAGGAAGGAGAGGAACGCCTCGGAGAAGATGGCGGAGGGGATCAGGAAGGTCACGGTCACGATGATCGGGCCCATGGAGTTGGGAATCAGGTGGCGGATGAGGAGCTGCCAGTTGTTCGCGCCCGCGAGCTGGCCCGCGAGCACGTACTCCTGATGCTTGAGGCTCACCACCTGCGAGCGCACCACGCGCGCCGTGCCCACCCAGGAGGAGATGCACATCGCGATGATGATCGACTTCATGTTGGAGCCCAGGAACATCATGATGAGGATGATGTAAAGGAGCGAGGGCAGCGCGATGATGATGTCCACGATGCGCATCATCACCATGTCGACCTTGCCGCCGAGGTAGCCCGCGATGCCGCCGTAGAGCACGCCGATAATCATGTTGATGAAGGCCGTCACGAAGCCGATGGACAGCGAAATGCGCGCGCCGTAGAGGATGCGCGTGAAGATGTCGCGCCCGAACTTGTCCGTGCCGCACAGGTGCTGCAGGCTCGGGCCCTGGTTCATGGCGGTGTAGTCCTGCTGGGCGTAGCCGTAGGGCGAGAGCATCGGCCCGAAGATCGCCAGCAGCGTCATGAGCACGATCACCACCATGCCGAACATGGCCAGCGGGTCCTTTTTATAGCGCAGCCAGACGTCCTTCCAGTACGAGACGCTCGGACGGGCGAGCGCCTCCGCGTCGCGCTCCCCGCTGCCGATGGGCCGGTACAGGGAAGGGTCTAGCGTCGGATCGGTAATTCGCGTATCCAAATGGAGCACCTGCCTTGTCTTAGGATGATGAGGTGTAGAGCTTGAAAGATTGAGAGATATATAAGGAAGGAATAGGCCGCGAGGGTATGCGCATCAGGTACGCGCTGCGCTGGGCCCAGAGGGGTCAGGGGGGATTCCGATTTCCCCCCTTAGACCCCTCTGGACTCCCCTATCCCCCTTGAAGCGGCCCCTCTCGGGGGGCTGCGGCCCCCCGGGGGAGGATCGCAACTCCCCCTGGCCCCCCTGGCCTCAGCGGAGCGCGTCCCCTCCTCTTAGTCGTTCAGCTTCACGCGCGGGTCGATCACGCCATAGAGGATGTCCACGACCAGGTTCGCCACGATGACGAAGATGCCGAAGAACGCCGTCATGCCCAGGATGACCGAATAGTCGCGGCTGGAGATGCCGTCCACGTACTCACGGCCGATGCCCGGGATGGAGAACAGCCGCTCCACGACGAACGAGCCCGTCAGCATCGAGGCGACCAGCGGCCCCAGATACGTGACCACCGGCAGAATCGCGTTGCGCAGCGCGTGGCGCAGGATCACCATCTTTTCGCTGATGCCCTTCGCGCGCGCGGTGCGGATGTAGTCCGCCCGCATCACCTCGAGCATCGAGGAGCGGGTGAGCCGCGCGATGTACGCCGTCGGGCTGAAGGCAAGACAGGCCACCGGCAGGATGAAGTGCTTCCAGCTCGTGAGCCCGAACGAGGGGAGAACCTTCCAATAATAACAGAAGATGTAGAGCATCAGCACCGAGATCACGAACGCGGGAATGGAGATGCCGATGGTCGCGAAGATCATCGAGAACCAGTCCATCCACTTCCCCCGCTTGATCGCCGACACGATGCCCAGCGCCAGCCCCATGATGACGCTGACCACCACCGCGATGACGCCCACCTTGGCGCTCGCCGGGAAGCCTCGGTCGATGATCTCGTTGACCGAGGTGTCCGCCTTCTTGAACGAGATGCCGAAATCGCCGTGCAGAATGTCGCTCAGATACCGCAGGTATTGCTGCCACAGCGGTTTGTCCAGCCCGTACTTCTGCTCCAGGCGCGCCATCACCTCCGGCGGCGTCTTGTTCTCTTCCTTCATTTGAAAGGGGTTGCCCGGCACCGCATGCATCAGCACAAAGGTGATCGTGATGATCACCCAGATGGTGAGGATGCCTGCCATCAGGCGCTTCAAGATGTAACGCAGCATGTCCTTGACCTCCATCCGCGCCCCGCCCCGCCGGGCGGCAGGGGAAGCGCCGTTTACCCGCCGGCACGCGCTCCGGCTTCAAATTTTCCTCTATCTCCCGCGCGGGAGAACGGGAAGCGGCCGGCAAATGCAGGAGGAATTAAAAAAACTTGCATAAGCCCGCGATTTCCCTGAAAGGCGATGTTGATATGATAACAAGAAATCCCCCTAATGGCAAGAGGGTAACGAAATTTTAAACGGATTGCCTACATATTGCTGACCTTCAAAAACGCATTTTCCTGCGCCCTCAAAATTTGTTTTTGACAAACGGATGCTTTTCTGCTAAGATACTAGCAAGCAAATTTGCACAATCTGAGGTTCAAACTTTCAGGATTGCGCAAAACCTGCGGCAGGAAGCGCCCATTTTCGCGCCCCTTGCCGTCCGGGATTGTCTGATTTAAATAAGGAGGCTGATTTCATTGAGAAGACTGCTCGCGCTGCTGATGGTTCTGGTGCTGTGTGTGCCCGCGATGGGCGCGCTGGCCGACGCGGAGAAGGTCATCACCGTGCAGACCGGCGAGCCGGAGTGCATGGACCCGACGATGAACGACTACTCCAACGGCTCGTTCGTCATGACGAACCTGTTCACCGGCCTTTATACCTACGACGCAAACGGCCAGATCATTCCCGGCATGGCCGAGAGCTACACCGTGAACGACGACGCCACCGTCTTCACCTTTACGATGAACCCGGAGGCCAAGTGGTCGGACGGCTCGAAGCTGACCGCGTATGACTTCGAGTACGCCTTCCTGCGCACGCTGAACCCGGAGAACGCGGCCGAGGGCGCCTACGCGCTGTACGACATCAAGAACGCGCAGGCCTACTTCACCGGCCAGTGCGACGTTTCCGAGGTCGGCGTCAAGGCGCTGGACGAGAGCACCCTGGTGCTGGAGACCAACGTGCCGACCCCGTGGTTCATGGAGCTGGTCGCCGGTTCCACGAGCTACTACCCGGTGAAGAAGGAGGCCGTGGAGGCCTTCGAGGGCCTGCAGGAGTGGACGAAGAAGCCGGAAACCTACGTGTGCAACGGCCCGTTCATGCCCGCCGAGCTCAACGTCAAGAGCAACTACAAGATGGTGAAGAACCCCTACTACATCGGGGCCGACCACGTGAAGATCGACGCGATCAACTACGTGTTCATCGACACCCCCGAGGCCTCGCTGGTCGCCTTTGAAAACGGCGAAATCGACGTGCTGATGAGCCTGAACACCGACGCGCTGGACAAGTACCGCGATTCGGACCTGTTCTTCACCTCGCCCAAGCAGGGCCTGCGCTACTACCACTTCAACTGCACCAAGGCCCCGTTCGACGACGCCCGCGTGCGCAAGGCGTTCTCGCTGGCGATCAACCGTGAGATCATCTGCGACGCGATCCGCCAGACCGGCGAGCCCGCGCTGTACAGCTTCTTCCCCTACGCGATCAAGGACGCGGCGGACACCACCAAGACCTGGCACGAGGTCAACGGCGACGCCTTTGCGGAAGACCTGGAGCTCGCCCGGCAGCTGCTGGCGGACGCCGGTTACCCGAACGGCGAGGGCTTCCCGTCCGTCAAGATCGTGCAGCGCCCGAACCAGAGCGAGGTTGACGTGGCGCAGGCCATGCAGGCCATGTGGCTGAGCAATCTGGGCGTGAACGTCGAGGTCGCGACCTACGAATCCGGCGTGTACTGGGACGAGCTGGACAACAAGAACTTCGACATCGCCTTCACCGGCTACACGGTCGATTATTCCGACCCGCTGGCCATGTTCATCCTCTACCGCGCCTACAAGCCGGACGACACCACCGCCGGCTGGATTCACGACGAGTACAACAAGCTGGTCGAAACCCTGCAGGTGACCACCGAGCCCGCGGCCCGCGAGGAGCTCGCGAAGCAGCTCATGGACATCCTGGTCGAGGAGTTCCCGGTGATGCCCGTGTACAGCTACATCGCCTCGCACGTGGCCTCCGACAAGGTCAGCGGCATCGTGCGCGTGAGCGGCGGACACCCGCGCTTCGAGTACGCGGACCTCGCGCTGTAAGGCCGGCGCAAACAAAGGAATGAAAAGCCCCTTCGCCGTCAGCAATGCGGCGAAGGGGCTTCTCTTTGCGGGCCTGTAAGCGCAATTCAGGTTGCGGCCTTTGTCTTTGTATGATAGGATAAGGCCGTAGACAGGAAGGGCTGCAGGGTGGTGCCTCCGCAACGCGTCGTACAGAAGCGGAGGTGATCGCATGACTAGCTATGAGATTCTCATGGTTGTCCTTACGATCATTGGTTTGCTGTTAACAGCTTATCATTTAGGACGTAAGTAAAAGCGAACCGCCGTGTAGTTAGGCCTACAACGGCGGTTTGGGATTTCCCAGACGCTTGTGGTGGTTTTCCACCCTGGAGGATAGCAACCTTCCTGCCTACATTGTACGACACCGCCCCCCTCGCTGTCAAGCGCGGGGGGCTTCTTTTTACAGGCATATCTTTGTTGCGGCCGCGTTCCATCTGTGATAGAATAGGGCCGCAGGCAGGAAGGGCTGCAGGGTGGTGCCTCCGCAACGTGTCGTACAGAAGCGGAGGTGATCGCATGACCAGCTATGAGATTCTCATGGTTGTCCTTACGATCATTGGTTTGCTGTTAACAGCTTATCATTTGGGACGTAAGTAAAAGCGAACCGCCGTGTAGTAGCCCCTACAACGGCGGTTTGGGATTTCCCAGACGCTTGTGGTGGTTTTCCACCCTGGAGGCCAACAACCTTCCTGCCTACATTGTACGACACCGCCCCCCTCGCTGTCAAGCGCGGGGGGCTTCTTTTTACAGGCATATCTTTGTTGCGGCCGCGTTCCATCTGTGATAGAATAGGATCGTAGGCAGGAAGGGCTGCAGGGTGGTGCCTCCGCAACGTGTCGTACAGAAGCGGAGGTGATCGCATGACTAGCTATGAGATTCTCATGGTTGTCCTTACGATCATTGGTTTGCTGTTAACAGCTTATCATTTAGGACGTAAGTAAAAGCGAACCGCCGTGTAGTAACCCCTACAACGGCGGTTTGGGATTTCCCAGACGCTTGTGGTGGTTTTCCACCCTGAAGGGAGCAACCTTCCTGCCTACATTGTACGACATCGCCCCCCTCGCTGTCAAGCACAGTTTTGGGGGGCTTCTTTATTATATTTTTATAAAATGATTCGCTTTATGACCCGCTTTTTGAATCTATTATTCTCCCATCATCTTTGGTAGAATATGCCCGAGGTGAGCGCTTATGTCGGTCTTCGTACCCAGAAAATACGACAAAAAAGCGGTCACCATCCGAATCCGGCAGGACGATCTGGACAGAATCGACAAGCTGTCCAACGAAGCCCGCATGAGCAGGAACTCGTTCATCAACCAGTGCATTCAATTCGCCCTGAAGAACATGAAGGAGGAAGGAGTCGGCTGACCCGCCGGATGCGCGCCCATGGATAAGAGAATCCTCGCCGCCTGCCTTTCCGCCGCCGCAGCGCTCGCGCTCGCCGTCCTCGTGCGCGGGGCGCGGGCGCCCTCTTCCACCGAGGGCGCGCTGCAACCGCTCGCCCGCATAGAAGGCGCGCTGGACGACACCTGGGTGCGGCAGATGGTCACCGTCGTCTCCCCCACCGTCTACGTGGACGCGGCGGGAAACACCCTCGTCTATCACCTGTGCCGCACCGTCTACGACGCGGCGGACCCCGCGGAGATCACCGGGCTCAACCTGTACGCGGTGCAAAGCGTCCTGGACCCGGACACGGCCGACAGCAGCCGCGCGTGCAGCGTAAACGGGCTGGACGCGCGGCTCTACGAAAAGGACGGCCGCCGCTTCCTGTGCTGGACGCTCTCGCCGCAGGAGACCTGCGTGCTGGAGTACAGCCCGGACGCCGTGTCGGAGGCGGACATCCTGCGGATGGCGGAAAGCGTCCCCGTGGACTGACCGCGAGCCCAAAAAGCAGCCCGTCCTCTTCACCAGCCTGAGGACGGGCCGCTCCTTTTTTCACCGCAGGCGCGCGGCGCGGGCCGGACGTCTATTGGATTTTCTGCTGCGCCAGCCATATTTTCATCATCGCCCTTTGCGGCAAGAGCTTGGCGAGCGCATGGGACATCTTGACGGTCAGCCCGTACACCGACTGATCCCTTCCTTTTTCCGCATCGCGCAGCGCCTTAGCCGCCACCTTGTCGGGCGTAACCATGCCGGAGAAATTGTTCGTCCCCTTCGACGCGCCGACAAGTCCCCTTTCAAACAGGCCCGTCTTCATCCATCCGGGGCACACGGCGGTCGCGGAAATGCCGCTGCCGACAAGCTCGACGTTCAGCGCCCGCGTATAATTGCGCACGAAGGCTTTGGTGGAGCTGTAAATGTTCTGATAAGGCAGCGGCTGAAAGGATGCCTGCGACGCGATGTTGATGATGCGGCTGCCCTCGCCCATATAGGGAATGCACACCAGCCCCATCGCCACGACCGCGCTGACGTTCAGGTCGATCATATTCAGCGATTCCTCGACGTCGATATCCCCATAGGAGCAGAACTTCGCAAACCCGGCGTTGTTGACCAGATAGCGGACGCGCACATGCTCCTCCTGCAACAGGTCCGCGATGACGCCGATGCTGCCCCGCACGGTCAGGTCCAGCGCGATCGGTTTGATTCGATCGCCCAGTTCTTCCTTCAGCGCCGCCAGCCGCTTTTCATTGCGGGCGACCGCCCAAATCTCCTCGACCTCCGGTTTTTCGTTTAAGCGCTTCACAAACTCTTTTCCAAGTCCGCCGTTCGCGCCCGTGACGACGGCAATTCCCTTTCCGCCCATGTCGTCTATCCCTCCGTGATGTTTTGATTTTCCGCCGCCAGCCCTCTGCCGGGCGCGCAAAGCGCGTCGTCTTCCAGCGAGGCGAGCAGCTCCCTCAGCTGCCTCACCGCGCTGTCGAGGCACAGGCTGTAGATCCTTTCCTTCCCGTTCTTCCTGACCTGGACCAGCCCCACGTTCAGCAGCAGCCGCAGATGATGCGAAACCGCGGGGCGGGAAAGCGCGATGCAGGACGTGATCTCCGAAACCGTCATCTCCGCGTTGTCGGACAGAAGAATCAAAATCTCCTGCCTGTTTTCATCCTGCAGCATGGTAAAAACGGGAATGCACTCCGTCAGGATGCGCATCGTCCTCTTGCTCATCCGTATCCCTCCCTTCCTATCGCGTTTACATGTTTAAGAATGTAAACCTATTGTAGCACGGCGGCGGCGAAAAGGCAAGGGGCAGATTGGCCCCCACGAGAATCGCCGCGCGGACTTTGCCGCGCGGCGATTTGCGTTCAGGTTTTCCGGCGTCTGAGGCGGCGGACGCCCGCGAAGAGCGCGCCGCCGAGGGCGGCGCCCACGGTGTCGATGGCGACGTCCACGGGCGAGGGGCCGCGCCCGCCGACGAACATCTGGTGAAACTCGTCGGTCGAGGCGTAGGCCGCGCTCAGCAGGAGGCAGCAAAGGAAGAGCCGCCGGCCGCAGAGCGAGGGGGCGAGCGCGTAATGGAGCAGCGCGCACAGCACGGCGTATTCCGTCATGTGCGCGGCCTTGCGCACGAACAGCTCCACGTTCGGGCCGGAGAGCCCGGCCTGCTCGAGCAGGTGGACGACGAACTCGCTCTGCGCGCCGGAGGCGTCGCCGTCCTGCGCGGAAAACCAGAAGATGACGCCCATCCAAAGCAGGGCGGGGAGAAAACGAAGCAATCTTTTCAGCATGTTCACGATCCTGTTAAAGGGAATTTAGGGGGCCGCGTCAGATGCAGGTGAACGCGCCGTCGATCACGAAGTCGGAACCGGTGGTGAAGGCGCTGGTATCGCCCGCGAGGTAGACGGCGATGGCCTGCAGCTCGTCCGGGCGGCCCATGCGGGAGAGCGGGGCCATGTGGTTCCACTGCTCGATGAGGGGCTTTAAGGACGGGGAGTTGAGCGTGAGCTCCGTGCCGATGTAGCCGGGGCTGATGCAGTTGACGCGCACGCCCTTCATGGCCCACTCGACGGCGAGGGACTTGGTGAGCTGGATGACGCCCGCCTTGGACGCGTTATACGAGCACTGGGGCTGCGGGACGTTGACGATGTGGCCAGACATGGAGGCGGTGTTCACGATGGAGCCGCCGCCCTGGCGCAGCATGACCCTGCCCGCGGCCTGCGCGGTGAGGAAGACGCCGGTGAGGTTGATGTCGATGACCTTCTTCCACTGGTCGAGGGTCATCTCCTCGGCGGGGATGTTCATGCAAATGCCCGCGTTGCAGAAGGCCGCGTCGATCCGGCCGAAGGCGGCGAGCACGGCCTCGATCATCGCGTCCACCTGGCCGGGGTCGGTCACGTCGGTCTTCACGGCAAGGGTCTTGCGGCCGGTCGCCTCCGCGAGGGCCGCCGCCGTGCGCTGCGCCTCGTCGATGTCCACGTCCACGAGGGCGACGTCCGCGCCCGCCTCGCACAGCGCGGTGGCGATGCTCTTGCCGATGCCGCGCGCGCCACCGGTGACGAACGCCTTTTTGCCGTCCAGTCTCATCTTTTCGATAATGCCCATGGAATTACCTCCTACATGTGGTCGAATTTTTGCGCGGGACAAAAGCGCTTTTGAGGGGGCGGCCCATCGACGCGGGGGCCGCGCTTGCAGAAACCCCCTGTGTCTTTTGCGCTATGGGTACGGCGGGGCGCCGCCCCACACCCCGCCCAAGGGCTTTGCCCTTGGGAATCCCCTCCCCGCTTTTAAGGGGCTTTTTTTCGTCTCACGCGGCTTTTTTTATCATAGCATCAAAACCTTTTTATCGCAAGACAAACCCCCAAACAGCGCAAAAACCACACAAAACATCGCAGGAAAGAAACAAACCCCTTGCAAGCGCCGGGCAGTCTGGTATAATAATAGGTAGAAACTTGGAAACAAACAGGAGGTTTCTGCCTATGAATAGGACGCTCCGCCGCATCGCCTGCGGCCTGCTCGCCGCCGCGCTGCTCTTGCCCGCGGCCGCTCTTTCGGAGGTTCAGCCCACCGAAGAGTACCGTTCCTTCGTGTACAAGAACCGCGTGCTGCGCGACAAGAAGGTCGCCTATTACGACAACGTCTATGCGGTCAACCATGGCGAATACCTGCTCCAGCCCTTCAGCGCGGACGTGCCCGCCGAATACTTCGTGGACGACGGCGCGGGCGCGCTCGCCCTCTCCCCCGCCGTGCTGGACGTGACCGACGCCATGCGCAGGGCGCTCTACGGCGCGGACGTCGGGGAAACCGCCCTCTACTACGGCCAGTACTGCGAAAAGGTGCGCTCCGCCGACGGCAAGCTCGGCTTTTCCGGCATCCACGAGGGCATCGACTTCCGCAACAAGGCCGGCTGCAACGTCTACGCCCTGCTCGGCGGCGAGGTGCTCAAGTCCGGCAAGGACAAGGACGGCACCGTCACCGTCTACAACGCCGATTACGACGTGGCGGTCATGTACCTGCACGTGCGCAAGGTCAAGGTCAAGGTCGGGGACAAGATCGAGGCCGGCGCCCTGCTCGGGTGCGAGGGCGACAAGGGCGCGGGCGGCGCTTACACGCACGTCGAGGTGCAGCGCGGCCGCATGAAGTCCCCGCACCCCTACCGCGACGCCCAGCTCGAGAGCGACGACCCCTACGCCGTGATGCTGGTGGCGCTCAACGTGCCGGAATCCGGCCGCGAGCCCATCACCGCGCGCAAGGCCGCCGAGGAAGCGGCGGCGCGCAAGGCCGCCGAGGAAGAAGCGGCGCGCAAGGCCGCCGAAGAGGAAGCGGCGCGCAAGGCCGCCGAAGAGGAAGCGGCGCGCAAGGCCGCCGAGGAGGAAGCAGCGCGCAAGGCTGCTGAGGAAGAAGCGGCGCGCAAGGCCGCCGAGGAGGAAGCAGCGCGCAAGGCTGCCGAGGAAGCGGCGCGCAAGGCCGCCGAGGAAGCGGCCAAGCCCACGCCGGAGCCCACCCCTGAGGTGCTCGACGAGCTGCCCGACGATCCCGGCGACGACGGCTACGGCTTTGCCGACGGCGCGGCGGCCACGCCCGCGCCCTAACCCGGGCTTCCCTGTTCCGAACCCTGTGACGATTGAACCGGCCGTCCTTTTCTGGCGGCCGGTTTATTAAAGCCCCGGCCAAGACATCGAAATGCAGAAAGGAAAAAAACCATGAAAGAAAGATGGACGCGCTTACTCGCCGTGCTGCTGGCGCTGGCACTCTCCCTCACCTGCTGCCTGGGCGCGGCGGCGGAAGGCAAATACCCCACGCAATGGGATCTGACGGAGATCTACGCCTCCGTGGACGAATGGCAAGCCGATTACGACCGGGTGATGGAGGAGATGCTCCCGCAGATCGAGACGTTCCGCGGCACGTTGAACACCGCGCAGGGGATCTGCGATTTCTATCAGTTCTCTCATCTTGGCGAGCTGACGCGGCTGGAAAACAAGCTGTACCTTTACGCCTATCTCGGCACCAGCCTCAACCCAGCCGATCCCGTGTCCACAAACCTGATGGCGAAGATCAACCTCCTCTTCAGCACGGAAAACCGGCTGAATTCCTTTGTAAACCCGGAGATTTTCGCGCTGCCGCTTGAGACGCGCGAGGAAATCCTGGCCGATCCGCTGCTGGCGGAGCTGGCCTATTTCCTGCGCGACATCGTGAACCCGGACCGCGAGCCCCTGAGCGAGGAGACGAACACGGTGCTGGCCATCCTGGCCCCCGCCATGGGCAAATCAAGCGGCGTGTACGACATTTTGTACAGCGTCGAAATCCCCGATCCCCTCATCACGATGCCCGACGGCGAGGAAGCCGAGCTGACGGATGTGCTGTACAACCAGATCATCTACAGCGACGCGTACGACCGCGACTTCAAGAGCCTGTGCAACCAGGTATACCTGACCAAGCTGGTTCCCTACGTCAACACGTTCGCCGCCCTGCTGGAGATGTGCGTCGGGGAAAACTGGGCGGCCGCGCAGATCAATCACTACGACAGCTCGCGCGAGGCTGCGCTCGCCAAGTCGGACGTGGACCCGGCCGTCTACGACATGCTCGTCGAGGCGGCGCACCGGGGCGCGCCGGACTATCAGCGCTACCTGAACGTCCACAAGCGCGGCCTGGGGCTCGACGTGCAATATCCCTTTGACACCGCCGCCTCTGTCTCCGGTTATAACGGCAACGATACCCCCTATGACGACGCCGTGGAGCAGGTGCGCGAGGCGCTCTCTATCCTGGGCGAGGACTACATCGCGATTTACGATGAAATCATCCAGAGCGGGCATCTGGACGTATACCCCACGGACACGAAGACGACGGGCGCGTTTTCCATATCCGGCGGCGACGAATTTCTCCCGTACATGCTCTTCAACTACGCGGGCATTCCCTCGGACGTGAGCACGCTCGCGCACGAAATGGGACACTCCGTCTACAGCTACCTCAGCGCCGAGGCGCAGAACGCCGTCAATGAAAATGCGACGACATTCACCCACGAGGTCGCCTCCACCACCAACGAGCTGCTCTACTATACCTATAAGATGGAGCACGCCGCCACGCAGGACGAGCGATTGTTCTACCTGGAAAAAGTGCTCTTCACGTTCGGCGGCTCCTTCTTCATGCAGACGCTGTACGCGGAGTTTGAGGACGAGATGTACAGGACCGTGGAGGCCGGCGGATCGCTGGACGCCGAAACTTTGAGCGACCGGTGGGCGGAACTGTACCTGCTCTACCGCGGCGACGCTGTCAAGGCCTTCCCGGACGCGCGTTATCAATGGTCGACCATCCCCCACTTCTACCTGAATTACTATGTATATCAGTACGCCACCTCGGTCGCCTACGCCGCCTCGATCGCCCAGCGCATTATGAACGGGGAGGAAGGCGCGGTGGACGATTACCTGTCCTTCCTGAAGCTGGGCGGCTCCATGTCGCCCGTCGACCTGCTGAGCGTTGCCGGCGTCGATCCCCTCAAGGAAGAGACGTATCAGCTGGCCCTCGATTACTTCTCCGGCCTGGTGGATACCTACGAACAGCTCGTAGACGCGAAGCTCGCTGCGAAATAAAGAACCGCCGACAGGATTGCAGGAACGTTCTTCCTTCTTACATGACGACACATCGTTGATTTTTTAGGCCGGAGAGGGCAATCCTCTCCGGCTTTTGTGTATCCCCCGGCCACGGACGCTAAGGCTGCACGCGGTACCCTATGTTCGGAAGTGGGTGTGGGCACCGCCCACCGGCCCACACGACCACACGCCCACCGGCCTCGTACGCTAAGGCCCCACGCGGTACCCCTCGTTCGGATGTGGGTGTGGGCACTGCCCACCGGCCCACCGGCCCACACGACCGTGGGTCTATTTTGGGGCTTTCGCAAAATTGCAACGGATTTGGGCAGACCCCGTTTTCGCAAAGCTGCAACGGATTTGGGTAGACGCGCCGCAGGCCGTTTGCAAATTTGCAACGGTTTCAGGCAGACCCTTTCGCAAAGCTGCAACGGATTTGGGCAGACCCCCGCGCGGGGCAACGAACCAAAAAGCGCCGTCTTTGCCAAAACCCGGCGGGTTTGCAACGGATTTGGGCAGACCTTTTCGCAAAGCTGCAACGGATTTGGGCAGACGCGCCGCTTTTTGTTGCAACAAATTTGGGCAGACCCCGATTTCGCAATGCCGCAACGGATTTGGGCAGACGTTCCGCGGGCGGTTGACAGGTCAAAACAGACTTTTGGTCTTTCGTTGCAACGGATTTGGGCAGACCTCGGCGTCCGTCAACCCTTTGCGCGGAAAAAGCCGCGTTTTTTCGCGCGGCCGCGGCACGCACCCCGAAAAAAGGACGGCCCGCCGACAGGGCGGGGCCGTCCACCGTATAAAAATCTAAGAGATTTTATAAGACTTTAGCGATTTGTGTACCCGTCACAAACCCTTGCGGGACAAGGCCCGGGGACGGTCTGCCTGCAACGGTTGCGGATAGACTTTGCAATGGATTCAGGCAGACCCTGCACCAAATTCAGGCAGACCTGGCAACGGTTTCAGGCAGGCCGCTGCCTCACTCGGCGGCCTCCCCGCCCTCGCGCAGGCCCTTGGGGTAGTACACCTTGCCGGGCGCGAGCGAGAAGTCCGCGATCGTGCGCAGCGCGGGCGAGGCCTCCTCGAAGCGGTAGGCCGCGATGTAGCCCAGGTCGTAGGCCTTCTGGAAGAAGTCCGTGAGCTGCTGGACGATGCGCTTTTGCTGGCGCGACTTGATCAGCGCGTCCATGCGCAGGCCGTAGGCGATCGTCTCGAACGTCAGGCGGAAGGAGAGCTGCTCCTTGTAGCGCGCGCGCTCCGCGCCCTTGGTCAGCAGGTACTCGATGAACAGCGCCAGCTTCTTGTCCGTCTTCCCGTACTTGAGGCGCAGCTCCTGGTACAGGTTCGCGGGCTTGAGCACGAAGTACTTCCCGATCTGGTCCACCAGCACCACCGAGGGCTCGATGACGATGTGCGAGAGCTTCTCCGTGACCCCGGCGCCGGCCTTGATGCCCTCCAGTTCGCTTTCCGTCACGTCGCGGAAGCCCTCCACGATCGACAGCAGCGGCCGCACGGTGCGGATCGCGTCGTACAGCGGCGCGCCGGCCTTGTCGCGCCCCTTGAAGCGGTCGTACACCATGATGACCGGCTTTTCCAGGTCGCGCAGCGCGCGCAGCGCTTCCTCCCGCTCGCCGGAGGAGTACTCCATCTTGCCCCGGCGCGTCAGGTACTTCGTCACCCCGTAGGCGTCCAGGTATTCCGCGATGGTGAACTTGAGCACCGGCAGCGTGCCGGTGTAGGCGAACACGTTGTTGGGGTCCTTGACGTAGCGCTGGGGCATGTTGCCCTTGTAGTCCGTGCGCGAGAGCAGCGTCTGCACCGCGTACAGCGCCTTGGACTGGGACAGCGAGAAGTCCAGCCCGATCACCGTCAGGTTGTGCTCTCGCGCGCGCTCCTTGTCCTCCTCGCGCAGCTGCATGTCCTTGCCCGCGCCCGCGTCCAGCAGGTCGAACACGTCGATCTGCTCCGCGGCCTCGGGCTTGTGCCCGAACTTCATCTTCTCCCCGTGCAGCGCCACCTTCACGAACTCCTGCTCCGGGTCCGGCATGCGGTAGTACTGCGGCCGAACCGGAAAGGGGCTGCGGCTCTCGAAGAGCTGCTCCAGCGAGGGCGCGGCCTTGTTCGTCTCTTTCATCGGCGATCACGTCCGTTTCCGCAGATCAGCATCATCAGGGCCATCGGTTCCTCCACCGCCGTCAAATCCTCCTGCAGCAGCTTCACCGCCTTTTGAAGGTTCGCCCTGTCCGGCTCCAGCTCCTCCTGCGTGGTGTCCGGCAGCAGGATGTCCAGCAGCTTCGCGTCCTCCTCGGGGCGGCCCACCCGCCGCAGCGTGTCCTTGAGCATCGACTTGGCGCTCAGCAGCAGATTCAGCCGCCCGTAGGGCGGGCGCGTCATCTGCTCGTAGAGCAGCAGCTCCGGCACCTGGATGCGCGCCGCCACGATCTCCAGCCCCCGCTCGTGCGCCACGCACATGCGCAGCGACTGGTAGAACTGGTCCATCGTGTTGCGCATGCCCTCGTAGAGCTGGCCGAACACCCCCGAAAAGCCCATTTCCCGCAGGCTCTTCATCGCGGAAAGCTCCGGGCTGACCCCCTCCTCCACGAATTCCGCGTAGATCTGCTCCGCGTCGCGCACCGTCACCAGCGAGGAGTAGATGCGCGCAAACGCGCTCTCCACCGACTCGCTCACCGAGGAAAACACGAGCTGATAGCTCGACAGGTACGCCTGCACCGAGCGGTACTGCCCGTACACGCGCACGTCCTGCGGGTCGGCCAGCATCGCGACCAGCCGGTGCTTCTCCTCCTCCGTGAGCAGGGGCTCCGGCGGCTCGTCCGGCGCCGCGTAGGCGTCGAAACACAGGTGTACCATGTCGCGGATCAGCGCCTGGCCCACCTGCTCGCCCGTGACGGCCTTCTGCGACAGCAGCTTTCTGATGTCCTTGTTCATGCGTGCTCCTTTAAATGTTTACAATGTAAATCGGGTAATCCCTGTATATTCTGTATTCCGCGTATTTCCTGTATTCCAGGTAAACGGGTCGTCCGGGACGCCCGGGCGCGCGCTACCGGGGGCGGCGAAGCAGCTCCTTGCCCTCGAGATAGGCGGCGAGCGCCTCGTCGAGCACGTCGCGGATGGTGACGCGGCGCGTGTAGGCGTAGTCCTTGAGGTCCTCGAGCAGCGCCTCGCGCACGATGAACGTCGCGCGCGTCCAGTTCTCCGGCAGCCCCTCCTGCGAGGACTTCGTCACCTCGCGGAAGTTCGTGCGCGGCCTGCCGCGCCGGGGCGCGATGCCCTCGAGCTGTTGGGCGATCAGGGCGCGCAGCGCGTCCTCCGACAGCGCGGCAGGCGCGGCCTGTGCGACCTGCGCGGCAGGCGCGGCAGGCGTGACTTGTGCGGTAGACGCGGCGTGAGCGGGCGGGGCGGCCTGTGCGACAGATACAGCGTGTGCGGCAGGTGCGACCGTCTCCCAAGCGGCAGGTGCGGCCTGTGCGGCGTGAACGGCCTGCGCGGCCTGTGCTGCCTGTGCGGCGTGAACGGACGGGGCGGCCTGCGCAACTTGCGCGGCAGGTGTGACCGTCTCCCAAGCGGCAGGTGCGGCCTGCGCGGCCTGCGCGGCAGACGCGACTTGTGCGACTCGCGCGGCAGGAGCCTCCTGTACGACAGGCGCTGCCTGCGCGGCAGGAGCTTCCTGTGCGGCCCGCAAAGGGGCCTTTGAGGGCCTCTGCGCTTTAGCGGGCGTTTCCCCCTCCGCGGCCGTCCGCGCGGCGGAAGGGGCCTTTTTGCGCCTTTGCGCGGGCGCTGCGCTCTGCGTCCCGTCCGCGGGGGACCGGCCTTTCGCGGACGTCGCCGGGGCGCTTGTCTTTGGGGCGCGCGTCGTAGTGGCCGCCTCCTGCGCGCCGGCCTCGCCGGACGCCTGCGCCGGGGCCTCTGCGCCGCGCGCGGGCCGCTCCCGTTCGGGCCGCTCCCTCACGGACAGCTCCCTCACGGCCGCCGCGCCGCCCTCCTCCTCCGCGTCCTCGCGGGTGTCGCGGATCCAGCTGAACGGGTCGGTGCCCAGGCGCGATTTAGGCGGGGTTTTCACTTGCCGTCACCTCCTGACCGATGACCTCCGCGGCAAGGGCCTCGTAGTCCTTTGCGCCGTAGGAGTCCGGGCGGTATTCAAAGATGTCCATGCCGTAGCTCGGGGCCTCCGCGAGCGAGATGTTGTCGCGGATGCGGGTTTGAAACAGCCTGTCCCCGAAGTAGGCGGTGATGTTGTCGATGACCTCGCGGTTGAGCCGCTTGCGCTGGTCGTAGAGCGTGGCGATGATGCCGGTGATCTCAAGGCGCGGGTTGAGGCGGCGGCGCACGACGTCCACGGTCTGCAGCAGCTTGCTCATGCCCTGCAGCGCGAGGTACTCGCTCTGCAGCGGGATGAACACCTCGCCCGCGAGCGTGAGCGCGCCCAGCGTGAGCAGCCCCAGCGAGGGCGCGCAGTCGAGCAGCACGTAGTCAAAATCCGCGCGCACGGGCTCGATGGCCTCCGAGAGCAGGAACTCGCGCCCCGCGGCGGTGGAGAACTCGATCTCCGCGCCCGACAGGTCGATGGAGGCGGGCAGCACGCTGTACGCCTCCCGCCGGACGAGCGCGTCCCCCGCGGGCACGTCGCCCCGCAGCACCCGGTACAGCGAGGGCCGCTCCGCCATGTCGATGCCCAGCGACGTGGTCAGGTTGGACTGCGGGTCCACGTCGATGAGCAGGACGCGCCGGCCCGCCCTGGCGAGCGCCGCGCCCAGGTTGATGGTGGACGTGGTCTTGCCCACGCCGCCCTTCTGGTTTACCAGTGCGATGATTCGGTTCATAAATCTAAACTCCTTTAGACGGTCGTGCAAAATGGTGCCATTTTGCACGAGGTTAAACGCCCCGGCCGACAGGGACGCCCGGCGTCTAGGCGCTTCGGCAGCGCGAAGCGCCCCGCGGCGCCGTACCCTGCGCCCGAAGGGGGCAGGGCGCAGCGGGCGGAGCCGGTCGGTACGATTGCACATGAAGGGGGAACCCCTTCATGCATCCCCCGCTGTATACGGTGCTTTTGTCGGTGGATTGGGTGCTTGGTTGGGGGGCCGCCCTGTACCTTGCGCCTTTCGGGCGCAAGGGCACGGTGAGCGAAGCCCCTTTTATCGCTTCATACGCGTTCTCATAAACATCTCAAATCTGCGAAGGACGCTGCTGCGCGCCTGCGGGCGCGCAGAACGCTCTCAAAAATTCCATTTCACGACTGCGTAGGGGGTACGCTGGGCTGCCGCCCAGACCTGCCTGAGGGATTTCATCCCTCAGACTCCCCTCCCCCTTCTCCGATCAGCCGCAGGCGTTCCCGCACCTCTTCAAGCCGCCTGCGCGCCTGCTCGCGCTCGCCGCCCGGCACGCTCTCGTCTGCGATGAACGCCCGCAGCGCGTCTGCGCGCTGCGACAGCTCGCGCCGCTCGCAGGCCCGTAGGGCCTCCTCGCTGTCCGGCGCGCCGGGCGGATCGCCCGAAGCCCCCGAAGCCTCCGAAGCGCCTGCGCCCCGCAGCCGGGCGAGGTTGTGCGCGGCGAAGGCCTCGTCCCCGCACAGCGCGGAGATCGTCTCAAGCGCCAGGGGCAGCAGCGCCTCGGCCCCCTCCCCCGCGGCGATGCGCCGCGTCAGCTCCGCGCGGTAGTCCTTTGAAAGCGCCTGCAGCCGCATGGCCTCCAGGTAGGGGCGCTCCAGCTTCTGCGCGATCTCCCGCGCGCGGCGCTCCACCGCCTCGCGAAAGCGCTCGTCCTCGATGCGCTCCTCCTCGAGCGCGGCTTGCAAATACGCCTGCAAGTAATCCTTCATAGCTTGTCCCTCGCGCTGCTGCGGATGGTCAGCGTCTGCGGCAGGAAGGTCAGCGGCACCGTCGCGCCCGCGACGCCGTTGCGGTTCTTGAGGATCGTCACCGTGAGCTTCTGCTCGCGCTCCTGCGCGCCGGAGAGGGCCGCGCCGTCCTCCTCGCTCTGGTCCACCGCCTCGTTGAACAGGCCCAGCACCACGTTGGCGTCCTGCTCGATGTCGCCGGATTCGCGCAGGTTGTCCAGCCGCACGCCCCGGCGCGTGTCCTCGCGCGCGCTCGTGGTCTTGCTCGGGCGGCCGAGCTGCGCGGCCAGAATCACCGGGATGTTCGCCTCCTTGGCCGCTTCCAGCAGCCGCCCGGAGATGCGCTGCAGCTCCACCTGGCGGCTGGGCGCCTGCGCGCCCGCCCACTTGATCTTCTGCATGTAGTCGATGAACACCGCCCGCAGCCGCGGGTTGCGCTTCTTCATGGAGACGATCAGGTCCGCCAGCGCGCCCGCGTCCAGACTCTCCTCGAAGAGCAGCAGCCGCCCCGCGTCCACCATCTCCCCGAACCTATCCCACGCGGCGTCCAGCTTCGGGCGGCGCATGTCCTGCGCGTCCCCGCCGCGCGCGAAGTACTGCTTGATCGCGTACTTGTTCTTCGTGCGGCTGAGCGTCTCCCCCGCGAGGATGTTGATCATGTTGAGCGCCAGCGCCGCGCGCGTCTCCTCGTAGGAGAAGAAGGCGAAGCTGTCCTCCGGGTTCTGGCGAAGCTGGTTCAGGAACACGTTTGTCAGCAGCGTCGTCTTGCCGTGCGAGGGGCGCGCGGCGATCAGCGTGATCGCCCCGTCCGGGATCGTCACCAGCGCGTCCAGCGCGGCAAACCCCGTCGGCAGGCCGTCCGGCGTGTCCTGAATGTCCTGCTTTAAGTCGCCCAGCGTATACGGCCTGAGCGTCCGCGCCGCAGCGCCCGCGATGCCCGACAGCGACTGCTTGACCATCGCCTCCACGTCCGCGGCGCGCCCCTCGGACACGTACTGCGAGATGCGCTGCGAAAGCGCGCGGTAGGCCGCCTCGCGCTCGCGCCCTGCGGCGCGCTCCTGGTGCGCCTCGTACTCCAGGCTCAGCAGCGCCTGCGGGATGCCCAGCGCCCCGGCGATGGGCGAAAGGTAGTCCATCGGGCTGATGGGATCGGTGAACGCGGAGGCGAAGGCCATGGCCTCGTCCAGCATTTCGTCGCGCTCGGGCTTGGTGAGCAGCCTGCCCTCCGAAAGGCCGTATTTGCGCAGGAGCTGCTCCGCCGCCCATTGCGCGGCGCTCTGCGGGCTCGCGATGGCCTCCTGAAAGGCCCTGACGCCCGCCTCGCCCGTCCGCATGAGCTCGTCCGGGTCTTTATACCCCTCCGGCAGCCGCGCGACGTAGGCCCGTCCCCCGGCCGCCTGGATGAGCCGGATCGCGGCGAGCGCGCCCTCGCGGCCCGCCTTGTCCATGTCCGCGTTGTCCAGCGCGAGCACGAAGGAGCGCACGCCCATGCGCAGGGCTTCCCGAAGCTGCGGCTCGGTGACGCGGCTGCCGCCCGTCGCCACCACGTTTTCGATGCCGCAGGCGGAGGCCATCAGCGCGTCGATGTAGCCCTCCACGACCACGGCGGCGGTGGCGCCCCGGCGCAGCGCGTCGATGTGAAAGAAGTGCTCGCCGCGCTTTACGCCCCGGTTGAACAGGTACTTGCGCCCCTCCTGCGAAAGGGGCTCCACGCACCGCACGATCACGCCCTGCGCGTGGCCGTAGGCGTCGCGGTACGGGATGGCGAGGGTGTGCGTGTCGCCCAGCCCGCGCGGGGAAAAGAGCGAGAAGTCCTGCGTGTCGGCCGCCTCGATGAAGTCCGCGAGGTACGCGCGAAGCTGCCCCTGCGCGGGGTAGTGGCCGAAGCCCGCGGCGCGGATGGCCTCGTCCGTCCAGCCGCGCGCGCGCAGGTAGGCAAGCGTCCCCTCCCCCTCCGGGGAAAAGAGGCAGACCTGCATCGCCCGCACCGCCACGTCCAGCGCCTGTTGGCGGCTGATCGCGCGCTCCTGCCGCCGCCCGGCGTGCTCGGGCAGCGCGACGCCCGCAAAGCGCGCGAGGGTCTTCAGCGTGCCCTGCGCGTCCGTGCCGTCGCGGCGGGAGACGTAGTCCCACAGGCTCTGGCGGTAGCCGCACTTGTTGAGGCGGTTGCAGACGATCTGCGTGCCGTCGTGGTACAGGTACGCCTCGCGCCGCCCGCATTGGGGGCACTTGAGCGCGTAGGCCTGGCCGCTGCGCCGGGGCTCCAGCTCCGCGAGCAGCGCCTCGCGGTCGAGGCTCTGGTAGATCGAGGTCATCAGTTCGGATGCCATGGTTTCTCCTTTGCGCCTTTCGTTTTAAGGTATGTAAGCAGGGTGCTTTGTATGCGTATGTTTACGGGGTGGGCGGGGTTTACGCGGTTTAAGCTGTTTACTCCTTTTACCCCGTTTACGGGGATTCCTTTGTAAATCCGGTAAACAGGGTAAACGCCGCGCGGACAGCCGGAGCCGGTAAACGGGGTAAATCCGATAAACCGGATAAACGGAATAAACACGGTATAATCGGTTTATCCGGTAAACAGAGAAATCCGCCGCGGCTTAAGGATACGAGTGGGAGCGGAGAATTCCGTGGTACCCGCGTCTTCTGCGTAATCCGAATAAACGGAGTAAACGAGCTATACAAATAATACGGATTAAACCGAGGAAACACCGTAAACCCTGTTTACACGAAATCTTCTTCATTTTGATGTTTACATGAAACAGTGTAAAACAGAGAAAACAGAAGAAACAGGGAATACACAGGAAACAAAGAAATCACAGAATACAAGAAATACGTAGAATACATTGTAAACAGAAATTACATGGAAATACGATAAACACAGTAAACATTATAACAGGCCGCGCGCCGCAATGCAAGATGTATACAATGTTTACAGGATAATTTTGCGAAACCCCGCTTGCGCCGGGGCGCGACGGGCGGTATACTACTCCGTAGAGAAAGACACAGGGAGGGAAACGGCATGAAGCTCACATTTCTGGGCACCGCCGCGGGCGAGGGCTACCCGGGGCTCTGGTGCGACTGCAAAAACTGCCGCTACGCGCGCGAGCACGGCGGCAAGAACGTCCGCGAGAACAGCTGCGCCGCGCTCGACGGCGACGTGCTCCTCGACCTGAACATGACGGCCTTTTCGCAGGCGAGGCGCTTTGGCGTCGATCTGCGGGGCGCGCGGGTGCTGCTGGTGACGCACGCACACGAGGATCACTTCACGCCCCAGCACCTGTACTGGCGCAGGATGCCCGCAGGCGCGGACGCGCTCACCTGGGAACAGCAGCACGACGTGGGCGCGCCGCGCTTCACAAGGCTTCCCCGGCTGCACATCGCGGGCCCGCGCTACGCGCTTTCCGCCCTGCGCGAGAAAGAGCTGCACGGCGGCGTGCCCACGGCGCAGGGGGGCGGCGGCGAGGGCGGCTGGTCGGACGAGGCGGGCGACATGGACTTCACGGTCGTGCGGGCGGGGGAGCGATTGACGTTCCCCGACGTGGCGGACCTCGCGGTGACGCCGGTGCGCGCGCTTCACGGCCCGGAGGCGGACTTCACGTTCAACTACGTGATCGAACGCGGCGGCAAGACGTTGCTCTACGCGCTGGACACCGGGGGCTACGACGACGAGATGCGCGCGGTGCTCTCGCGCTTTTGCTTCGACGCGGTGGTTCTGGAGGGCACCTGCGGGCTGACGCGGCGCGACCCGGGCGGGCACATGAACGCGCAGAAGGACCGGGAGATGGTGCGCTATCTGGAATCTCACGGCCTGCTGCGCGCCGGGGCGCGCGTGTACCTGTCGCACCTGTCGCCGCATTGGGCGCCGCCGCACGACGCCTACGCGCCGATGATGGCCGCGGAGGGCATGACCGTCGCCTACGACGGGCTGACGGTGCGCGTTTAGGGGGCGGCAAGCCGCACCGTGGCTCGATAAAAAGCCAGCGCCGGTTGGGGGCGAAACCGCCCGAAACCGGCGCTGGATTTTTTATTTGGTTGCTCAGGGAAGCGGCCGTTCGCAAGAGGCCGCGTGCGAGAGCGGGGGACAGCGGGCGCGCCCCTCGCCCTAGGGGCGCTTTACGCCCGGCGGCAGCTCCCAGGGCTTGTCCGGCCCGTCCGCCTCGGTTTTGCAGAAGAAGAAGTCCGCGACGTGCCACTCCTCCGGCATGAGGAAGGGGCGCATGCGCTGAACCTCCCGCGCAAGGGGCGTGCGGTCGTAGGGCGTGTGGCGAAGCAGGATCGCCCCGTCCTCGATGACGGCGTAAAAGGCGTCCTTGCTCGGCTCGTCCGGACGGCGGTAGGACGCGCTGCCGGGGTTAAGCCAGAGAGAGCGGCCGTCGTGCCGCTGCACGAGCTGGCGGTGGCTGTGGCCGAAGATCATGCGCCGCTCCGCGCCCGGCGCGTGGGGAAGGGCGAAGTTTTTTTCCCAATAGCGGTCGAAGTGGTATTGGCTGTCGATCGTGGCGTAGCCTTCGCCGCAGCGGTGGGCCATCAGGTATTCGATGCCGTCCGCGGTAAAGGACAGGTGGGTCGGTAGGCTTTCGAGGAATTTCACGTCGGCCTCCGCCAGGCGCTCGCAGTTGTGGTGCACCCAGGCGCAGCGCTCCTGTGGCAGGCCGGCGTAGCCGCCGGCCCGATAGACGCTGATCAGCCGGTCGTCATGGTTGCCGCGGACGCATCGAACGCCGTTTGCGCGCACCCACGCGATCGTCCCCGCCGGGTCGGTGCCGTAATCGACGAAGTCGCCCGCAGCGTAGATCGCGTCCGCGCCGCCCTCCTTTTGCAGGATGGCGCGCACGCCCTCTGCGTTGCTGTGCAGGTCGGAAAGAATCAACAGCTTCATGTCCGGCGCTCCTCCCGCGTTACTTGGCGTAGGCCTCGTTGAGCTCTTCGAGCACGGGGTCGATCAGGTAGGCGTAGGACTTGACCCAGTTGTTCCAGTTGTCCTCGATGTCGCCGCTGCTGAGGATGACCGTCGCGTATTCGTCGCCATAGTTGATGCTGACGCGGCTCATCGCGTCGGAGGAGTGGAGCTGCACGTTCCAGTCGATGGGCGCGATGCTCGTATCGGACGCGTACTGGTTCTTGAGCTCGTACATCTGGGCGACGCGGTCGCGGTATTCCTGCCGGTAGGCCGGGTTGATGAGCGTGAAGTCGTCGCTCATGATGACCAGCCGGTGGTAGATCGGGTAGATGGAGGGGTACTTGCTGCGCGCGCTGTCGCCCTCCGCGTAGTGGGAGACGATCGCGCCGTCCTCGCCGTAGTTCCAATCGACGTCCTCAAAGCCCATGCGGATGACCATCTGGCCGTAGTCCGTGGCCGCGTAGTCCATCAGGTCCATGTAGCGCGCGAACTTCTCCTCGCTGATGCTCGGGCTGAACATCACGTAGCCCGCGTAGTTGATGAGCTCCGGCGCGTGATAGGCGCCGTCCTCGCCCAGGATGAGCGCGGTGTGCACCACGTCGTCGTACTCAAGGCCCAGGTTGTCGCGCAGGTAGTTTTCCGTCAGCGCCATGTAGGAGGCCATGCCGTACTGAACGGTAAGCCCCGCGATGCCCGCGATGTAGAAGTCCTCCTCCGCCTCGGAACCCGTGTAGGCGTAAAACTCCGGATGGAGCAGGCCCTCGTCGTACGCCTGCTTGTAGAGCCGAAGGCCCGTCAGCGTGTCCTCTGAGGCG
Source organism: Beduinella massiliensis (assembly GCF_900199405.1). Taxonomy (NCBI): domain Bacteria; kingdom Bacillati; phylum Bacillota; class Clostridia; order Eubacteriales; family Beduinellaceae; genus Beduinella; species Beduinella massiliensis. The sequence continues at coordinate 81,569 of NZ_LT963428.1, forward strand.
GGGCCCCACTGATACCGGCCCTCCTCGTCCAGGTAGAACTCGCAGGACGTGTCCGCGCCGCCGGCGTAGGCGTTGTTGGGCAGCGTGAACGTATAGGAGTTGAAGATGGGGCGGATGGCCATCGGCACCAGACGGCTGCCCACGTTGCCCGGGTCCTTTTCCTTGATGAGGCGGGCGTATTCCATCAGCTCGCTGGTCTTGTAGGCGTCCTTGAGCGGGAAGCCGACGGCCTCGGCCCAGTCCTTGCGCAGGTACGCGAGGTAGTGGGGCACGACCTTCTCCGCCGGGTAGTTGCTCGCGAAGATCGCGCGCGGGAAGATGTAGGTGCCGCCCGCCTGGTTTGCCACGGCGTCGCCCAGCGAGGTCAGCTCAAAGGCCTTTGCGGCGTTGGGCCAGCGCTCCTTCCAGTCGTCGGGGAAGCGGTAGAGCAGCTCCTGGTCGATGTAATTCATCATCTCGCCGCTCTTGTAGGAGCCGCCGATGACCACCTCGGGCATGTTGCCCGCGTTGATCCACACGCGGATCTTCTCCTCGGAGTTCTCCGTGGGCAGGGAGATGATGTCCCACTCAAAGTTGAACTTGTCCTCAAAGTAACGGGAAAGCTCGTCTCCGTTGTAGTCCACCGATTCGTTGATGTTCGTGGAGGCAACCTGGAACACCATGTGGTCCGGGTACTTCGGGTCGGTTTCGCCAAGTGCGGCGGGCGCGCACGCGCAAAGCGCCAGGAGAGCTGCAAGGGCAGTTGCAAAGAGCCTTTTCATAGGGGTTCTCCTCTCATCGGTCGGTCGGAACGGATACCTTCTTTTTAGGACATTATATCAGTATTCCGGTGGATTTTTAATGCATAATAGGATGTTTTAGATGGACTATATTATGTTTTGTCCCATGCCGGTGGACAGCTCCCGCCTCCGTGCCTATAATGAAACGGGGTGAGAACATGATGGGGCGGGCGAAAAAGCGGAGCCTTCGCAGGCTCGATCTGCGCGTGCGCATGATCCTGAGCACGGTGGTCGTGGCCTGCTTTTTTCTGCTGGTCGGCGGGGTCTACGTGGATTTGTTCGCAAACATGGCCGAGCGGCAGGTGGACGAGCTCAGCGGGCTGCTCGCCTCGGAGATGGATTCGCAGATGCGGCGCACCGCGGACATTCTGCGGCGCACCGCCATATCGCTTAGCTATTCCAGCGACGTGCAGGGCGCGCTGTACGCCCCTTCGCCCCTGACGCGCATGCAGAACCTCAAGATCGTGCGCGGCACGGTGCACAACTACGCGGAACTGAGCGCGGGCATCCTGAACATCCTCATCTATCAGGACGCGCACAACAAGATCACGTCGGGCGATTCCTACCTCGCATTGCAGACGGACACGCTCCGCGGGCTGGGCTTCGAGGACCTGCGCGCCACGCAGGAGGAACGCTTTACCCCCATCCTCACGACGGACGGGGGCGCGCTGTGTTTCATGTACGTCCTGCCCTTCCGCAACGCCCTCTTTCCCGGCAGCGCGCAGGAGGAATCCGGCCTGTGCGCCATCCTCTACAGCCTGCGGGACTTCGTCAGCGACGAACTGTTCCGGCGGGGGAGCGTCAATTACCTGGTCGTCACCGACGGAAAGGACGCGCACGCGCTCACCCCCATGGAGGAGGCGCTTTCGCTGCGCCTTTCCCGCCTTTCGCCGGGCGTCAGCGACATCGACGTCTCGGGCACGCGCTGCGTGGCCTACGGCTTTGAACTGCCGCTGACCGGTTGGCGCCTGACCTACGCGCTGCCGCGCGCGGACATCGTCTCCGTCTCCATCGGCGCCTATCGCGGCTACATGACGTTCATCGGCTGCGGCGCGGTGGCGGTCATCGTGTTCGTGCTGTACAACCTGTACTACATCGCCCGGAGCATCCGCAAGGTCACGCGCGCGGTCGGTGCGACCCGGGGGACGGAGGGGGCCCAAATCGAATCGCCCGGCCTGCCGGAGATGCGCATGCTGGCCGACGAGCTGAACAGCCTGCTTTCGCGCATCGAGAGCGAGCAGGCGCGCAGCGCGCAGGCCCAGCAGCGGTTTTACGACGCGATGCTGGCCAAGAACGAGGCGGAGATGGCCTTTTACCGCAGCCAGATCAGCCCGCACTTTCTGTTCAACACGCTGGAATGCATCCGCTCCATGGCGCAGCACTACGGCGCGCAGCCCGTCGAGCGGCTGATCTTCGCCACGTCGCGCGTGCTGCAATACTCGCTCTATTCCGAGGTGATCGTGCCCCTTTGCGACGAGCTGCAAAACGCGCGCAACTACGTGGAGCTGATGAACGCCCGCGCCATGAACGCCTACGCGTACCGCGAGAGGGTGGACGCGGGCGCGCTGGACCGGCCCATGGTCTCCATGATTTTGCAGCCTCTGCTGGAAAACGCGATCCGCCACGGCGCCGGGGGAGAGCGCGCGCGGGGCTTCGTGCTGGCGCTTCACGTGCGGCTGCTCGCGGACGGCTCGATGGAAATCCGCGTGGCGGACAACGGGCGCGGCATGAGCCCGCAGGCGCTCACGCGTCTGAACCGCAGCATCAGCGAGGGGGAGGGCACGCAGGGCGCGGGCAGCATCGGCATCCTGAACGTGGACAGGCGGCTTCGCCTCGCGGACCCCGGGTGCCGAACCCGCATCCTCTCCCGGGAGGGGCACTTTACGGCGGTGATCCTGAACATCCCGCGCGCGCTCGCCCTGCAGGAGGTCATCCTCCGCGAGGAGGAAAGGGAGGGCCGCGCGTGATTCGGGCGTTAAAAAAGGGGGACGGACCGCCGCGCGGCGGTCCGTCCCCCCTTCTTACGCCCCCCGCCGGTAGCGCTCGGGGGAGACGCCGATCTTCTTGCGAAAGAGCCGGCCGAAGTAGCCCGCGTCGGGATAGCCCACGCTTTCGGCCACCTCGCGAATGGACAGGTCCGTCTCCGTCAGCAGGTACATGGCCCGCTGCATGCGCACGTGGATGACGAACGCGCCCACGGTCATGCCGGTGTAGCGCTTGAAGCACTCGCTCATGTAGACCTCGGACATGTAAAAGTCGCGCGCGAGGTCGCTGTTGAGCAGCTTTCTGTCGTAATGCGTGGCGATGTAGAACTGAATCCCGCTCACCGTTGGGTGCGGGCAGTAGCGAAAGCACAGTGCGCGCGAAGCCTGCGCCTCGCGCAGCAGCGCGCCGGTGTCCTCAAAGTCCGGGTGGCAGCGGCTGACGCCCGGCGCGAGCGCCGGGGCGTCCAGCGGGCGCTTGCGGGAGACGAGCGCCGCGCGCGGGTAGCCGCTGAGCACGACGCGCGTGAAGCGGGCGTCCGCGCCCGGGCCGATCAGCGCGTCCAGCTGAAGGTAGCAGTTGGGGTAGGCGGCGGCCTCCTTCAACAGGCGGGCCGCCTCGGCGTCCGCGGGGACCGCGCCGTCCGCGCCGAGCTGCAGGGGGGCGGGAGCCGCCTGCCCGCCGCGCAGCGAACGGGCCATCCGCTCGGCCACGCGCTGAACCTCCTCGCGGTCCAGGGGCTTGAGCAGGTAGTACGCCACCCCCTCGCTGATGGCGCGCTTGGCATATTCAAAGTCGCGGTAGGCGCTGACGATCACCACCACCTGCGCCAGGCGCTCCCTGAGCAGAATCGCGGTCAGGTCCAGCCCGGACATTTCGGGCAGGCGAATGTCGGTGATGACCGCGTCCACCGGGTCCCGGCGCAGCGCGGGCAGCGCCTCCTCCGCGCTGCCGAAGGCGTAAGCGCGCGCAAACCCGTAGTCCTCCCAGGGGATGATGTCCCGCATGCCCAGCAGCACCCACGGTTCGTCGTCGATAAAAGCGATCCGCAGCTTCGGGCAGCCTGTCTGCGCGTCCATGCTCAACCTTTCCGCGCTCATCCCTTGATGGCGCCGACTTTCATGCCCTTGATGAAGTATTTTTGCAGGAAGGGGAAGACGCACATGGCGGGCAGCATCGTCATGACGACGGCGGCCATCTTGACGCCGGAGGTGAAGGGCAGCTCCTTCATGCTTTCGGAGACGAAGTCCTCGGCCTGCTTGGTGTCGTTGACGATGTTGCGCAGCACCAGCTGCAGCACCGTCTTGGAGGTCGAATTGATGAAGATCATGGGGTTATACCATTCGTTCCAGCGGTCGGAGAGGTAGTAGAGCCCGACCGTCGCGACGATCGGCAGGGAAAGCGGCAGCACGATCTGAAAGAGGATGCGCCATTCGCCTGCGCCCTCGATGCGGGCGGATTCGATCAGCCCGTCGGGGATGGAGGAGAAGTAGTTCATCATCAGGATCATGTAAAACGTGTTGATGCCGGTGGCCAGCACGCAGGACCAAAGCGAGTCGATCAGGCCGTAGGTCTTCATGATGAGGTACAGGGGGATGATGCCGCCCTGAAAGAGCATCGTAAAGACGATCATGTACATCAGCAGCCGCCGTCCGGGGAAGTGGCCGCGGCTCAGGCCGTAGGCCAGGCTGGTGGTCAAAAAGAGGTTGAGCGGCACGGCCAGCGCCACCAGCGAAAGCGTGGAGCGGTAACCGATCCAGATACGCCCGTCCGCGAAGAGCGCGTCGTAGGCGCTGAGCGTGGGCTTCATGGGCATGAGCAGAAGCGGGGTGTCCAGGTATTCCTTCTGCGTGGAAAGCGACATGGCCAGCACGTGCACGAGGGGCACCACGATCTGCAGCGCCAGCACGAGCATCAGCGCGAGCAGCACGGCGTCCAGCGCGGTGGCGCGGTTCTTTTTGTACTTGTTCTGAGCGGGCATAGCATTTCCCTCCTCACCTTTTAAAAACGCCGGTCAGCCGACGCTGAACAGCCCGCTGCCGCCCATCAGTTTGGCGCCGCGGTCCGCGATCAGCAGCAGGATCATGTTGATGGAGGAACGCAGCAGCGTGATGGCCATCGAGAAGCCGAAGTCCGGCGCGGCCTGGAAGGTGATGCGGTAGATGAACATGTCCAGCGTCTCCGCCACGCTGCGAACCGCCGCGTTGGAGAGGTTGAACACCTGGTTGAAGCCGGCGGTCATGATGTTGCCCGTCGCCAGGATGAACATGATGACGATCGTGGATTGAATGCTGGGGATCGTCACGTGCATCATCATTTGGAAGCGCGTCGCGCCGTCGATCTCCGCGGCCTCGTACTGCTCGGTGTCGATGTCGGTGATCGCGGCCAGATAGATGATGGTGTTCCACCCCGCCGTGCGCCAGATGTCGGTGTAGTACAGCAGCGGCAGGAAGGCGCGCTCGCTTCCGACGATCTTTACGGTGCCGAGCCCCAGGGCGGCCAGGCAGTTGTTGAACATGCCGTCGTAGGCGAGCAGGTTGTTGAAGATACTGGCGATGATGACCCACGAAAGAAAGTGCGGCAGGGTGAAGATGACCTGCATGGGCTTCTTCACCCGCCGGAAGCGCATCTCGTTGAAGAGCAGCGCCAGCACGACCGGGAAAGGAAAGGTGACGACGAGCCGCAGGACGTTGATGAGCAGCGTCTGGCGGATGGCGTTCCAGAAGTTCACGTCGTGAAACACCCGGTCGAAGTTCTTGAGCCCCGTGAACGGGCTCCTGAGAATGCCCAGGTTGGCGCGGTAGGTCTTGAAGGCCAGCGTCAGGCCGCCCAGCGGCGCGATGGCGAACAGGATATACCAGACGAGCCCGGGCAGCAGCAGCAGGTAGATCGCCTTGTACCGGCTGAGGGTTTGCAGGACAGTGGAAGCGGGGCTCCTTCCGCCCGCGGGCTTTGGCGTTGCTTGCAGGGTGCGCACGTGGTTCCCTCCTTGCTGGGTGAAATGGCCCGGCCTGTGGGAAGCAAAACCGGGCGGCGTGCTCCAGATTGGAAGTGCTCGCGAACCACTTCCAGCCATGAGGCATCTTCTTTGGTCATTGTATCAGAATAAAAGCGGATAAAATAGGGCAATACCTATGTTTTGATGGGACTATTTGAGGTTGTTCCGCCTGGCAAGCGGACAACAAAACGCGCGGCGGAATTGAATCCGCCGCGCGTTCGCCGGCCAAGCTGAGGGCCTTGCGCAAAAGAAAGCTTCATTTCGCTCAAGGCATACGGAAATGCGCATTTCTGCAAATGCCCCGCCCGTCAGACCTCCGTCTCCTTCCCGCACAGCACGACGGTCAGCGGGTCGCCCTCAAGGCGCGCGACCTTCGGGCCGCCCTCGTCCATCGACACCTCGAGCAGGCGCCCGCGGTAGACGATCTTGAACGCGTAGTGCGTAAAGCAGGAGGGCAGCACCGGGTCAAAGCACAGCCGCCCGGTCTGCGTGCGCATGCCCGCAAAGCCCTGCACGATCGCGAGCCAGCCGCCCGCCATGGAGGTGATGTGCAGCCCGTCCTCCGTGTCGTTGTTGATGTTGTCCAGGTCCAGACGCGAGGTGCGGCTGTACATCTCCACCGCCTTGTCCATGTCCCCGATCTCCGCCGCGAGGATCGCGTGTACGCAGGGGGAAAGGCTCGATTCGTGCACGCACATCGGCTCGTAGAAGTGGAAGTTGCGCTCCTTCGTCTCCCGGTCGTACAGGTGGCCCAGGAAGTACAGGCCCTGCAGGGTGTCCGCCTGCTTGATGAAGCACGAGCGCAGGATGCGGTCCCACGACCAGTGCTGGTTGATCGGCCGCTCGCTTTCGGGCAGGTCGCTCGCGGGCATCAGGTCCTTGTCCAGGAACGTGTCGTGCTGCACGAAGACGCCCCGCTTCTCGTCGTAGGGCAGGTACATCTTGCGCGCGATCTCCTCAAAGCGCAGCAGCTCCTCCTCCGTGACCGACAGCTTTTCGCGCTTCTCCTCGCTCACGCCGCGCGCGACCTGCGCCGCGTAGGTCAGGCACCAGGCCGCCATGCGGTTGGTGTACCAGTTGTTGTTCACGTTGTTCTCGTACTCGTTGGGCCCCGTGACGCCGTGAATCATGTAGACGTCCTTTTCCCGCTGGTAGTGCACGCGCCCCGCCCAGAAGCGCGCGATGCCCGTCAGCACGTCGGCGCCGTAGGCTTCGAGGTAGTCCGTGTCGCCCGTGTAGGTGACGTAGTTGAAGATCGCGTAGGCGATGGCCGCGTTGCGGTGAATCTCCTCAAACGTGATCTCCCATTCGTTGTGGCACTCCACGCCCGTGAACGTCACCATCGGGTAGAGCGCGCCCGGCAGCCCCTGCTGCGCGGCGTTGTGGTACGCGCCGTCGAGCTGCAGGTAGCGGTACTTGAGCAGCTGCTTGGCCACGTCCTGCCCGGCGATGGCCATGTACAGCGGCAGGCAGTAGGCCTCCGTGTCCCAGTAGGTCGCGCCGCCGTACTTCTCGCCCGTGAAGCCCTTGGGCCCGATGTTCAGCCGCGCGTCCTCGCCGTAATAGGTGGAGAAGAGCTGGAAGATGTTGTAGCGCACGCCCTGCTGCGCCGCGTCGTCGCCGCCGAGGGTGACGTCCGCGCGCGCCCAGCGCGCCGCCCACCCGGCTTCGTGCGCCGCGAGCAGCGCGTCGTAGCCCTTTGCGCGCGCCTCGCCGCAAAGCCGGGCCGCCGCCGCGCTCAGCGCCGTTTCCTCCATGTCGCGCGAGGTCGTGACGCTCACCAGCTTGTCGATGACCACGGTTTCCCCGGCCCCCGCGTTCGTCTTGTACACGAGCGCCGCGTAGCCCTCGTCCGTCTCGCCCGTCACGGGCACGGCCCCGGTGACCACGCAGGTCATCGCGCCGCAGACCGCAAAGCGCGGCGTGCCGAACGGGTTCTCCTTCGTCTTGGCGCAGACGTACTGAATCGCCTCCGCCCGCGCGTCGTCCTGATAGGTCGAGCGGTAGGCCTCCGGCAGGCGCGGGCCCTTCTCCTGCCCGATTTCGCCCTGGCCCGTGAAGTCCCAGAACGTCTCGTCGTAGTTGCTGTCCTCGTTTTTGACGCGCGCGTCCAGCGCCGGGATCAGGTGCACCGCCGCCTCGAAGGAGGGCGTCACCGCCATGCGGATGCACAGCAGCTCCCGCGTGTCCACGGAGACGAAGCGCTCCACCGCCACGCTGACCTCGCCTTCGGGCAGGCGCACCGTGAATTCGCGGGTGAGCACGCCGCGCTTCATGTCCAGCGTGCGCTCGTAGGCGGTCACCTCGTCCTTCGCCAGGTCGATCTCGTGCCCGCCCACGACGATGCGCAGGGAAAGCAGGTTCATCGCGTTGATGACCTTGCCGAAGTACTGCGGGTAGCCGTTCTTCCACCAGCCCACGCGCGTCTTGTCCGGGAACCACACGCCCGCCAGGTACGTGCCCCGGTGGCTGTCGCCCGAATACGTCTCCTCGAAGTTACCGCGCATGCCCATGTAGCCGTTGCCGATGCTGCAAAGGCTCTCCGACAGGCGCATATGGTCCTTGGGAAGCTCCGTCTCCGTCAGCTTCCACGGGTCCACCGAAAAGGCTGTGAACATGGTCTTCACGCTCCTGTTCATTCAAACGTTTGCACGCCGAAAAAATCCCGGCGCTTTGTACCAATTATCCTAAGGCCTGGCAGCGGGTTTGTCAAGGGGGACGGGGCTGCGGGGAAGCGGCCGGCCGCATTTTCATGTCAGGCGCGCAAAGCGCCCTTAGGGAGCTTTCCCCTGTTTCTGCGGATTTAGCCGACCGTGACGCGGCCGGCAGGGCCTTTGATCGGAAAGAAAACGCCGCGCAAAAAAGAAAAACTTGGAACGCACGTTTTGCTTGCTTCTTTCAGGAAAATCGGTTATAATAGATAAGATATCGCCTATCAGAAAGTTGAGGAAACCATTTTTGCGATTTGAGGAAATGCAGTTGTCGCCCCAGGTTCGCCACGCGCTGGCGGACATGGGCTTTCAGGACGCCATGCCGATTCAGGAGCGGGTGCTGCCCGCGATGATGGAGGGCAGGGACGTCATCGGCCAGGCGCGCACGGGCACGGGCAAGACCGCGGCCTTCGGCGTGCCGCTCGTGGAAAAGATCGACGTGCGCCGCCGTCAGGCGCAGGCCCTGGTGCTCTGCCCGACGCGCGAGCTTTGCCAGCAGATCACGCGCGAGCTGAACAAGATCAGCCATTACAAGCTGGGCGCGCGGGTGGTGGCCGTGTACGGCGGCGAGCCCATCCAGCGCCAGATCGAGGCGCTGCGCCGCACGCCGCAGATCGTGGTGGGCACGCCGGGCCGCCTGCTCGACCACGTCCGCCGGGGCACGGTGAAGCTAGACGCCGTCTCCTGCGTCGTCATCGACGAGGCGGACGAGATGCTCCAAATGGGCTTTCAGGAGCAGATGGACGCGGTGATGGAGGCCGTGCCCGGGACGCGGCAGACGGCGCTGTTCTCCGCGACCATGACGCGCGAGGTGCTCGGGGCCGCGCGCAGGTACCAGAAGGGCGAGCCCGTGCGCGTGAGCGTGGATTCGGGCGAGCTCACCGTGCCGCAGATCGCCCAGTATTACGTGAACGTCACCGGCCGGGACAAGACCCAGGCGCTGGTGGACCTGCTCCGGGAGGAGGTGCTCGCCGCGCCCGAGGCGGGCCGGGCCATCGTGTTTTGCAACATGCGCGCCCGGGTCGAGGAGATCGGCGAGGCGCTCTTTCAAGCGGGCCTGCCCGCGGCGGCGCTGCACGGCGAGATGCGCCAGGTGCAGCGCGAGCGCGTGATGAACGGCTTCCGCCGGGGCGCCGTCCGCGTGCTCGTCGCCAGCGACGTGGCCGCGCGCGGCATCGACGTGAGCAACGTGTCGGCGGTGCTCAACTACGACCTACCGCAGGACGTGGCCTTTTACGTGCACCGCATCGGCCGCACCGCCCGCGCGGGCCGCGCCGGGGTCAGCTACTCGCTCGTCTCCACGGGCGAATCCGCGAAGAAGCTTCTGGAGATCGAGCGCTTCACCCGCGTGCGGGTCGCGCCGATGCCCGGCACCGAGCCCCTGCCCGCCGCCCGCGTGCGCCCCGCCGCAGGACGTTCGGGCGGCGGACGCCGCGCCTCCTCCGGCAGGGCTTCGGCCGCCGGCCGGGGTGCGAATGCGGGCCGCAGCGCCTCCGCCCGGCCGGGACAGGCCGCGGAGCGGCCGCGCCGCCTGAACATGGACGGTTCCCCCGCGCAGGAGCGCAGGCCGTGGCAGCCGGGCAAGGGCCGTCCGGCCGCCCGGGGGGCGCGTCCGGCGCGCGCGCAGGGCAGCGCCCAAAAGGGCTGAAAGCCTGGGGCGTGTAAAGGGATTTCGGCCCCCGGCCCGGACCGCCGGCAAAGCGGCCGATCCGATTTCAATAGGTAGGGGAGGCCTCCCCTATAGGCGGCCCTTCTTACGGGAAGCCACGCCGCCGATCCCCCTGTGCCCGGCCATCCCTCTGCGGATGACCGGGCTTTCTATTTGCCCCGTCAGGTTGCTATTTTCGGCTTTCTTTGCTATACTTCAAGAAAAATCAAACGTGCCGGGTCTGTGTATGAAAGCGGGGCATCTCATAAATAGGCGCCGTCGGTCGGAATAGGTGATTGTGATGATGGATAAAGAAGAGAGAAACGGGCAGGAAGATGCGGAGCTGCTGCGGCCCGCGGGCATGAAGTGCCCTCCGGGGCTGGAGCTGCTGAAGGCCGGGGTAATTTGCTGCCTGCTGGACGACCCGCTGACCCTTCTGTGGGGAAACGCCGGCTTTTGCCGCATGACGGGCTGCGCGGCGGCGGACGTTCCGGGTTCTCTTCGGAGCCTGCGCCGGCTTTACGAACAGATGCCCGGCGAGTTTGAGAGAATCCGCCATGAGGTGGAAGAGGCCGCCGCGCGGGGCGCGCGCGACGTCGAGTTGACCGTCCGGCTGCCCCGGCGGGCGGGCGGTTTCACCTGGGCGCGGCTGCTGGGGACGATCGCGGAGGATCCGGCCGCGGGCGTTCGGACGCTGCAGGCCGAGTTTGCCGGCGTGGACGCGCTGGCCGCGGAGCGGGAGGAGCAGAACCGGCTGTACCGGCAGCAGCGGCATTACTTCCGCCTGATGCTCGACACCTATGAAGGCAATGCGTACATCAGCGACATGGATACCTATGAGCTGCTGTACCTGAACAAGACCTCCTGCAAGGTGCTGGGCATGCAGGCGTCCGAGGCCGTGGGCCGCAAATGCTACGAGGTCATTCAGGGGCGGACCTCGCCCTGCCCGTTCTGCACCAACGACAGGCTGTGCGAGGAGGAATTCTACCAGTGGGAGTTCGCCAACCCGGTTCTGGAGCGCACCTTCATGATCCGCAACCTGAAAATCAACTGGGAGGGGCGCAGGGCGCGGCTCGAGCTGTCCCACGATATGTACAGCGCGGAGTACAAGCTGGCGAAGAAGGACCAGGAGCGGGACGCGCTGATCAACAGCGTCCACGGCGGCTTTGCGCGGGTGGACGCCCGGGATATGACGACGATCCTCTGGTTCGGCGGCGGCTTCCTGGACATGATCGGCTACACGCAGGCGCAGTTTGAACAGGAGCTGCATAGCCAGTGCGGCTATCTGCACCCGGACGACAGGGCGCACACCCTTGAGGTCATGGGCAAGTCGCGGGATACCGGCGAGGCGGCGGTGGTGGAGGGGCGCGTCGTCACCCGGGACGGGACGGTCAAGATCCTGACGCTGACCTATCGCTATGTCAGCGGCGAGGACAGCTGGGACGGCGTCCCTTCCTTTTACAGCGTCGGCCTGGACATGACGAAGGAGCGCATGGAGCAGGCCCGGCAGCGCCAGGCGCTGGAAGACGCCTGCAAGGCGGCCCAGATCGCCAACGACGCCAAGACGAACTTCCTTTCCTCCATGTCCCACGACATCCGAACCCCCATGAACGCGATCATCGGCATGTCGGTCATCGCGCAGGCGAACCTGCGCTCCCCGGAGAAGATTCAGGACTGCCTGAGCAAGATCAACACCGCCAGCCGGCACCTGCTCGGCCTCATCAACGAGGTGCTGGACATGTCCAGAATCGAGAGCGGAAAGATCGACCTGATGCCCGAGGAGGTCTCCCTGCCGGACCTGGTGGAAGACGTGATGGACGTGTTCAGGCCCCTGGCCGAGGAAAAACGCCAGGCGCTGCAGGTCAACGCCGACCGCGTGCGCCATGAAAGGGTGGTGACGGACGGCGGGCGGCTGCGGCAGGTGCTCGTAAACCTGCTGTCCAACGCGGTCAAGTACACCCCGGAGGGCGGGACGATCGGCCTGCGCGTGCAGGAGAGCCCGTCCTTCGCCAGGGACAAGGCGCAGTTTTCCTTCGTCGTGACCGACACCGGAATCGGGATGCGCGAGGACTTCCTTCCGCATCTGTTCGAGCCCTTCTCCCGCGCGGAGGACGCCAGGATTTACAACATACAGGGAACGGGCCTCGGCATGGCGATCACGCAGAACATCGTGCGCATGATGAACGGCACCATCGAGGTGAGGAGCGAGCCGGGCAGGGGTACCCAATTCATCGTGGCGGTGTCCCTCGAGCTGTGCGCGGAGTCCGAGGCGGGCGACGAGGAGCTGGCGGGCCTCGCGGTCCTGGTGGCGGACGACGACCCCATCCTGTGCGAGAGCGCGACCGACACCCTGAACGAGCTGGGCATGCGGTGCAGCTGGGTGCTGTCCGGCGCAGAGGCCGTCCGCCGCGTCGTCGCGGCCCACGAGGCGCGGGACGACTTCTTTGCCGTGATCCTGGACTGGATGATGCCCGACATGGACGGCCTGGAGACGCTCCGGCAAATCCGCGCGCGGGTAGGCAGGGACGTGCCCATCGTCATCGTTTCGGCCTACGACTATTCCAGGATCGAGGAAAAGTTCCGGCTCGCGGGCGCGGACGCCTTTATCACGAAGCCGCTGTTCAAGTCCAAAATGGTCCATACCTTCCGCAGGTTTTGCCATCAGGAGCGCTCAGGCGCGCCTGCCCCCGCGCCCGAGGAGCGCCAAAGCAGCCTGGCGGGCAAGAAGGTCCTGCTGGTGGAGGACAACGAGCTGAACCGTGAAATCGCGGTCGAGCTGCTGGAGATGCACCGCCTGCGGGTGGATACGGCGGAAAACGGCCAGGTCGCGGTGGAAAAGTTCGGCGCGTCCGCGCCCGGGGAATACGCCTGTATCCTGATGGACATTCAGATGCCGGTGATGAACGGCTATCAATCGGCCGAGACGATCCGCGCGCTGAAGCGGGCGGACGCGCGCGCCGTCCCCATCCTCGCCCTGACCGCGAACGCCTTCGCGTCCGACCTGGGGAAGGCCCACAGCGCGGGCATGAACGACCATATCGCAAAGCCCATCGACGTGGACCGGCTCATGGAGACGCTGCAGCGGTGGATCGGCTGACGGAGGCCCGGCTGACGGAGGCCCGGCGGTTTCGCCGGGCCCGTTTATTAAAAAAGATTTAAGGTGTAAGCGCCTTGACCCCCGCGCGGCGGCGTGTTAAAATAAGCATATCAAAGATCTTCCTTGGATCAGCGATAAAGGCAAAGCAGCCGAAAGGCTGTGACGCAAAGCTACAGGGCCTAATCCCCGGCGGTCAGTCGGCGGGGGAATGGCAGCCAGTTGCCGTTGTATGCCCGCGCGTGCGGGCTTGCAGGGCGGGTCTATTTTTTGTGGTATCGCGGCCCTGCAAAGCGGCAACCCGACTTTTATAGGGGGTTGTTGACATGAAACAAAAAGGCTTTCTCATCATGCTGCTCGCGCTGGCGGTCGTGATCTCTCTTTCGGCGGGTTCCCTCGCGATCTACGCGAGCGCGGCGGACGTGGCCGCGTCGCAGGGGGATCCCCAGCGCTTCGATCTCGCTTCTCCCGTGGCGGTGGACGTAAGGCCCACGGTCGCGCCGATGCAGACCGCGAGCTACCCGTTCGAGGTGTCCGGCGATTCCCTGGGCGGCGGCCCGGCGGACGCCATGGACATGACGGTTTTCTTTGGCAGCACCGACGCGCTGGCCCAGACCCCGGGGCTTTACGCCTGCCTGGTCGAGACGACCGACGGCGCGTACCGCGTGCTCAAGACGGTGACCTCCGGCGACCTGCTCTACGAAGAGTCCCGCGCCTTTGATGAGGGCAGCGCGAAGACGCGCACGTTCGCTATCGAGCTGAGCTGGCTGGACGACAGCGAGGCCGCGACGGCGCGGCTGAACGCGTGTCAGCTCTTCGTCACCGGCGCGCCCCACATCGAAGGGTAAGCGCCCCCGCGCTTTCCTTATATTTTACAAAAGAGAAGCCCCGCGAAATACAAAAGAAGAAGCGCAAAAGACAAGCAGAGGCGCGGCCGTTTGGCCGCGCCTCTGTGCGTTTGCCGCGCGCTTTTACGCCTCCCCGATCTCGCCGCAGAGGTTTTCCTGCATGATGCGGGCGGCCTGCGCGGGGTCGTCCGTCTGGCCCAGGGCCCACATCAGCTTGGTGACGGCTGCCTCGGTCGTCATGTCGCCCGCGGCGACGACCGCCTGGCGGCTGAGCTGCGCGCCGACCTCGTAGCGCTCCAGGTCGGTGGAGTCGTACAGGCACTGGCTGGTGACGACCACTACGATGCCCGCGCGGTGCAGCGCCTCCAGGCGGGGCAGCAGGTTTCGGCGCAGGTAGTGAAACCCGCCGACGCCGAACGCCTCGATCACCACGCCGCGATAGCGCAGCGCGACCAGCGCGTCCAGCAGCGCCGGGTTGGTGCCGGGGATGAGCTTGATGAGGCAGACCTCGGGGCACACGCGCTCGCAGAGCCGGAAGGGCTGGTCGCGGACCGGGAGGGGGAACTGCATGCGCACGCCGCGCGCGTCCACCTCGCCCGCGTAGGGCGCGTTGACGGATTGGAAGGCGTCGAAGCCCATCGAGCGCACCTTGAAGGCGCGGGTGCCGGCGATGATCTTGTTGTTGAACACCAGGTACACGCCGGGATAGCCCGCGCAGGCGGCGGCGAAGGCGTTGGCCAGGTTCACGCGCCCGTCGGACATCAGGTGCGTGATGGGCAGCTGCGAGCCGGTCAGCACCACGGGCTTCTTCAGCCCCTGCAGCATGAAGGAGAGGATCGCCGCGGTGTAGGCCATGGTGTCGGTGCCGTGGGTGACGACCACGCCGTCGTAGTCCGCGAGCGTGTCCGCGCAGGCCCTGGCGATGACGCGCCATTCCTCGGGCTGGATGTTGCTGCTGTCCAAGTAGAGGATGTCCTCCGCCTCGGCATGGCACATGGAGGAGAGGCCCGGCAGGTAGGAGAGCACGCCCTTGGCGGTGAGGGACGGCGTAAGGCCGTGCTCGCCTTCGCCGGAGGCGATGGTGCCGCCGGTGGCGAGAAGCTTGATTCTTTTCATAGGTGACCTCCGATGGGTGGATGTTCCTATTATATCCGATTTCGCCGCCGGGGGAAAGCTCTTTTCGGCCGGTCTTAGCTTCCGGACGCGGCAATCGCATTTTGCCTCCAAACATGGTATAATGAAGGTGGATTTCGACATTTTTTGCAAAGAGGGGCTGCACATGCGCATCGCCGTCATCGACGGGCAGGGGGGCGGCATCGGCCGCGCGCTCTGCCAGGAACTTTCCCAGAAGCTCACGCCCCCGCACGAGCTCATCGCCTTGGGCACCAACGCGCTGGCGACCGCCAGCATGCTGCGCGCCGGGGCCCATCGCGGCGCGACCGGCGAAAACGCCGTCGTGCGCGGCGCGCGCTCGGCGGACGTGATCGTCGGGCCCATCGCCATCGCGCTCTCCTGCTCCATGCTGGGCGAGCTCACCGAGAAGATGGCCGCCGCCGTCGGCGAGTCCGACGCCTACCGCGTGCTCATCCCGACGGAGCGGTGCAACACCCACGTCGTGGGCGCGGGGGACAGGCCGCTCACGGCTCTTTTGCAGGAGGCGGTGAGCGCCGTGCTCGCTTACGTGGAGAATGCGGCCGAGATTTAGAAGAAAATCACAAACTTCGTCCTTTTAAGCGAAGATATTGCCGGAATTGTTTAATTTCTATCAAAATTCGCGCGCGTATACAGGAATTGGAGAAATCCGCCTCGAATATTTTTCGCGTTATGCGCGTCTTTATCTTAGAACGCTTTTCATGGAGGATGGCTATGAAGGACATCACGATCTGCATCGGCTCGTCTTGCCACCTGCGCGGCTCGCGCGACGTGGTGACGATCCTGGAAAAGCTCGTCGCGGCATCCCGCCTGGAAGAGGAGATCAACCTGCGCGGCTCCTTCTGCATGGGCGAGTGCGAGCACGGCGTCTGCGTCGAATTTGAGGGCAAGCGCTACGCGCTGGGC
Organism: Beduinella massiliensis; assembly: GCF_900199405.1. Classification (NCBI taxonomy): domain Bacteria; kingdom Bacillati; phylum Bacillota; class Clostridia; order Eubacteriales; family Beduinellaceae; genus Beduinella; species Beduinella massiliensis. The sequence goes on from NZ_LT963428.1 coordinate 97,688, forward strand.
CCGGGCAACACGGAGGCCTTCTTCAGGGAGACCGTTCTGCCCGCGGTAGGAGGGAAAGCATGAGCATCATCAGCCTCAAGAAGGCCAACTGCAAGCACTGCTACAAGTGCGTCAAGAACTGCCCGGTCAAGTCCATCCAGGTCGTGGGCGGGCAGGCGAAGATCATCGAGAAGACCTGCGTGCTGTGCGGCACCTGCCTGCTGGTCTGCCCCCAGCACGCCAAGACGCTGGAATCCGACCTTTCGCTGGTGCAGCAGTGGGTGCGGGAGGGCAGGCAGGTCGTGGCCTCGCTCGCCCCCGCGTTCACGGGCTCGTTCGAGGGCACGGGCAAGCAGATGGTGAGCGCGCTGCTCGCGCTCGGCTTCGACCGGGTGAGCGAGACGGCGCTGGGCGCGGCCTACGTGACGACGGAGTTCGTGCGCCTGGTGCGCGAGGAAAAGATGGAGCACATCATCACCTCCTGCTGCCCGGTGGTGAACGACTTCATCGAAAAGCACCATCCGGACATGCTGCCCTACCTCGCGCCGGTCGTGAGCCCGATGGTCGCCCACGGCACGCTGCTGCACAGCCAGCTCGGCGAGGACGTGAAGGTCGTCTTCATCGGGCCCTGCATCGCCAAGAAGCAGGAGGCGCGCGACATCCGCCACGACAGCGCCATCGACGCGGTGCTGACGTTCGACGACCTGGCCGCGTGGCTCTCCCAGGCGGGCGTGCGCCCGCAGGACATGGAGGAGACGCCCTTCTTCAACGCGAACCCCTCCATCGCGCGCATGTACCCGGTGCCCGGCGGCGTCAACGAGACGGTGCGCCGCCTGATGGGCGAGGAGGGCACTTCCTATTATAACTTCCTGGACGTGACGGGGCTTACGAACTGCGGCGAGCTGTTCGAGGCCATCCGCCACGGCGACATGCAGCATTGCTTCATGGAGCTCAACGCGTGCGTCGGCGGGTGCACCGGCGGCCCGGCGCGCTCCGAGCACGCGCACAGCCGCTTTGAAAGCAGGCTGCGCGTGTCCGACCGCACGAAGCGCTCCAGCCGCGAATATCCGCCCACGCCGGAGAGCCTGCGCATGCGCAAGGTCTTCACCGACCGCAGCGAGAAGGAGGACGTCCCCGGGGAGGAGGTCATCCGCGCCATCCTGCGCCAGACCGGCAAGGAGACGCCGGAGCAGGAGCTCAACTGCGGCATGTGCGGCTACAACTCCTGCCGGGAAAAGGCGATCGCCGTCTACCAGGGCAAGGCGGAGCTCAACATGTGCATCCCCTACATGCGCGAGCGCGCGGAGTCGCTCTCCGAGGTCGTGCTGACCGCCACGCCGAACGTCACGATCATCGTGGACAGGGACCTCAACATCTGCGAGTTCAACCGCGCGGCCGAGCAGAAGTTCGGCATCCCGCGCGCCGAGGCGCTCAAAAAGTGCCTGTTCGAGCTCATGGACGCGAGCGACTTCCAGTTCGTGCTGGAGACGCGCGAATCCATCGAGGACAAGCGCGTGACCCTTCAGGAGCAGGGGCTCGCCGCGCTGGAGACGGTCGTGTACATCCCGGAGGGCGACATGGCCATGGGCATCCTGCGCGACATCTCCGCGGAGGTCGCCCGCGAGGAGAGCCAGTACAAGCTGCGCGTGGAGACGATCGAGCAGACGCAGAAGGTCATCGACAAGCAGATGGTCGTCGCCCAGCAGATCGCCTCGCTCCTGGGCGAGACGACGGCGGAGACGAAGGTGACGCTCACCAAGCTCAAGAACATGATCGTCTACGATGGAGAGAAGCCATGAAATACACGATCGATGTAGCGTACAAGAGCCTGTTCAAGTACGGCGAGGAGCTGTGCGGCGACAAGGTCGCCGTCGCGCGCACCGAAAACAGCACGATCTGCGTGCTGGCGGACGGCCTGGGCAGCGGCGTCAAGGCCAACATCCTCTCGACGCTCTCCAGCCAGATCATCGTCACCATGCTGAAGGAAGGCGCGACGATGGAGGAGGCGGTGGAGACCATCGCGGGCACGCTGCCGGTGTGCTCGGTGCGCAAGGTCGCCTACTCCACCTTCTCCGTCCTTCAGATCACGGACGAGGGCGAGGCGTACCTGGTCGAGTTCGACAACCCGTTCTGCATCTACGTGCGGGACGGGAAGCTCGTGCAGCTGCCCTGCGTCTACCGCGAGTACGCGGGCAAGGGCATGTACGAGAGCCGCTTTAACGTGCTCCCCGGCGACAGCCTGACGATCGTGTCCGACGGCGTGATTTACGCGGGCGTGGGCGCGACGCTCAACTTCGGCTGGACCTGGGATTCCGTGGCCGAATGGCTGACGCGCACGGTCACGCGGGACATGTCCGCCCTGCGCCTTTCGACCCTGCTTTCCCAGGCGGTGAGCGACCTGTACATGGGCAAGTGCGGCGACGACTCCACGGTGATGGCCGTGAAGGTGCTGCCGCGAAAGTCCGTGAACCTGCTCGCCAGCCCGCCCAAGGACAAGGACAAGGACGAGCAGATGGTGCGCGACTTCATGAAGGCCATGGGCAAAAAGGTGGTCTGCGGCGGCTCCAGCGCGAACATGGTGGGCCGCGTGCTCAGCCGCAGGGTTTCGACCGCCCTGACCTATTCCGACCCGGACATCCCGCCCATCGGCCGGATCGAGGGCATCGACCTGGTGACGGAGGGCGTGCTCACCATGGCGCGCACGCTGGAGCTGCTGCGCGCGGCGCAGGCGGCGCAGACGGACACCGACCCCTTCAAGCGCCTGGACGAGGACAACGGCGCGGCCCGGCTCGCGCGGCTGCTGCTCGAGGACTGCACGCACCTTCGCCTCTTCGTGGGCACGGCGGTCAACCCCGCGCACCAGAACCCGAACCTGCCCGCGGATCTGACGATCAAGTTCAGGCTTATAGATGAAATACAGACTGAGCTGGAACGGCTAGGCAAGACGGTGGAGAAGGCTTATTATTAGGGGGAGGGCGCTGCGCGCCTGAACGTTACTGAGTGCGGATGCGCGGCGGACTCCGGCGGGGTTACGCGCTCCGCTGAGGCCAGGGCGGGCCAGGGGGGATTCCGATTTCCCCCCTAAGGCCCCCCTGGCCCGCCCTGGCCTCAGCGGAGCGCGTAACGCGGCCACTCTCGGGGGCCTCACGGCCCCCTGGCGTGGTGCCTTCCCCCAGGTGGGATTGCGGCCTGCGGGCCGCAGCATGGACGACCTCTGCGGCCCGCAGGCCGCAATCCCAAATAGGACGCAAGCGTTGCTTCCAGCCGAGCCAGCGGGCGATGAAGGCGCGCGCTCGCGGAGGGATGCCTTCCGCGGAGCGGATTTCTAAGGCATCCCGGAGCAATATAGCGCGCCCGCCCGATGGCTCGGCTGAAGAGCGTTTAGGGGGTTATAGGAGAGTCCAGAGAGGGCATAAGGGGGGAATCGCAACCCCCCTTGCCCTTTCTGGCCCCAGCGGAGCGCGCATCCCCGCCGGAGGCAGCAGCGGATGCGCACAAGGTTACGCGGGCGCGCAGTGCGCGCCCCTGCACAAGAAAAACAGCATAGGGGCGCGAGGGGGCTCAGTCAGCTTCGCTGAAAAGGGAGAGCCTTTTAAGACGACGGGTGCGCGCGCACCTGCAAAGCCCGATAAGCAACCGGGCGCAAAAAAAGGGAAGCCAAGGGCCGACTAGGCGGAGCAATTTGGCGGAGCCAATAAGCCCGCCGTACCCCGGCACTGAAAGGGCCGGGGCGCAAAAAAGGGAGGAACTTATGCCAGTTTGCAGCAATACCGAACACTTTAAATTCGAGGTGCTCAAGCGCATCACGCAGCTGTGCTACGAGGATAACCTGAACCTGGATACCATGGACGAGATCCCCATGGAGCTCATCCCCCCGGGAAGCCAGGCGACGGTGCGCTGCTGCGTGTATAGGGAGCGCGAGATCATCCGTTACCGCGTGCGCTGGGCGACGGATCGGGTGAACAAGCCGGGCGTCGTCGCGGTGATGCACGCGGCGTGCGAGGGCTGCCCGATCAACCGCTACACCGTGACCAGCAACTGCCAGCGCTGCGTGGCGCGCAAGTGCGTGGAGGCCTGCCCCTTCGGCGCGGTCAGCGTCACGGGCCGGGGCGCGTACATCGACCCGGAGAAGTGCCGCGAGTGCGGGCGCTGCGCGCAGGCCTGCCCGTACAACGCGATTTCAGACACCCTGCGCCCTTGCGTGCGCGCCTGCCCGGTGGACGCCATCACCATGGACCAGAACCGGCGCGCGGCCATCGACTACGAGCGGTGCATCTCCTGCGGGGCGTGCGTCGCCTCCTGCCCCTTCGGCGCGATCAGCGATACCTCGCAGATCGTGCACGTAATCGAGCGCATCCGCGGCCGCGGCGAGGTGTACGCCGTGCTCGCCCCCGCGGTCGAGGGGCAGTTCGGCATGGCGACGTTCGCGCAGATCGCGGGCGCGGTGCGCCAGCTCGGCTTCACGGACTGCCTGGAGGTCGCCCTCGGCGCGGACGCGGTCGCCCAGCACGAGGCGCAGGAGCTCAAGGAGGTCGCCCAGCGCGGCGGCCACATGACGACGAGCTGCTGCCCGGCGTTTTACAACATGGTGGAAAAGCACTTCAAGAAGCTGATGCCGATGGTGTCCTCCACCGTGTCGCCCATGACGGCCACCGCCCGCTTCGTCAAGCAGCGCCATCCCGGCGCGGCGGTGGTGTTCATCGGCCCCTGCATCGCCAAGAAGAGCGAGGCCAGGCGCGTGCCGGACGGCGCGGACTTCGTGCTGACGTTCGACGAGCTGTACGCGATGTTCGCCGCGCGGGAGATCGATCCGGCGAAGGTGCAGGCCGATTTCACGCAGCAGGGCAGCCGCTACGCCAAGGGCTTCGCCCAGTCCGGCGGCGTCGCGGCGGCGGTGGGCCGCGTGCTCGACGAGGAGGAATTCGAGACGCCCTATTCGTGCCTCAAGTGCAACGGCGCGGCGGAGTGCAAGAAGGCGCTGATGCTGCTCGGCGCGGGTCGCCTGCCCGAGACGCTGGTGGAGGGCATGGCCTGCGAGGGCGGCTGCGTCGCGGGCCCGGGAAGCTGCGAGGACCCGAAGGTGACGGTGCGCATGCGCCAGAAGCTGCTCGCGCAGGCCGACGCGCGCGGCGTCACGGAAAACCTCGAACAGCAGGGCTTCGCGGGCGTCGACATGGAAAGGCGCTGACGCGCTGCTTTTTCGGTGCCCAGGGGGAGGAAGCGATCGACTTCCTCCCTTTTTTGTGCTACAATGACAGAAGTTTTGCCGGTTTCCGCGCGCAAGGCGCGGGCTCGGCCATTTGAGGAGGAAACGCCCATGAAAAGCATCAGAGCGACGCATTGGAATCATCGACCCGACAGGAAAGGAAATGCTCCTCTTGAATACGCGCTTTGGAAAGTTCTTCTCTTACTATAGGCCCTATCGCGGCCTGCTCGCGGCGGACATCGCCTGCGCGGCGGCCGTCGCCGCCATCGCCCTCATCTTCCCGCTGCTCGTGCAGCACGTCACAGGCACCCTGCTCGCGGAGGGCCTCGCGGATGCGCGCGGGCGGATCCTGCTCGTGGGCCTCGCGATGCTCGCGCTGATCGCCGTCAGCGCGCTGTGCACCTTCTTCTTCGACGCGCGCGGCCACGGCATGGGCGCGATGATGGAGCGGGACATGCGCGCCGACCTGTTTTCGCACATGCAGCGCCTGCCGCAGAGCTTCTTCGACGGCGAGCGCACGGGCCAGCTCATGACGCGCCTCACCAGCGATCTGGAATCGCTTTCGGAGGTCTGCCACCACGCGCCGGAGGACTTCGTCGTCTATCTGGGCAAGTTCGTCGGCGCGCTGGCGATCCTCGCCCTGCAAAACGCGCGCCTTACGCTCGTGCTGTGCGGCTTTCTGCCGCTCGTCGCGCTGTACACGGCCTTCTTCAGCCGCAGGCTCTCGCGTTCCTACCGCCGTAGCCTGGAGAGCATCGCGCAGGTCAACGCGCAGGCGGAGGACAGCCTGCAAAACATCCGCGTGGTGCAGTCCTTCACCGGCGAGGCGGCGGAGTCGGAAAAGTTCCGCCGCGCCAACGAGCGCTTCTGCGACAGCCGCAAGGACATCTACGCCCATGAATCCTACCTGTACACCGGTGTGGAGGCGCTCACCCAGCTCATGACGGCCAGCGTCGTGGTGCTCGGCGGGCTGTGCATTACGGGCGGCTCGCTGAGCCTGCCGGGCCTCATCACGTTCATCCTCTACACGGGCTACCTGGTGGAGCCCATCCCGCGCCTAGCCCAGCTCTCGAAGATGTATCAGGAGGCGTTCGCGGGCTTTGGCCGCTTCATGGACATCCTGGAGACGGAGCCCGCCATCCGCGACCGCCCGGGCGCCAGGGACCTCGCGCCCGTCCGCGGGGAAATCGACTTCGAGGACGTGTCCTTCACCTACCGCGAAGGGCAGGAGCGGGTGCTGCAAAACGTGAACCTGCACGTGCGCGCGGGGGAGTACGTCGCGCTCGTGGGCGCGTCCGGCGTGGGCAAGACCACGCTGTGCGCGCTGATCCCGCGCTTTTACGACGTGACGGCGGGCTGCGTGCGCGTGGACGGCGTGGACGTGCGCGAGGCGACGCTCGCCTCGCTGCGCGCGGCCGTCGGCGTGGTGCACCAGGAAAATTACCTCTTCGCGGGCTCGGTGCTGGAAAACATCCTCTACGGCAGGCCGGGCGCTTCCCGCGAGGAGGCGATGGAGGCCGCTCGCCGCGCGGGCGCGCACGACTTTATCGCGGCGCTGCCCGGGGGCTACGACACGCAGATCGGCGAGCGCGGCGTCCGGCTTTCGGGCGGCCAGCGCCAACGCCTGAGCATCGCGCGCGCGTTCCTCAAGGACCCGCCCATCCTCATCCTGGACGAGGCGACCAGCGCCCTGGATTCGCACAGCGAGCGGCTCGTGCAGCAGTCGCTGGACGCGCTCTCGAAGGGGCGCACCACCCTCGTCATCGCCCACAGGCTTTCGACCATTCAGGGCGCGGAGCGCATCGTGGTGCTGAGCGAAAACGGCGTCGCGGAGGAGGGCACCCACGCGGAGCTGCTCGCCCGCGGCGGGGTGTACGCGGAGCTGTACAACGCCTGAACCGGAGGCACGCCGCATCCGCCCCGTGCTGGACCGCGGCGCCGGGGCTGCTCTTTCGTGCGAAAGGCCGAAAAAAGAAGAATGAAACGGACGGCGCGCGATGCGCCGTCCACATTTTTACTGCATTTTCCAGCGCTTAATTGCATAAGAAAAGAATTTATGCGCATACATTTTGTTATACATCACTTTTTATATCAGATTTCAACATAATGCGATATTATTTTTAATTGACATAGCACAATAAACCGCCTATAATACAGGTAAAGTTGTATGCCGCCCGTGGGGCGGACACAAAAAGCTGTAGGAGGCGGTAACCATGAAAAGGTTCCTTGCGATCGCGCTGGCTGCGCTGCTGCTGCTCGTGCCCATGATGGGCGCGCTGGCGGAGGACGTCGTGCTGACGATGGGCTCCTGGCGCGCGGACGACGTGGAACAGATGAACCGGCTGCTTTCGATCTACAAGGATAAGACGGGCGTGGAGATTCAGTTCCAGCCCACGACGCCGGCGGACTACAACGCGACGCTGCGTTTGCAGCTCGACGCGGGCACGGGCCCGGACCTGATGTACGCGCGTTCCTACGCGACGGGCGTGGAGCTGTTCGACCAAGGCTACTTCGCGGACTGCACGGACATCCCGGGCCTCATGGAGAACTTTACGCCCACGAATCTGGCCCCGTGGCAGACGGCGGACGGCAAGATGTTCGCCGTGCCGTTCGCGGCGGTGTCGCACGCGGTGTACTACAACAAGGACATCTTCGCCAAGGAGGGTATCGAAATCCCCACGACCTTTGAGGAGCTGCTTGCCGTTTGTGAAAAGCTGCAGGCCGCGGGCATCACGCCCTTCGCCAACGGCGTCGCGGAGGAATGGGACATCCTCGAGTGCTTCTTCCTGGGCATGCTGCCCAACTACATCGGCGGCGCGGAGGAGCGCGTGAAGTACGAAAACGGCGAAAAGAAGCTGAACGACGAGGCGTTCGTCTCTGCGTTTACGGACCTCGCGGCCGTTTCCCCGTACCTGCCCAAGGGCTTTGAGGCGGTCAACTACAACGACAGCCAGATCCTGTTCGCCACCGGCAAGGCCGCCATGTTCATGGACGGCTCGTGGACGGCGGGCACCTATTCCGACGTCGGCTTTGAATGGGGCGTCTTCGCGATGCCCGCGCGGGCGGGCGGCAAGACCGCGATCACCTTCCACCCGGACATGGCGATCACCATGAACACAAAGACCGCCCACCCCGAAGAAGCCAGGGCGTTCCTCGCGTGGCTTTGCACGGAGGAGGGCGTGAACGCCGCGGCGGCGAACCTGCCGGTCGGCTACTATCCGCTCATCAGCCTGCCCGTGACGCTCGAGGACGCGCACGCGGCGGAATTCCTCGCGCTCAACGACGGCAAGGAGACGGACGCGCGCTTCGTGTGGCCGAAGCTGATGGACCTGTACAGCCCGATGAACCAGGCGGTCATCAAGGTGCTCAAGGGCGACATCACCCCGCAGGAAGCGGCGGATCAGATGGCGGCGGAGTACGATAAGCTCGCCAAGTAAGACGGGAAGAGGGGGCCGCGCCGGGAGGTAGCGGCCCCTTTCCCCATTTAGGAGGGAACGGATATGACACAGCGAGCGCCAGCCCCGCGGCCGGCGGCCCGTCCCCGGTTCAGGGGCGGATCGAGCCTCCGCCCCAGCGGAGCCTATTGGATGCTCTACCTGTTGCCCGCGCTGATCCTTTACGTCGTCTTCATGGCCTGGCCGCTGCTGGATTCCATCCGCCTGTCGCTGTACACCGGCAACCAGGGGAACCGGCAGTTCGTGGGGCTGCAAAACTACGTGCGCGTGTTCGGCGGCGGCGAGATGACGGAGCGCTACTTCGGGGCGTTTTTGCACACCTGGATCTTCTTCTTCATCCACATGCTGGTACAAAACGTGCTGGGCATCCTCTTCGCGGTGATGCTCACCAACCGCACCATGCGCGGGCGCGGGGTGTACCAGACGATCATCTTTCTGCCCACGACGCTGGCCGTGCTGGTGACGGGCTACCTGTGGAAGCTGCTGCTCAGCCCCGTCTGGACGGGCGACATCCTGGAGGGCCTCGGCCTGGGCTTCCTCGCCAAGGCGTGGCTGGGCCAGGAATCGACGGCGCTCGTGTGCGTGGCGCTGGTGTCGTGCTGGCAGTGGGTCGGCATTCCGACGATGATGTTCGTGGCCGCGCTGCAGGGCATCTCGGAGGAGCTGATCGAGGCGGCGTCCATCGAGGGCGCGCACGCCTGGCATCTGTTCTGGCATATCAAGCTGCCGCTGATCCGCCCGGTGGTGGGCATCGTGGCGATCCTCACGTTCGTCAACAACTTCAACGCCTTCGACGTGGTCTACGCCATGGAGAACGCCAACGGCGCGCCGAATTACGCGACCGACCTGATCGGCACGCTGTTCTACCGCGTGGGCATCGCGGGGCAGCATCCGGTGGCCATTCCCGACCCGGGCCTGGGCGCCGCCATCGCGACGATCACGTTCGTGATGCTGTCCATCTTCGTGATTCCCACGCTCATCAAGACGCAGGGAGGGGACTGACATGGCCAAGAGAGAGAAATCCATGCGCGTGGCGAACCTGCACATCCCGTCCCACATCGTGCTGATCCTCTGGTCGATCCTCGCGCTCTTCCCGATCTGGGTGCTCGTGATCAACTCCTTCAAGACGCGCTACACGATCTACTCCAACCCCTTCTGGCTGCCGGAGCAGTGGAACTTTTCCAACTATCAGTCGGTGCTGCAAAGCGGTGACTTCCTGGGGTACTTCAAGAACAGCCTGATCGTGGTGCTGCTGTCCATCGCGCTGGTGCTCGTGCTGGGGGCGCTCAGCTCCTATGCGCTCGCGCACTGGCGCTCGAAGGCGTCGGGCGCGCTGTACTTCTTCCTGATCGCGGGCATGATGCTGCCGATCAAGATCGCCTCCATCCGCCTGCTGGAGCTCGTGCGCCAGCTCGGCCTGCTCAACACGATCTGGTCGCTGGTGCCGGTGTACGTGGCGATGGGCATCCCGATTTCGGTGTTCGTGCTCACGGCCTTCATGCGCACGGTGCCGGGCGAGCTGACGGAGTCCGGCTTCATGGACGGCGCGGGGCGGTTTAAGGTGTTCCTGCGCATCGTGCTGCCGCTGCTGCGCCCGGCGATGGCGACGGTGGCGATTTACAACCTGGTGCCCTTTTGGAACGACCTGTGGTTCCCGCTGATCTTCATCAGCGACGAGCGCTCAAAGACGCTGCTGCTGGGCGTGACGCGCCTGTTCGGCCAGTATCAGACGGACTGGAGCAAGGTGCTGGCGGTGCTGACGCTCTCCGCCCTGCCGGTCATCGCGCTGTACCTGATGATGAGCAAGCAATTCATCAAGGGCCTGACGGCGGGCGCCGTCAAGGGCTGACGCCTGCCCGATTGGGTTTTTCTTCTGCCCCTTGACGGGGACACAAAAAATGCCTACAATAATATAGAAAAGAGCAGATATACCACCGGAGGGGATTGGGGAGGCCGTTCGGTTTCTTCAAATGCGATGGTACCGCGGCGGCATCCGCTGCGCGCGTTTCGCGGGGGAGCCCGTGCCCCCTCTTGTAAATGACGGAGTTTCTGAACAAAAGGAAGGAAAAGCCCATGAAGGAAGAGACGTGCCCCTGCTGCGTGAACGAGCAGCACGTGGCGGACGTGCGCGCGCGCATGATCTCGCCCGAGCGCTGCGAGGACCTCGCGGCTTTCTTCAAGATGCTCGGCGCGTCCTCGCGCGTGGGCATTCTGTACGCGCTCAGCGTGGAAAAGGAAATGTGCGTGGGCGACCTCGCCTCCCTGCTGGACATGGCGCAGCCCGCCGTCTCCAATCAGCTCAAGGCGCTCAAGCAGGCGCGGCTGGTCAAGAGCCGCCGGGACGGAAAGATGATCTTTTACGCCCTTTCCGACGAGCATCCGGAGGGCATCATCCGTTACGGCCTGGAGCACCTGGAAGAGGAATGAGATGAACCCGCAGAAGACGGCGCGCTCCCTTACGGACGACGCGCTCAAGCTCATCGCGATGGCGGCGATGCTGGTGGATCATATCGGCGTCGCCATGATGGAAAACATGCTGGCAGTCCCTCTGATCGAGGCAGGCAGCGGGGAACTCGGAAACTGGGCGCTCCTCGCGGACCTGCCGTTTCGCATGGTGGGGCGCATCGCGTTTCCGATTTACTGTTATCTGCTGGTACAGGGCTTTTTGCATACGCGCAGCGCTGCAAGGTACGCTGCGCGTTTGGCCGTCTTTGCCGCGATTTCCGAGGCGCCCTATGACCTGATGGTCTTTGGCCGTCTGACGGCGGAGGCGCAGAACGTCTTCTTCACGCTGGCGATCGGGCTGCTGCTGATGATGGCCCTGCGCTCGCTCGAATGCGGACGGCTGCCCGCGCGCCGGCGAACGGCTGCGATGGCCGTGTGCGTCCTTGCGGCGACGGCGCTGGCCTACGCGCTGCATACGGACTACGACGCGATGGGCGTCGCGCTCATCGCCGCGCTGTACCTCAGCCGGGGCGACCGGGGAAGGCAGTGCGCCCTTTCGGCGCTGGCGTTTCTCGCCGCGTTCGGCGTGTACGGCGCCGTTACGGGGTATGTGTTTTCCGGCCCGGTAATGGAGCTTTGCAGCCTGCCCGCCTTTTATCTGATCGGCCGGGGCAGCGGCGAGCGGCGCACGCGCGTGAACCGCTATGTGTTTTATTTCTTTTATCCCGCGCACCTGCTCGCGCTTTACGGGCTGGAGCTGCTGCTGATCCGTTAACGCCGCCGACAGGAGGGTTCGCCCATGAAGTGCACGATCAAGGACATCGCGCGTCTTGCGGGCGTGTCGCCCTCCACGGTCAGCCGCGTGATGTCCGGCTCCCCGCGCATCAGCGGGGAAACCCGCGCGCGGGTCGAGCGGATCATGCGCGAGGCGGGCTATCAGCCCAACCAGCTCGCGCGCCTGCTGGTGCAAAGGCGCAGCAACATCGTGGCGGCGGTGCTGCCCGCCGCGCCGGAGCGGGCGCTGGGCGAGCCGTTCTTCTTTGAGGTGCTGCGCGGCATCACCATGGCCGCGACGCGCGCGGGCTGTCACGTGCTGCTCTCCGCCGCGGGGCCGGAGGGCGAGGCGGCCTGCGTGCGCGCGCTGGTGCAGGGCGGCATCGCCGGGGGCATCCTCCTGCTGCGCACCCGCGAGGACGACGCGGCCGTAGCGGAGCTGACCGCGCAGGGCTTCCCCTTCGCGCTGCTGGGTCATCCCGCGGGCGAGGACGCGGTCAACTGGGTGGACAACGACAACTTCGCGGCGGGGCGCGCGGCCGCCCGCCACCTGATCGGCCGGGGATGCAGGCGCCTTTGCTACTGCGGGCATTCGCCGGGCTTTCGCATGTCCGCGCTGCGCCTGGACGGCTGCCGCGAGGCTGCGCGGGAGGCGGGGCTGCCGCCGCCGCGCGTCATCGAGCGGCCTGCGCCGCCGGAGGCTGGGCCGGACGCGGGGGGCCGCGTGGACGCGGAGACCGTGCGCGCGATGTTCGCGGGTGACGGTTGGCCGGGCGACGGCTGGCCGGATGGGGTGGTGGCGGAAAACGACCTGGTCGCCGCGGAGCTGATGACCCTGCTGCGCGCGCTGCACCTGCGCGTGCCCGAGGACGTATCCGTCGTGGGCTTCAACGACGCGCCGCTCGCGCAGCTGCTCAAGCCGCCGCTCACCAGCGTCAACCTCTGCCCGGAAGAGCTGGGCAGACGCACCTGCGAGCTGCTGCTCGACGCCATGGACGCGCACTCGCCCGACGGCCGCCCGCTGGAGCCCCGCTCCGCGTTGGTTCCCTTCACGCTCATCGAGCGGGAGAGCGTGCGGCGCGGGGACGAACAGCCGGGCGGGGGACAGGCTCCGGCCCGGGCGTGAGAAAGAAAAAGACTTCGCAAAACCATACTTTTGCGAAGTCTTTTTTTGTTTTGGCCGCACATGCCGCGCGTACGCGATGAACGGCACGGAGCGCCGTTTGAAAGCGCAGATGCCCGCCGCTTTACCGGGCGTCCGTCTCCACGTAGAACTGCGCCTGTAGGGTAAAGAGCTCCGCATATTTGCCGCGCCTTTGCATCAGGTCGCGGTGCGTACCGGCTTCCACGATGCGGCCGCCGTCGAAAACGGCGATCCGGTCGCAGAAACGCGCGCTGGAAAGCCGGTGCGAGATGTAAACGGCGGTCTTTCCGCTGACCAGGCTGTCAAAGCGGCGGTAGAGATCAAACTCCGCGCGCGGGTCGAGCGCGGCGGTCGGCTCGTCCAGCACGACGATGGGCGCGTCTTTGTATAACGCCCGTGCGAGCGCGAGCTTCTGGCCCTCGCCGCCCGAGGGCTCGAAGCCGAGTGGATCGAACTGGCGGGAGACGGAGGTATCCGCGCCCCGGGGCAGATGGTCGAGCTTGCCGCCGAGCCCGACGCCGCGCAGGATGCGCTCCGCCCGCTGCACGTCGCGCGGTTGGCTCAGGATGACGTTGTCCAGCAGAGAAAAGGGAAAGAGCTTGTAGTCCTGAAATACCGCAGAAAAAAGCGACAGGTACGCGTCGTAGTCGATTTCGCGGATGTCGGTTCCGTCCAACAGAATCTGCCCCTCGGTGGGGTCGTAAAGACGCATCAGGAGCTTGATGAACGTGGTCTTCCCCGCGCCGTTTTCCCCGACGACGGAGAGCTTTTCGCCCGGCATCAGGGTAAAGTCGATCCCACGCAGTGCCCATGTTTGGGCTCCACGATAGCGGAAGCCGACGTTTTTGAACTCGATGCGGTGATTACCCGCCGGAAGAGGACGGTTAGCCCCTTCGCGCAGGCGGGCCGGGGCCTTCAGGTAGGCGTCCAGGTTTTCGTAATACAGATCGTAGGCGCGAATCTCCATCAAGCTTTCCAACATACAGCGCAGCGCGGAGGCGAACGCGGTGATCGCCGCGGAATACATGGCGAAGGAGCCGATGGAGAGGCGTCCGCTGTAAACGCCGAAGAATAGATAGGCGTATGCGACGCCCTGTTCGACGAGCATGAACAGGGCGCCGATCGCGCCCGCCCGGATGTAACCGTCGTTCTGCGCCTTGATGTTTTGGTTAACCCGCGTGAAGTATTGCCGCTCGCGCTGCGCAAGCCAGCGCCCGAGGCGGCCGATGCGAATCTCCTTGCCGAATGCGGCGTCCCCGAAGAGCTGGCTGTAATACATCCACCCTCGCTGGTCGGCGCTGATTTGCAGGGAAAGCCGCATGGCGTCCGTCCTCGCGCGGCCCTCGACCACGGCCCCGGCGAACGCCAGAGCCGTGAAGAGCAGGAGGATCAGGGGGTGAAGTGTCAGCATCACGGCCGAAAGCCCTGCAAATGTCACCATCTGCCCGGCGGTGTTCAGGGCGCAATCGAGCAGGTAGGCGAACCCGTGCCAATCACAGTACAAAAATTTTTCCGCCTTCTTGCGCAGGTCGAGAAAGTCCGGGCTTTCAAGGTTTTCGAGATCCGTGTCCGCCAGCCGCCGGTGCAGGTCGCTGTCGAACTCGGCGTTGACGCGGCAGCGTCGGGTGAAGCTGTCACGGTCGAAAAACGCGGAAAGTGCCGCGGCGAGCGCCGCGTAGCCTGTCAGGATGCCGGCGTAGAGCAGGAGCCTCTGCGGCCGCATGGGCCCCAGCAGCTCGTCGAGGATAAACTTGGGCATGAGCGTGGCGACGATAGGAACGAGCGAATGGATAAGCTGGTACAGCACGCGCCAGACGATGTACAGTTTGTCGTACTTGAGGCCGCAGCGGATAAAGAAAAGCAGTCCCTTGAACATAGCAGTCCCTCCTAAAAAGGGCCGCGGGCGCAGGCGCCCCCGGCCTTGCGTCGCTTTCGTGCCGTCTTTACACAAAAAAGCTGTAAAGGCGACACCAAACAAGGGACAGCAAAGCTGCCCCGCCGACGTGGGACTTTGTTTGGGGTGCTCTTTACAGCTTATCTGTGAAGGAAGGGCTTGTAGGCGCAGCAGCAAAACTTCATACGAAGGCCTCCTCTTTCGGGTTTCTTTGATAAAAGGATACCCTGTTTTAACGCCCGTGTCAACGCGAACCGTCCCCTACGCCTCGCCCAGGCGTTCCAGCTTTCCGTGGGTGACGAGGTAGCGCTCGTCGGCCAGGGCGAGCAGCGGCCCGTCGGCCTTCACGTTGTCCGTGTACATGGCGCGCACGGAAAAGTCGCCCAGCAGCTTGTGCAGGCGGCTGATCTTCTCGGCGGCGCGGCAGTTTTCGCCCTCCAGGCGGCCGGTCGCGAGGTCCACGCGCGTGGCGACCAGGTGCAGCGCGCCCAGGCGCTCCGCGATGGGCGTCAGCATGAACTGCGGCGAGGCGGAGGCGATGACGAAGGGCAGGTCGCGCGGCCGCGTCCCGAACCACGCCCCGACCTTTTCGAGCGTCCGGGGCTCGTTCCAGAAGTCGCGCGCAAGGGCTTCCCCGTCGATGGCGGCGAGAAAGCGCAGAAAGACGCCCTTGCCGCGCGTGAAATCCCAGGCCTTCACGGCCATCATCAGGCCCGCTAAGGCCTGACGCGGCAGAAAGCGCAGCAGCGAAGGCTTCCTGCGCAGGCAGTAAAGCCAGAAATCGACGGTGGAATCCCCGTCGTAGATCGTGCCGTCAAAGTCGTAAACGTCGATGCGCATCGGGTCACTCCTTTCAGGGGCGCCGCCCCCACGCCCCCGAAAGGGCCGGTTTCCTGCGAAGCCCGCGCGGGCGGGCCTTACCCGGGGTATCCTGGGTTCAGTCCAGCATTTGCAGCCACAGGCTCTTGAGGTAGTGCGATTCCGGATAGCCGGCCAGCACCGGGTGGTCGATGTCCTGCCTGCGCAGGGTGATGACCCGCACCTGCCGGTGCAGGTCCTGCGCGGCGGAGAGCACGGTGTTTACGAACGTCTCCTCCGGCATGTGGTAGGAGCAGCTGTGCGTCGCCAGCACGCCGCCCGCGGGCAGCAGCCGCATGGCGGAAAGGGCGATCTCCTTGTAGCCGCGGCAGGCGTTGGCCAGGTTCGCCTTGGCCTTGGTGAAGGCGGGCGGGTCGAGCACCACCACGTCGTAATGCTCCTTCGCGCGCACCTGCTCGCGCAGGAAGTCAAAGCAGTTCTCGCACACGACGTTCACGTCGAGCCCGCCCAGCCGCGCGTTTTCCGCCGCGAGGCCGCAGGCATCCTGCGAGATGTCCACCGCCGTGACGGAGGATGCGCCGCCCACGGCCGCGTTCAGCGCGAACCCGCCGATGTAGGTGAAGCAGTCCAGCACGCGCGCGTCCTTTACAAACCGGCGCAGGAACAGGTGGTTCTCCTTCTGGTCGAGAAAGTAGCCGGTCTTTTGCCCGCCGAGCACGTCCACGTGCAGGGCGATGCCATTCTCGTGCACCACCGTGCGGCCGGGCTGCGGCCCATAGAGCACCTTCGTGAAGCACTCCATGCCTTCCTTTTTGCGGATGGCGTCGTCGTTTTGCAGCAGCAGCGTCTTCATCGTGGGCACGCAGTCGGTCAGCGTCTGCGCGATCACGTCGGTCCATCGCTCCATGCCCAGCGCCAGAATTTGCAGCACCACCACGTCCGCGAACTGGTCGCAGATGACGCCGGGCAGGCGGTCCGCCTCGCCGAAGATCAGGCGGCGGCAGTCCGTGCCCTCGCGGCGCATGCTCAGGTCGCGGTAGGAAACCGCCGCGCGCACGCGCCGCGCGATCAGCGCGTCGTCCACGGCCTCGCCCCGGTGGGTCAGCAGGCGCACGGTGATGAGCGATCGGCTGTTGTAAAAGCCCGTGCCGAGGTAACGCCCCCGAAAATCGACCGCCTGCACGAGGCCGCCGTCCTCAGGCTCCCCCTCCACGCGCTCGATCTCGTTGCCGTAAACCCAGGGATGCCCCTGCAAAATTTTTTTCTGACGCCCGTTCAGGACGTGGACAATGGGCATATCCGCCATGGAATGTCCTCCTTTGCGCTCGTATTGAATATGCGGTTCGCCCGCTAAAACGGAGATCCCCTTCAAAAAGCAGATCATTCTTTATGCATGTGTATCAGAAAGATTTATAGAGAGAGAAGATTTAACTCTGCTATCACAGGATATACCATGTCGGGATATCGCTGTTCATATTATGAAACCACTTTAAGACATTTTGATTCAGTTCCAAAATGGAAGCCAATCTATCCGGAGCAAAATATTTAGACCATACAATCGAAGTGATTGCACTGGCAGAAAGATAATATGCAAGGAGCTTCCAAAAATCTTCGGGGACGTGGTTGTCAAAATAACCGTTAATTTGGCCTGATGCAAAATAGGGGTATTCGATGCCGATTCGATTAAACTCGTACCATGGATCTCCGTAATTCTCAAAATCAACAGTATGCCAATCGATGACAAAAAGCTGCCCGCTTTTGGATTGAATTAAATTGCCCAAATGGTAGTCGCCATGATGATAACACTGCGGTCGCTTCTGAAGCATATGCCTGTTGGCGTCGATGTAATTTAAGACAATGTCGCTTCCCTCAAACAGGATGCCCTCCCTGCGAAACGCTTCCAGCCTTTCATCCATGGTGGAAAAATACCGCGTCTCCCAGTCAGAAATATTTTCTGGCGCATTCAGGGTATGGATTCTTCGCAGGATCCTTCCCGATTCTATCCCTAATGCATATTGCTTCTCTTTGGATAGTTTGGGTATCGTTATTTCGGCCTCTTCTCCGTCTATCCAGGACAATAAGGTATATACGCCCGTTTTGTTATTGCAGACGCCAAAGTCAATCGGCGACGGCATTGGGACATTCAAACGGAAAAGTTTTTTTATCAATTCGTATTCAGCTTTTTTTCGCTCAAATTCTTCATAGTCAGCTAGCCGCAATAAAAAGTGCTCTCCGTTTTTTGCGGTGACATAGTATTTTTTATCGCTTGACATACCCTTTTTAATGGGCTGAATGTCTTTAAACTCGGCCGCCATTGGAAGATATTTCAAATTCTTTACTCCTTCACAGGACAAATATCAGCATCCTTCTTTTCGATAGCTAAACTATATCATATTGCACGTTGCTTTTCCACTTCATTTCACAAGTTTCATATGGATAACCATTTGAAAAAAACAAGGAGCGTTTGGGATGCTTCCCGGCAATTCGTTTTTCCGCGAGCGGGTACCCTCTTGCGTATAAAGGAGCTGTATTTTTGTTTGCTGGAAATGTCCCAGGCCTTCCAAAATGGAAATCTACGCTAGGCAGGAAAACTTCTGAAATAAATTCTATTTCTATCGATATCATAAAAACTCATATTCGTAGCTCCCCAAGGACGCTGCACAGGCTCTTCGATAATTTCAACCCCCATTTCAAGTAGCTTCTGATATTCTGCCGCAATGTCTTTCACGGTAAAGGCTAAACTGATATTCTGATTGTCGTTATTCTTGTGTGAACCATCATTGTATATCGAAAGTTGTGTTTCTTCCCCTATTAATACTTGGTGTATTTCATCGTTGCTACCATTATCTATTCCTAACAATCGCTTATAAAAATTTGCAAGCGCTACCACATCGTTTGTGTTTAAGCTTACTTCGCCAATTCTCATATCTTCACGTCCTCAAATATCGGCTTATCTATTTCTTCTGCCAATACATTATACCATTCGATTGTAAGTTTTTCTATCTCGTCTCCGCTCCATACGAAATATATGAGGTAAACAAGAGGGCGCAAGCAACGGGTGCTTTCGCCCTCGCATAGTATGATATTTCCTTTCAAAGCCGTGGGAGTGCCGCTGCGCAGAAAAAAATCCCTCTCCCCCATGAGACATGTGAGAGAAGGATTTCTGTGCGGTTTCGGGCTGCGCGGCCTTTTCCGCGCCTTACAGCTCGATGAGCGAAACCATCACGACCGGGCGGCGCTTCGTCTTCTCGTACAGGAAGCTCTTCATCTGGCCCTGCATGAGCTGCACGCAGTCGGACATCTTCTTGTTCTGCGCCTTCATGCGGCGCACGAAGTCCACGGCGCGCTTTTCGCAGTCGCGCGTGATCTTCTGGTATTCGCTGTCGTACAGGAAGCCCATGGCGTGCACCACCGGCGGCGCGCTCAGCTCGCCGGTCTTGCGGTCGATCGCCAGCGCCACGGAGACCACGCCGTCGTCGGAGAGCAGCTTGCGCTCGCGCAGCACCAGGTTGTCCGGGTCGTCCACGCTCGTCGCGCCGTCGATGAGCACCGCCGCGCCGTTGGTGAAGCCCGTGATCGCGGCCTTACCCTTGCTGATCTCGAAGATGTCGCCGTTGCCGAGGATGAAGATGTTCTCCCACGCCATGCCCAGGGCGTTCGCGAGCTCCGCGTGCTGATAGAGCATGCGGTATTCGCCGTGCGCGGGGATCAGGTAGCGCGGCTTGACCAGCGCGTGGATGAGCTTGATCTCCTCCTGCGAGGCGTGGCCGGAGGCGTGCACGTCCGCCATGGCGGAGTAGTAAACCTTCGCGCCGCGCTTGTACAGCTCGTTGATGACCTTGTAGATCGGCTTTTCGTTGCCGGGAATGGGCGTCGCGGAGATGATGACCGTGTCGCCCGGCACGATTTCCACCTCGCGGTGCGAGGAGAACGCGATGCGGGTCAGCGCGGACATCGGCTCGCCCTGGCTGCCGGTGGAGATGACGACCACGCGCTCCGGCGGGTAGTTGTCGATCTGGCCAATGTCGATCAGCGTGTCCGGCTTCATCTGGATGTAGCCCAGGCTGTTCGCCGCGTTGAAGACGTTGAGCATGCTGCGCCCCACCAGCGCGACCTTGCGTCCGTGGCGCTCGGCGGCGGTGAAGATCTGCTGCAGCCTGTAGATGTTCGAGGAGAAGGTCGCCACGAAGATGCGGCCCTTGGCCCCCGAGAACATGCCCGCGAACGACTCGCCCACGTGGCGCTCGCTGACCGAGAAGCCCTTGACCTCGATGTTCGTGGATTCGCACACGAACAGCAGCACGCCCGCGCGCCCGATTTCCGCGATGCGCTGCAGGTTGATGATGCCCCCGTCGATGGGCGTGTAGTCCACCTTAAAGTCGCCGGAGTGCATCACGTAGCCCAGCGGCGTCTTGATCGCCAGCATCGACGCGTCCGCGATGGAGTGGTTCACGTGGATGAACTCCACCGAGAAGCAGCCCGCCTGGATCACGTCGCCGTCGCGGACGGTGTTCACGGTGCAGCTCTTGAGCAGCCCCGGCATGCGGTCCTCGATCTTGTACTTGACCAGCTCCATCGTCATGCGTCCGCCGTAGATCGGGGCGCGCAGCTCCTTCATCAGGTACGGGATGCCGCCGATGTGGTCCTCGTGGCCGTGGGTGAGGAAGATGCCGCGCACGCGGTCGCGGTTTTGCAGCACGTAGGTGAAGTCGGGAATGACGGCGTCCACGCCCGGCATCGTTTCGTCCGGGAAGGACTGGCCGCAGTCCACGATGATGATGTCGTTGCCGTACTCGTAGGCGGTCATGTTCTTGCCGATTTCGCACATGCCGCCCAGCGGGATCAGGCGCAGCGTCGCCCGCTGGGGGTGCACGCTCGCCTTGCTGGCCGATATGGCGGGCTTACGGCCCACCATTTGCAGCGTCGCGGAGATCGCGGGCTTGCCGCCCACCTCGATCGCGATGCGCCTGCGGCCGCCCTGGCGGGGGCCCTGCGGCTTCGCGGCGCCGGTCTGGCGGCTTCCCTGCGCGCCCGCGGGCCTCGCGGCGGGCTGCCGTCCTCCCCTGCCGCCCTGCGCGGCGGGCGCGTCCGGGGCGGCCTTCGCGCCCTGCGGCGCGGGATTCCTGCGGGGCTGCCTGCGGCCCTGCGGGGGCTGCGAGCCCTGCGGGGGCTGCACGTTTTGCGCAGGCTGTGCGGGCTGCGAACCCTGCTGGGGCTGCGAGCCCTGTGAAGCCTTTGCGGGCGCTGCGGCCTTTGTGTTCTGACCCTGGGCGGGGTTCTTGCGGGGCTGTCTGCGGCGCTGGCCCTGCGCGTTTTGCGCAGGCTGTGCACCTTGCGAGCCCTGCGAGGGCTGCACGTTTTGCGAGGGCTGCGAACCCTGCGAGGGTTGCGAACCCTGCGCGCTCTTCGTGCCCGCGGGGGTCTGCGCATCCTGCGCGGCCTGCGGATTGCGGCGCGGGGCCCTGCGGCGGCGCGGCTGCTGGCCCTCCTGGGCGCCGTTTGCGGCGGGGGTCTGCGGGTTCTGACGGCCTGCGGCCGGATTCTGATTTTCGTTTTCCTGATTGGGCATAGATGATTTCCTTTCTTTCAATGGGGCCGAGGCCGGGATGGTCAGCACCGGCGAACGGCATTTGGGTCACAAGAAAACAGGCCCCTGCCCGTGGCAGGCGCTTTCTTGCAGTATTCTCGCGGCGTGAAAACGGCCGCGTTTATATCCAGGACGGTCTTTCGCGCGGGGGCGTCGTGAGCGCGCGCCCGCGCGATGCGTCCGGCATAAACGTACATAGACATTTTATTATACACCGAAACAACTGGAAATACAACCGTCCTTGATTTTTTGTTGATTTGCGCGCGGTAGCATGAGGATGAAATCAACAAAAGGGTGTGCTTAACATGGACCAAAAAAGGAGATCCCATGCGCGAACGCTGCGCCGGGCCGCTGCGCTGCTGATTTTTTTGCTGCTCTTCATCCCCTATGTGATCGAGCAGAACGACGGGGTCGTCTTCACCCCCGTGGACGTGCAAAGCGAAAATCTGCCCGCGGCGTTCGAGGGCTTTCGCGTGCTGCACGTCTCCGACCTGCACGACAAGGACTTCGGCGCGCGCTTTGAGGCGATTGCCGGGCGCTGCGAGGCGTTCCGGCCGGACGCGGTCTGCATCACGGGCGACCTCATCGACACGGGGGACATGGAAGCGGCGCTCCGGTTCGTGCGCCGCCTTGCGCGCCTTGCGCCGGTTTACTACGTGCCCGGCAACCACGAGCGCCAGGTGGGGGCCGAGGTTTACGGCCGCCTGAAGGAGGCGCTGCGCGCGCTGGGCGTGCGCGTCCTGGAGGACGAGGCCGCTCTGATCGCGCGCGGCGGGGACGAAATCGCCGTCGTGGGCGTCCGGGACCCGGCGTTTGACGCGGACGGCGGCATTTGGGGCGAGACGGCCGCCTACGAGGCGCGCCTTGCGCCGCTGCGGGGCGACGCGCCCTTTGCGCTGCTGCTGGCGCACAGGCCGGAGCACTTCGACGCGTACGCCGCCGCGCGCTACGACCTGACGCTGTCCGGCCACGAGCACGGCGGGCTCGTCCGCTTTCCGCTGGTGGGGCCGCTGGTAGGGCTCAACCAGGGCCTGCTTCCCCGCTTCACCGCCGGGCTGCACCGCGCGGAAAACGGCATGGCCCTAAGCGTGAGCCGGGGCATCGGCAACAACCCCCGCTGGTCGCGGCGGCTGAACAACCCGCCGGAGATCGTGCTCGTCACCCTGCACGCGGGGCAAAACTGACCGTTGACGAATGGGTTCTGGTGTGCTATCGTTTTCATATACTACATATCGTGCGGAGGAAGACATGGCACAGACGCAGGTTCCCCCCAAGAATAGGCGCATCCGTGCGCGATATATCGTGCTGCTTGCCGCGGTGCTCGTCATCGCGGCTGTGCTGCTCTGGTTTTTCAGCGCGCACGGCCAGGCGCACTATCTGCTCATCGGCAAGGACAACTGGGGCCCCGTCGGCGAGGGGCGCAGCGACGTGATGATGCTCTGCACCCTCGACATGGACGGGCGCAGGGTCAGCATTACGTCGCTCGCGCGCGATTTAAAGATCGAGCTGCCGGGCAAGAATAAGCGCGAGGATAAGCTCAACACCGTCACGCACTATCAGGACGAGGCGGCGCTCGTCTCTGTGGTGGAGGAGCTCGTGGACCTGCCGATCGAGGGCTACATTTCGGTCAACTTTTCCAGCGTGGTGGAGATCATCGACGCGCTGGGCGGGGTCACGGTGAACCTCACCTCGCAGGAGGCTTCCTATTTAAAGCGGGTGGAGGGCGAATACTACCAGCACCCGCTGCACGAGGGCGACTGCTTTCTGAACGGCGCGCAGGCGCTGGCCTACATGCGCTGCCGCCAGCTCGACAACGACTTTGGCCGCACGGACCGGCAGGCAAAGGTGCTCAGCGCCCTGCTCAACGGCGCGAAGGAGATCGACCTTTCGCTCGCGCTGAGCGTGGCCGATACCCTTTCGCACGTTTACGTCACCAACCTGACGCCCGTGCAGGTCGCGGACGCGGTGCGAAACGTGCTGCACCTGCGCGGCGGGGAGTTTCGCAAATTCACCATCCCCGCGGAGGGGACGTTTAAATACGGCGAGGTGCGCGGCTCCTCCGTGCTCGTAGCGAACATGGAGAAGAACCGCGAGCTGCTCTACGAGTTCCTGGGCATTCCGGATCCGGCCCAAAGCGCCCTGCCGGAAGGCGAAAACTGAGCAGCCGGAAGCGGACGAGGAGGGTCGTTCTTGAACGAGGAAAAGAAAAAAATTTACCTGCGGGTGCTGCTGGACGTGGCGCTCACGCTCGCGGCGATCGGGCTTTTGTACCTAGGCGGGCCGCTGGCGCTGGAGATCATGACGCCGTTCATTCTGGCGTTCATCATGGCGTGGGCGTTCAACCCCGTGGTGCGCGGCCTTCAGCGCAAGCTGGGCGCGACGCGCAAGGTCTATTCCTTCATCATGGTGATTTTGTTTTACGCGCTGCTAGGCTTTCTGATCGTGATGTTCGGCAAGGTGCTCATCAGTCAGGTGATCGGCCTGGCGCGCTCGCTGCCGAGCATCCTGTCGCAGATGCAGGACACGTATCAGCAGCTCATGGAGCAGCTTCGCATGGTCATGGAGAAGGTGCCCGACCAGTACGCGGAGATCGAGGCCGAGCTGTTCACGGCCATCGACACGGCGTGGCAGTGGTTCAAGGGCGCGCTTTCCACGCTGCTCTCGCGCGCGGTGTCGTGGACGAGCAACGCGGCGATGCGCCTGCCGGAGCAGTTCATCTTCCTCACCGTGCTGGTGCTGGCGAGCTGCTTCATCACGGCGGACTACCCCGACCTGCGCGACCACATCAAAAACGGCATGACGCCCAGCACCCGCCGGAGCCTGCGGCTGCTGCGCACGAGCATCAAGACGGCGGTGGGCGGCTTCTTCCGCTCGCAGCTCATCTTCGCGATCGCGGACATGTCGATCATCCTCACCTTCTTCTTCTTCATGAAGGTGAGCTATCCCCTGCCCATCGCGCTGGTGCTCGCGTTCCTCGACTTCATCCCTTTCTTCGGCGCGGGCACGGTGATCGTGCCCTGGGGCGTCATCGCCCTGATCGTGGGGCGCTACAACATGGGCCTTCAGCTGCTCATTCTCTACGGCATCCTCTATACCCTGCGCCGCATCTTCGAGCCGCGCGTGCTCGGCGGGCAGGTGGGCTTTTCGTCCCTCTCCATGCTCTTTTGGATGTTCGCGGGCATGAAGGTCGCGGGCGTCACGGGCCTGGTGGTCGCGCCCATCGTGGGCATCGCGGTCACCAATTTCTGGCGAACGGGCATCTTCGACGGCTTCCGGCAGGATCTCCGCGTGATCGTCGCGGACGTGCGCTCGATCATCGCGCGGCCGCTGCCGCCGGAGGACCCGCCTAGGCCCGGGCGCAAAAACAAAAAATAACCGGCGCGGCCGGAAAACAGGTGCAGTTTTCGCTGGGTGCGGGGGCGTCGTCCCCTCGCGCCCGGCGTATTTTATTTAAGCGTCTCGGTTTTTCCCGATAAGGTGGAATCTTCTAAAACGCCATGGTAAAATAAGAAAAGACAGAGTTGGACGGCGTGAACGAAACCCTGGCTGAACGAAATACGGAGGTGGAAAAAATGCTGCTAAAAGGGATTCATGAAGAAAACGGGTGGATGCTGGCGGATTATCGCGCTACGTGGAAGTATGGATATGACTTCATGCTGGATGCCGCGCAGACCGTCGTGGATACCGACTTTGGCGAGAACCTGCAACGCGTAGCGGTTGGGGCGCTGACGGGCGGCAGACAGGAAGAATGCATGGATGAGGTGCGTAAGGCGAAGCGCGTGCTGCGCGATAGCCCGAAACTCCTCGAAGAACACGGCCTTCTCATTGTCTCCGGTATAAGCAAGCTCATGGAGTGCCCCATTCAGCTCATGTTTTACAACCAGACCGACAGGATCCTCTTGTGTACGCCGTTCAAGCGTTTGTTCGATGAATGTGGAAACGACGTCTTCACGACCTATATGTGCAGCATTGAAATCAGGGCCTATTGTACAAACACGAAGAGAAGGATCGAAAACAGCATCCGAAAGAAGAAATAACCCGTTTCAAATGGGTCGATGCCAGCGCCTTTCGCGCCGTTGGCGCGGGCTTTCCCCCTCTCCCCGCACGACAAAAACGGCGGCCGGCGCGCATGGCCCGGCCGCCGCGAAGGGGTGCGGAGCGCGACCCGCTACATGGGATAGGTCATCGTAAAGCACGTCCCCTCTTCGGGCGTGCTTTTTGCGCCCAGCGTGCCGCGCTGGCGCTCGACCAGCGCGCGCACGGCGTTGAGGCCGCCGTCCGGCGCGTCGCTCTGCTCGAACAGGTACGGCAGGTCCTCCTGCGCGATGGGCTTTCCGTCGTCCATCACCAGCACCACGGCGCGCTTGCCCTGCGCGCGGACGCTCAGGCGCACCTCCTTCGCGCCGCCGCGCAGCGTCACGCTCTGCAAAAGGCTGGTGAGCGCCCGCGCGTAGGCCGCCCGGTCGATCAGCACGGGCAGCGCGGCCTGCGGAATCTCCTCTTCCAGCAGCAGGCCGCTCCCTTCCAGCAGGGGGCGGCATTCCGAGAGCACCGAGCGCGTGAGGCCGCACAGGTCGCACTTTTCCAGGCGCAGCGTCTGCGCGGCCTGCTCCTTGTGCAGGAGCTTGGAGCGGTGGTCGAGCAGGATGTCGTTGATGTCGCTCAGGATTTTGCGGCTCTGTTCCGACCCGTCCGCGCCGACCAGGCGAAAGCGGTTGCCCGCCTTCATGTCCGCAAAGGCGTCGCCGATCAGCGTCAGCTGGCGCCGCGCGCGGCGCAGGCAGATCGAAAGCACGACCACGGCCGCCAGGAGCAAAAGCGAGATGCAGAGCAGCAATATGTGAAGCCAATCCATGAAAAACACCTCCCGGGTGATACAATGGGGCCGTTTTGGGCGCGGCGACGCCGCCTGCGCACTCAAAACAGCCCCATATCTTATGGTTCGATTTCCTTGTTCAGAAGGCTCCGGCGGAAATAAGACGGCGAGAAGTTGCGCACAGCCTTCTTATCTTCGCCCTTGACGTACAGACCGGTGGTCTGATAGTAGACCTGGATGTTGATGTCAAGCTCCAGCTGGTCCTTGTCGTAGACCGTCAGGCCGTTCAGGTCGCGGTTTCGCAAGACGATGCCCTCCGGCGCGGCCAGCGTCCACTCCCCGGACGGGGAAAGCGCGGTGCAGCCCATGGAGGTCACGCGCGTGATGAGCACGTCGTCCTTCGTGAACGAGAGCATGTCCACGCGCTCCAGCCGGGAGGGATCGGCCTCCACAAAGCGCTCGCCCGTGGACAGATCCAAGCGGACGAGGTATTCCTTCGTCGCGTAGGCCAGGTAGCGTCCGTCCGAGCTCATGGCGATGTTCAGCGCGTTCTTCGTGCCTATCACGCGGTAAGCGCGCATGTTCACCAGGTCGATGATGCGGGCGTCGTCCGTGAGCTCCGCCCCCCGCTCGCGCCGGTCGCAGAGCAAGGCCAGGGCGCCGTCGCGCGAGACGTCGAACGAGCGCACGGAGTTGTAGTTCTTGCCGCCCAGTCCCATGGAGGAGAGGGAAATCGCCCCGTCCACCACGAGCTGCTCGCCCGAGCCCACGGTGCCGGTGAAGACCGCGCGGTTGTTGATGAGCGCCATGCGCAGCTTGCTGTGGTCGATGAAGCCGATGTACGAGGTGCCGCCGCTCGTCCACTTCTTCCGGTAGTCCGCGGCGTAGGCGGCCGGGTCGGGGTCGCCCACGGGCGAGGCGATCAGCCCCGCGTCGACCGATTGCTGCAAGGCCGCGGCGTCCGGTGCCTGTTTGAGCACCGGCGACTCCGTGGGCGCGGGCGTCGCCGTGGGTTCCGCGTCGGGCGTCGCGGTCGCGGCGGGTGTTTTGGTGGGCTCCGGCTCCGGGGTTTCGCGCGGCGTGGAGGTCAGCGCGGGCGCCGGGGTCGGCCCCGTCAGCTTTTCAGAGGCGGCGTCCGGGATCAGCGCCTCGCCCAGATACAGGCGAAGGGCGTCCCAATAGCCGTCCGTCAGGCTGTCGCGCCGCTGCGGGTCGAGGCCCAGGCGGTATTCGGTGCGGGAGAAGAGGCCGTCCATGTCGTCGTCCTTGGGCTTCACGTAGGGCGCCTGGTCGGCGGAGGGCACCTGCGGGGGCACCTCCGGCTCCTCAAACTCGTCCCACTCGCTGTCGTCCGGCGGAATCTCCGGCTCCGGCGTGGCATTCGGGTCGGGCGTCGGGGTGGCCGGGGCGTCCTGCGGGTCGAGCGGGTCGTAGATCGGGCTCACGACGAGTTCCTTGGAACTGCGGACGCGAAGCGCAAACGCGAAGCGCGTGCCGTAGGGCACGCTGGCCGCGTAGCGCTGCTTGCTGTCCTTGTCGTCGGGCCAGAGCTGGTTTTCCTCGGCCCAGCTCTCCTCCGGCAGCCCCTTGACCGCGGCGAGCAGCTCCTCCTTGGTGTTTACGGCGTCCGGCGGAAGCAGGAGCAGCAGCACGTCCAGCACCCGCACGTCGTCCAGCGCGCGCGTGATTTCAAAGTGCAGCGCGCAGCTTTCCGGATCCGGCTGGTTTTCGTCCACCGTGTACGCGCCGAACACGGGCGCGGGGGTGGGCGTAGCTT
>NZ_LT963429.1:0-65103 GCF_900199405.1 Beduinella massiliensis
CCCGTAGCCCGCCGCCCACCGCCTGCCGGCCACGTAGGGAAAACCCGAAATTCGGAAGCCGCCGTTCGGAAGTGGGTGCGGGCACCGCCCGCCGCCCGCCCGCCTTTAATCGAATTTTCATTTGCTTTCCCCGGCCGGGTCGGGTACAATAAGACGACCCCGAGACGGGTACGGGAGGGGGAGAGATTTACGCGAAAAACGGACACAAAACGCGCGTGGCAGATCGTCAACATCGCGACGATCGCGATCGCGCTTGCGATATTGGTGGGGCTGGCCCTCACGTCAAACGGCCCCAAGGCGCTGCTGGAGCGCATGCACACGCTGCACACGCGCTGGCTGCTGGGGGGCGTGCTGTGCATGGGGGGCTTCTGGGTGTTTGAATCGCTGCTGCTGCACTGCATCACGCGCAGCCTGTACCCCGGCGTGCCGCTCTCGTCGAGCCTGCACACGGTGATGATCGGCCAGCTCTACAGCGCGCTGACCCCCTTTTCCACGGGCGGCCAGCCGGTGCAGCTCCTTTCCATGGTGAACGACGGCATGGACACCGGCGGCGCGGGCTTCGCGCTGACCATCAAGTCCATCACCTGGCAGGTCGGGCTCACGCTCAGCGCCGTATTGGGCGCGCTCTACGGCCTGCCCTTCTTCATGGGCCGCGTCGCGGGCTTCGCCGCGATGCTCGCCTTCGGCCTGGCGGTGAACGCGGTCGTCATCCTCTCCATCGCGGCCTTCGCCTGCTCCGGGCGGGTGACGACGCGCGTCACGTCGGGTATCATTCGCCTTCTGAGCCGCGTTCACCTGCTCAGCAACCCGGAAAAAGCCCGCGAAAAGGCCCTCAAACAGTTCGACATCTTTCACGCCAGCATCCGGCTGATCCTTAAAAGAAAGCGCGTGCTCGCAGCCTGCGTGCTGCTCACCGCGCTGCAGTTTATCTGCTATCACCTCGTCGCCTTCATGGTCTACCGCGCGTTCGGCGGCGCGCCCGGCCAGGCGCCGCTCGTGCTCTCCGCTGCGGCGATCGTCGCCCTCGTCTCCTCCTTCGTGCCCCTGCCCGGCGGCTCCGGCGGCGCGGAGGGCGCCTTTTACCTCTTCTTCGCCCTCTTCTTTGCGCAGCAGGACGTCATCCCCGCCCTGCTCCTGTGGCGCCTCATCACCTATTACTCCGCCATCGCCATCGGCGTCGTCGCCCTCCTCTTCGAGCGCAGGGGCCGCCCCCGCGCCCCCCGGCTCGCGCGCTGCGCGGACGGCTGCGAAGGCGAACCCCGCGCGGAGACTTCCCCACCGGATAATCTCGACAATGCGTAATATTATTGGCCGGCAGGCTCGAAGGGCGAGCCCGCTCCCGCGTCCCTGGCGGCGCGGAAGGCGGGCTTGTCCTTTTTCGTGACCACGCGCCGCTCTAAACCCGCGCCCGTGCAGAGCGTGAGCGCGATGTGCCCGCCGTGTACCTCCGGATGGCGCAGCACGCGCGCGGCCGCCCGGCGCGGCGATTCCCGGCTCAGGGAAAGAAAGCTGAACTTCTCGTCCTCGTAGGGCGCCTCGCCCCCCTTGAGCGATCGGTGCAGGCGCGTTCGCTGCACCCGCACGGCGAAGTGGCACCAGTCCCCAGCCGCCTCGCAGCCCTCCGCCGCGTGCGGGCAGGGACCGTCCGTAGGGCAGGGGGCCGCGATGTGCGCGCCCAGCGGCAAGAGCAGCGCCCGCGCCCGCAAAAGGTGCGCGGCCCCAGCGGGCGTGCCCGGCTCCACCAGCAGCAGCACGCCCCGCGCCGCCTCCCATAGCCGCAGCAGCAGCGCGTCCATCGCCCCCGGCGTCAGCTCGCCCAGCACGTAGCACGCGGTCACGAGGTCCGCCTGCGCCAGCGCCTCGTCCCGCGAAAGGTCCGCCTCCCGGTACGCCGCGCCGGACAGCGGCGCGGGCATCGCCCGCATCAGCGCAAGGCCCACCCCGCGCATCGCCGCCTCCCGCTCCAGACACAGGATCTCCCCAAGCGTCGGGCAGGCCGCCGCGCACGCGAAGGCCGCCGTGCCCGGCCCCGCGCCCACGTCCGTCAGGCTCCTGGGCGCAAAGCCCGGCAGGCAGGGAAGCGTCAGCGAAAGCGCGCGCGTCACCGCCGCGTACGTCGCGGGCATGCGCGATGCCGCGTAGGCCGCCGCCTCGCGCTGCGTCGTCAGCAGCCGCGCGCCCTCCCCGACGCGCCCCCGGTAGCGCTCGCTCAGCGCCAGCGCGTCCCGCCGCAGCGCCTCCTCGCCGTAGGGCGCAAGCAGCGCGCCGAGCGCTAAGGTCAGTTCCTCTGGCATTGCCGCCATGGTATGCACCTCCGTTTTAGGGCAGTATAGCATAGCCCCGCCGCCTGCCACAAGGTTTTTCTTGACAAGCCCCGGCAGCGTGTTGTATCCTATATTTATTACTGAAAAGCCGCTTTTTGTGGCGATGGAGGCCCTATGAGCGAGAACAAGCCCGTCGCGGACGAGACCAGCGCCTACGTTCACCTGGAGGAGGCGTACGAGGCGGGCAAGCTGCCCCCGGAGCTCGTGCCGCGCCTGCTGACGCTGCGCAACCGCGCGGCGCAGCGCTTCGACCTGCTGGAGCCGGAGCTGCGGGTGGATTCCCTCTCCGTGTCGGACGAGCGGGTGAAGTCCGCGCTGCGGCGCGTGGTGCAGATGCAGGGCGAGAACGCGGACGTGGGCGAGGTGCAGTACATCGCCCGCCACCTGCGCGAGGTGCTGGAAGCGACGAAGGCGCGCCTCGGCGAGGAGCGCGCGGCGGTGGAGCGCGGGCACTACTGGACGTTTGCGTCGGGCGAGGACGGCAGCGTGCAGCGGGAAGGGGACGGCTACGTCTACATCGTGGACGGCAGGCGCAGGGTGATCCCCGCGGGCGGCGACCCCGCGCCCTTCGTGGGCGAGCGGCCCTTCATCCCCATCGAGGACATTCCCTACGTCATGGGCGGGGAGGAAGCGCCGGAGGAGAGCCCCGAGGCGGAGGAGTTCCTCTCGATCCCCAGCTACATCTGCTACCCCGAGCTGCTGCGCGCGCTGGCGAACGCGGAGGACAGCTTCCGCACGGACGACTACCACCCCCTGCCCACGCACGAGGTGGACCGCGCCAACCTGCGCGCGAGCTACACCATCGCGCCGCAGGGCTTCGAGGACGACCCGGCCTACTACGACATCGACCGCCCGCCCACGGGCATGATCGAGGAGGCGACCTGGTCGCTCAAGCACCTGGACGACCTGGCGGTGGACGTGCTCAACATCACGTTCGCGGAGTGGATCCGCTCGCACCCCGCCTCGCCCGACGCCTTCATCAAGATCAGCGCGGCGGACATCCTGCGCGCGCGCGGGCTCAAGGCGCGCAAGAACGGCGAGGGCAGGCGCGGCGGCTTCACGGAAAAGCAGTACCGCGACATCTCCGACCGCATGCAGGCGCTGCGCAACATCACGGCGCACATCCAGCAGATGAACGTCTACGAGACGGACAAGAAGGGCCGCCGGACCCAGCGCACGTACAACCACCGCAGCTACATCCTGCTGATCTCCGGCTACGTGGAGCAGAACATCATCGACGGCCGGCCGCTGCAGTCGAGCTGGACCGTCCGGCCGGGCGACGTGTTTTCGCGGCTGCTCATGACCAACATTGGCCGCGAGACGGCCCTGCTCTCCGTCAAGGCGCTGCAGTTCGACCCCTACCGCCAGCAGCTCGAAAAGCGGCTGACGACCTACTTCTCCTGGCAGTGGCGCATCCGCCAGCTCCGCGGCGATTACGACACGCCCTACCGCGTCAAGACGCTGCTGGACTGGCTGGGCGAGACGCCCGACAAGAAGAACCCCCTGCGCACCAAGGAGCGGCTGGAGCGGGCGTTCAACACCCTCAAGCAGGAGAACATCATCGCGGACTGGTGCTACGGCCGGGACGCTCAGCCGGAAATCGTCGGCAAGCGCGGCTGGGTCGATCACTGGCTGCGCTGGGGCGTGCATATTACCCCCGTCGAGGCCATCGTGGGGCATTACGCGGGCATCCAGAAGCCCGCGCCCATGAAGCTGAACGCCCGGGCCGACGCGGAGCCCGCGCCCGCGCAGGCGCACGTCTTCACGCCCGAGGGGCTCAAGGCGCTCAGAAAGCGCAAGGGGCTCAGCCAGGTGCAGCTCGCGCAGCTCCTGGGCGTCTCGCAGGGCTACCTCTCGCAGGTGGAAAAGGGCAGAAAGCCCATGGGCCCCGCCGCGGACCGCATCCTCAAGTGGGTGATGGAAAACGACGCAGAGGCATAATCGCCACGCGATCATCTCGATGTTTATTACTATTACAGACCGAGGGTCTCTTGAATCGGCGGGGGAAGGGGAAAATAAAGTCCCCAAATGTCGAATCATGGAAGAGACCATCGGTCTTCTTTCTTTTTGGCACACCAAAATGGAACGAACGTCGGGCACGAGGGGTTGTGGTTTTTTGAAAAAGAATCACAAAATGTGGCATATCCCGCGAAATTCCTTCATATTATATACAGGTAAAGCCGCAAAGCGAAAAACGGGGAGGAATGGGACATGCTGACGGAGCGGGACGCGGGCGCCCTGCGGGGTCTGCTGGGTTGTGTGGATTTGAAGGAAGGGCTGAGCGCCTGCGGGGAAGACGCGGCGCTGTACTTTGCGCATCTGGGCAGCGCGGCGAGGCGGTATCAGCGCTATGCGCAGCATCTGGCGCTGGGCGCCGCGATGGCAGAGTGGGCGGCGGTGCGCCTGTCGCTGGGGGCGCTGGCGGTTTCGCTGCAATCCATCGGGGCGGTGAAGCTGGCGGACGACGCGGCGGGCCTGTGCGCGCGGCTGGGCGAGGGGGACACGCTCTACGCGCGGGAGGAGACGGAGGGCTTCTGTCAGGACCTGCTCTCGCTGTGCGGCGTCATCAACCGGTGCCTGGGGGATTAGGGGGCGCGGGCGCCCCCGGCGGGTTTCGCGCCGCCGGGGGGGCTGGTTTCAAGGGGAAGAGGGCTTTCCGCAGCTTGATGAGCTGCGGCTTTTTTGCGTGGCGTGGGGGCGGCGCGCAAAAATTAGCCCCGGATTGCCCGCGTTCCCCTTCCCTTTTGCCGTTTTCGGGCGTAAAATATACGTTAAAGAAAACATTAAGATGGGGAGATTTCGCGTGCAATTTTTACACAAGGGGCTGGTGCTGGATCATGCGGAAAAGCGCACGATCTGGCGCATTGTGCTGCCCGCGATGGTCGAGCTCGTGCTCTCGCAGCTCTTCGCGATGGTGGACACCATCATGCTGGGCCAGAGCAGCATGTCCGCCGTCGCCATCGCGGCGGTGGGGCTGACGAACAACCCGGTCAACATGGTGAACGGCGTGCTCACGGCGCTGCACATCGGCACCACGGCGGCCATCGCCTGGGCGGTCGGCGCGGGGGATCAGCAGGCCGCGCGCGCCGTCACGCGCACAGCGCTCACGCTTTCGCTGCTGCTGGGCCTGCTGGCCTCGGCGGTGCTGTTCTTCCCGGCCGGGCCGCTGGTGACCTTCATGGGCGCGCAGGCGGACACCTATCCCTACGCGAAGGAGTACATGCAGATCGTCGCGCTGGGCATGCTGCCCGCGATGGTGGGCTTCGGCTGCACGGCGTCGCTTCGCGGCGTGGGCCTCACGCGGCTGCCCATGGCCTACAACCTGGCGGGCAACCTGCTCAACGTCGTGGGCAACTACGCGCTGATCTACGGTCACTTCGGCCTGCCGGCGCTGGGGGTCACGGGCGCGGCGATCTCCACGACGCTTTCGCGCTACGTCTCCTGCGCGCTGGCGCTCGCGGTCATCTTCTGCGGGCATTCCAAGGTGCGCGTGCGCCTGGGCGAGGACTTTCGCCTGCACAGGCGGTGGCTCTCGCGCATCCTGGGCGTGGGCGTCACGGGCTCGCTGGAGCAGCTCGTCATGCAGGTCGGCTTCATCCTGTTCACGCGCACCGTCTCCGGCCTGGGCACGGTGATCTTCGCGGCGCACCAGATCGGCCTTTCGGTCAACGGCCTGACCTGGATGCCGGGGCAGGCGTTCGCGGTCGCGGCCACCACGCTGGTCGGCCAGAGCATGGGCGCGGGCGAGCCGGAGCGCGCCAAGACGTTCACGCGGGTGATCTGGCGCTACTCGCTGCTGACGGCGGCGGGCATCGCGCTGCTGTTCCTCACCTGCTCGCAGTTCATCGTGCGGGCCTATACCAACGATCCCGAGGTCGAGCGCCTCGCGGCGACGGTGCTGAAGATCATCGCCGTGGGCATGCCCGGCATCGCGACGCAGCTGCCCATCGCGGCGGCGCTGCGCGGGGCGGGCGACAGCCGCTTCCCGCTGTACGCGTCGGCCATCGGCATTTGGGTGTTCCGCGTGCTGGTCGCGCCGCTGTTCGTCTACACGTTCGGCTGGGGGCTGAACGGCGCCTGGTACACCATCGCGCTCGACCAGACCGCTCGCGCGGTGGTCGTGTACTGGCGGTTTAAGACGGACAAGTGGATGCACATGAAGGCGAAGCTCGCGGGGTGAGGCGCTCCGCGCGGGGAGCTACGGGAGGACGGAGGGAACGGGGGATTTATCCGGCGGGGGCGCTCCCATGGGCTTGCGTGCGCGGGGGAGACGGGAGATATCTGGCGAAGGCTGCATGGGTATAAGAAACAGGTACGCGCTGCGCTGAGCCCAGAGGGGTCAGGGGGGATTCCGATTTCCCCCCTTAGACCCCTCTGGACACCCCTAACCCCCTTGAAACGGCCACTCACGGGGGCCGCACGGCCCCCTGGCGTGGAGCCGCCCCCATGGGTTTGCGCGCGCTTCGCGCGCGGGGTTACGGGGGTTACGAGGTCTGCGAAAGACCAGGGGGTATGAGATTTCCTGTGCCTCCCCCGCGCACGGGGGAGGTGCCCCGTGAGGGGCGGAGGGGCCTTGAAAACTGCGGCATTTAGCGAAATCGGGCCCTTGCCGATGATACGCCGCGCAAAAAATCCGGCGAGAGAGGCGCGTTCGTCGGAGGATGCCGACCGCAAAGCGGTCAATCAAAGGCATCCGTAGACATTTAAGCGCCCGCCGGATTTTTTCGCCTGAGCGGCAAGGGCCCGATTTCGCGCGCCGCACGGCCTCTTTTGGTTCTTTTCGGCAAAGAAAAGAACAATCGTAACCTGATTGTTATACGCGCAGGGTCGCGGCCAAATTTCAAAGAAAAGAACAATCGTAACCTGATTGTTATACGCACGCGGCAGCGGCATCGGCACCCAGCCTGCCGCCGCCATGCTTTCCAATATATATAAAAGCGGAAAAGAGAAGGAGCACACCATGGAAGAAGAAAAGAGCAAGAGCACCAAAGGCAATCTGCGCGCGTTCGCGCGCTACTATAAACCTCACTGGAAGCTGTTCGCGCTGGACATGGCCTGCGCGCTGGTCGTGGCGCTGGTCGATCTCATGTTCCCGGTCGTCACGCGCACGGTGCTGGAGACCTACCTGCCGTCCGCGATGTACCGCGCGTTCTTCATCATCATCGCGGTCATGGGCGCGGCCTACCTGCTGCGCTGCGCCATGCAGTGGATCATCGCCTACTTCGGCCACATGATGGGCGTGCTGATGGAGGCCGACATGCGCCGGGACATCTTCACCCAGCTGCAAAAGCTCTCCTTCACGTTCTACGACAAGAACCGCACGGGCCGCCTCATGTCGCGCGTGACGACCGACCTGTTCGAGATCACCGAGCTCGCCCATCACGGCCCGGAGGACCTGTTCATCTCCGTGGTGACGCTCGTGGGCTCGTTCATCGTGCTCTTCTCCATGCAGTGGAAGCTCGCGCTCGTGCTGCTCATCATGGTGCCCATCCTGCTCGCGTTCACCATCACCCAGCGCGAGCGCATGTCCAGCTCCAGCCGCAAGGTCAAGGAGCGCATGGCGGGCATCAACGCGGACATCGAATCCTCCATCTCCGGCGTGCGCGTGGCCAAGGCCTTCACCAACGAGGAATACGAGATCGAGAAGTTCCAAAAGGGCAACGAGCGCTTTAAGGGCGCGAAGAAGGGCTTTTACAGCGCCATGGCCCGCTTCCACAGCGGCATGGAGCTGCTGCTCAACCTCATGGGCCTGCTGGTGCTGCTCTTCGGCGGCCTGCTCATCATGAGCGGCGAGCTGACGCTGGCGCAGCTCATCACGTTCAACCTCTACGTCGCCTCCATCCAGAGCCCGATCCGCCGCCTCGCGCAGTTCGTCGAGCAGTTCAACACCGGCATGGCGGGCTTCCATCGCTTTGAGGAGGTCATGAAGGAGCAGCCCGACATCGCGGACGCGCCGGGCGCGAAGGCCCTGCGCGACGTGAAGGGCGACATCCGCTTTAAGGACGTCACCTTTTCCTACGAGGAGGGCCGCAGCGTGCTGCGGAACGTGAACCTGCACATCCCGCAGGGCGAGATGCTGGCGCTGGTCGGCCCCTCCGGCGGCGGCAAGTCCACGCTCTGCCAGCTCATCCCGCGCTTTTACGACGTGAAGGAGGGGGCGATCCTGCTCGACGGGCAGGACATCCGCACCCTCCGCCTGAAGGATCTGCGCGCGGCCATCGGCATCGTGCAGCAGGACGTCTTCCTCTTCGCGGGCTCGGTGCTGGAAAACATCCGCTACGGCCGCCCGGACGCGACGATCGAGCAGGTGATCGAGGCCGCGAAGCTGGCGGAGATTCACGACGACATCATGGCCATGCCCGAGGGGTACGACACGGTCGTGGGCGAGCGCGGCATCCTGCTCTCCGGCGGGCAGAAGCAGCGCGTCTCCATCGCGCGCATCTTTTTGAAGGACCCGCGTATCCTGATTCTGGACGAGGCCACCAGCGCGCTGGACACCGCGACCGAGGTGCGCATTCAGCGCGCGTTCGACCGGCTCGCCAAGGGCCGCACGACGCTGGTGATCGCCCACAGGCTTTCGACCATCAAGAACGCGGACGAGATCGTCGTCATCGGGGATCAGGGCATCGAGGAGCGCGGCACGCACGCGCAGCTCATGGAGAAGGGCGGCGCGTACAGGACGCTGCACGACGCGCAGTTCAGGGCGCAGGAGGCGTAAGGCCGCCCGCCCAGGAGGAGAGGGGAAAGTATGAAGGGGATGAAGATCGGCGGGGATCCGTTCTACCGCCACCTGTTTCGCCTGACGCTGCCGGTCGTGGTGCAGAACCTGCTCAGCGCGGCCGTCAACTCCGCGGACGTGGTGATGCTCAACTACGTCAGCCAGTCCGCGATTTCCGCGGTCTCGCTGGCGAGCCAGTACGCGAGCATCCTGTTCATGGTCTACTACGGGCTGGGCACGGGCGCGACCATGCTGTGCGCGCAGTACTTCGGCAAGGGGAACATGCGCGCCATTCAGGTGGTGGAGGGCATCGCCATGCGCTTTTCGCTGGGGCTCTCCGTGGGCTTCGCGGCGCTGACGCTCTTCGTGCCGGGCCAGCTCATGCGCATCTTCACCAGCGACCCGGAGCTGATCGCGCTGGGCAGCGAGTACCTGCGGGTGATGAGCGTCACGTACCTTTGCTGGGGCGTCATCGAGGTCTACCTCTCGGTGCTGCGCTCCATCGGCCGGGTCACGGTCTGCATGGTGCTCAACATCGTCGCCTTTACGCTGAACGTCGTGCTCAACGCGGTGTTCATCTTCGGGCTGCTGGGCGCGCCGCGGCTGGGCGTCACGGGCGTCGCCATCGCCACGGCCATCTCGCGCCTGGTGGAGCTGGCGCTGTGCGTCGTCGTCTCCGCGCGGAGCCGGGACATCAAGCTCAACCCCGCCTACATGTTCGTCAAGAACAAGCAGCTCTTCGGGGACTTCGTGCGCCTCTCGCTTCCGGCGCTCGGCAACGACATCGTCTGGGGCGTCGGCTTTTCCATGTACTCGGTCATCCTGGGGCATCTGGGCTCGGACGTGGTCGCGGCCAACTCGCTGGTGTCGGTCGTGCGCAACCTGGGCACCATCGCCTGCTTCGCGCTCGCCAGCGCGGGCGGCATCCTGCTGGGCCAGGTGATCGGGGAAAACCGCATCGAGGACGCGCGCAGGAACGCCTCGCAGCTCGTGCGTCTCACGCTCATCACGGGCGTGCTGGGCGGCGTGCTGATCCTGCTGCTCACGCCGTTCGTGCTGCGCTACGCGGACCTTTCCGAGACGTCGATGGGCTACCTGCGCGTGATGCTGCTGCTCAACAGCGTGTACATCATCGGCCCCGCGCTTAACACCACGCTCATCGCGGGCGTGTTCCGCGCGGGCGGCGACAGCCGCTTCGGCCTCATCTGCGACGTGCTGGACATGTGGGTCTATGCCGTGCCGCTGGGCTTCATCGCGGCCTTCGCGCTGAAGCTGCCGGTCCTCTGGGTGTACGTGCTGCTGTGCACGGACGAGTTCGTCAAGCTGCCCTTCGTCATAAGGCACTACCGCAGCGGCCGGTGGCTCAAGAACATCACCCGCGAGCACCTCTTCGAGGAGACGGCGTAAGGCGGGAAGGCCGCCACGCTGAAACGCGTCTGCGAAAAGCTCGCCATCCCCCGCGACGGGCTGCTCTTCGGAAATCCCGAAATAGACGATGCGGAATACCGCGGCGAGGCAAAACCCCCGTTTACAGCGTATATGGCTGCAAACGGGGGTTTTTGCGGCTTTTCGCGGCCCGTTTGGGGGCATGTCATGCGTTTGTTTTGTTTGCATCTTTACAAAAACAGGACGCAAAGTTATAATGTTCCTATAAATCGCGCGTCCGCCGCGCAAAAGGGGAGAGGGAATTGAGGACATTTCGCCGGGCGCTGCTGGGCCTGATTGCCGCGCTATCGCTGGTCGTGAGCGTCCATGCCTGCGCGGAAGGCTTTTTCGAGGATTACGAGGCCATCGACCGCGCGGCCAAGTCGGTGCTGATGCTGGAAGTGTTCCGGGACGGGGAGGACGAGCCCTTCGCGACCGGCAGCGGCTTCGTCGCGTTCGACAGCCGGACGCTGGTGACGAACTACCACGTCATCAAGGACGCGGACTTCGTGATCGCCTACAGCGACGAGGGCTACGCCTACCTCGCCAGCGACGTGCTGATCGCGGACGCGCGGCGCGACGTGGCCATCCTGCGCTTTCTCACCCCGACGGACCGCGCGCCGCTGACGCTGGCGGAGGATACGAACCAAATGCGCGGCCAGCCCGTCATGGCCATCGGCAGCCCGCGCGGGCTCGTCAACACGGTGAGCACCGGCATCGTCAGCGCGATTTTCACCGAAGACGGCGTCTGGGAGATTCAGACCAGCGCGCCCATCTCGCACGGCAGCAGCGGCGGGGCGCTCTTTGACGCAAAGGGGGCCGTCGTCGGCATGACCTCCGCGCTGGTGGAGGACGGGCAGAACCTGAACTTCGCGGTGCACAGCGTCGAAATCCTCGACCTGTACGCGCGCGGAGAGGGGCTTCGGCCGGCGAAGATGTCGGGGTACACGCCGCCGGCCCAGAACTCGACGCCCACGCCGGTACCGACCCCGACGCCGCTCCCCAGCCCCCAGCCGGTCGAGACGCTACAGCCTACGCCGGTTCCGACCGCGCCGCCCCTGTCGCATTTCACGCAGGCGGACTTCGACGCCTATACGGCGCTTTCCGTCGGCAGCTCGGGCGAGGCGGTGACGGCGCTCAAGGAGCGGCTGTACGAGCTCGGGTACTTCAAGACGAATACCTTCAACGCCCAATACACGGAAAACACCGCGCAGACCGTGCAGGCGTTTCAGCAGGTGAACGGCCTTCCGGCGGACGGTGTGGCCGGCCCCGAGACGCAGGCGCTGCTCTTTTCCTCCTATGCGCAGGGCAAGCCCGTGCCGACCGCCGCCCCCACGCGCACGCCGAGGCCGACGAGGACGCCGCGCCCCACCGCGACGCCTTACGCGGAACCGGCGTATCCGCTGGAGCTGTGCGGCTACGGGGATTGTGAGTTTCATAACGGCAGCCCCAGCCTTGACGTGCAGGTGAGAAACCTCAGCGAAAAGACGGCGATCGACGGCTTTACGCTTCTCTATTGCGCCAGGGACGTCTACGGCAACGACATACGGCCTTCGGGCGACGATTTTGAGGACTACGACGGGTTCAACGTGTACCACACCTTTAACGTCAAGATCAATCCGAAGGCCAAGCGCTACACGGGGTATCTGGATCTGGAGTGCTTTTCCGACGCCAAACGCATCTATGTGGCGGTCTACAAGGTGCATACCGCGACGGGCCGGACGATCGAATACGATCTGGACGATTTGACTGTCTACTATTGGGAGATCGAGTGACCGGCGCTTTCCCGCGCGGAGGGATTGCCGCGGGAAAGGTACAGACGAACACCGCCCGCCGCCTTCTAAGAAGATATTTCTTAGAGGACGGCGGGCGGTTTCTGTCGCGGTTCATTTGAGGGCGCTACGGCGGCGGCGCGCTTTGCGCTCCTTCGCCTATTTCAGCTCCCGCTGCACGTATTTGGGCAGCTTGGCGACCACCGCCTCGTAGCTGTGGTCGATCATCTCCGCGATCGCGTCGTCCGGCACGCGCCCGTCCAGGGGCAGCGTGTTGAAGTAGGGCTGCTGCACCGGCGGGCAGTGATAGCCGCGCACGACGACCTCCGGGAAGAGCCCCCGGTAGACGAACCCCATCTTCTCGGTGCAGCACAGCGTCACCGTGTCCTGCCCCCGCAGGCGGAATACCTGCGCGAAGATGCGGCCGGGCCTGTCGCCCAGGCGGCCCACCTTCACCACCGTGACCTCCGGCCCGAACGGGGCGTCCAGATACGCGCCCGGCTTTTGCAGGCAGCAATCGACGACCTCCTGCGGCGTCATACATGCATCCTCCCTTCGCCGCGCGGGGCGCGGCTGTCGTATGTGTGGGTCAGCGCGGCGAAACCACCGCGAAGCCGCCGAAGCGAGCGGCCGGTTCGAGGCCCAGCGCGCCGGCCTGCTCCGCCGTGAGCACGTAGGCGGTGCGCTTCTCGAGCGCCTCCGGGCGCAGCGATTCCGCGTCCAGGTATTCGACCGTGAGGCGCTCCTCCGGGCGGCCCAGCGCGGCCTCCGCGAGGCTTTTTGCCGCGTCCTCGGAGGAATCCCACAGGTCGAAGCAGTCCGCGACCACGATCTGCTCCGCGCCGGTTTCGGCGGCGGCGCAAAGCGCCTCGGTCATGCCGGGCAGGTGCGTCCTTTGCAGCAGCGCCGCGTTCTCCGCGCCCAGCCACCCGGCGAGGAACTGGCCGCAGGCGACGGCGCCGAACAGCAGCAGCGCCGCGCCCGCCGCGGGCATGCGCCCCGCGAGGCGGCGGACGCCCGCCGCGCACACGAGGAGCAGGGGCAGGCTGAGCAGCAGCAGGTGATCCTCGCCCGGAATGCCCAGCAGGCAGATGCCCGCCGCGGTCAGCGCGGCCCACAGCAGCAGCGCGCGTCCCACGCCCGGGTGGCACACCGTGCCTGGGCGGCGCAGGCAGGCGAAGACGCCCGCGAGCGTCACGGGCACGAAGGCGATCAGCGCGCGGCCCATGCCGGGCAGCAGCGCGCCCTCGGCGGGGGGATCGCTGAAGAAGCGGAAGACCTCGAAGGAGAGCAGCGCGTCCACGCGGGCGATCAGGGTGGGCCGCAGGGCGTCCAGGCCCTGAAGCCACGCGGCCTCCACCCCGGGCAGGGAAAGCTCCGGCAGGGTGAAGCCCAGCACGCGCCTGCCGGGGAGGTACAGCGCCGCGCCGAGGAAGCAACAGGCCGGAAGCAGCGCGAGCAGCGCAAAGAGCAGGGCGGCGCGCCAAGGTGGCGTCCCACGCCTAGTAGGCGTCCCACGCCAAGGTGGCGTCCCACGCCCGGGGGGCGTCCCACGCCTGGGCGGCACACCGTGCCTGGGCGGCACACCGTGCCTGGGCGGCACACCGTGCCAGGGGGGCATCCTATGCCCGGGGGGCATGAGGAGCAGCGCGGCGAAGGGCGGCAGCGCGCAGACCTCCGCGCCCGGCAGCGTCCAGCAGGCGAGGCCCAGCAGCGCGCCCGCGAGCGTCAGCCTTCCCCGCACGCCCGCGCACGCGCCCGCCGTCAGCAGGAAGAGGGCGAAGGGCAGGGGGCGCAGCGCCGCGCCGCTCTGGATGAGGAAGGGGCACAGCGCGAACACCGCGGCCACGCAGACGGGCAGGGGGCTTGCCTCCTCCCGATTCGGCAGGGCGCAAAGGGCGGCGAGCGGCACCGTGGCCGCGCTCAGCAGCAGGGGGAGCAGGCGCAGCGCGCGCACGCTGCCAAAGCAGAGCAGGCTGAAGAGATGGGAGAGCAGCGCGGGCAGCGCGCCGGAGGCGGCGGTCGCGACGGGCAGGCCGTCCTGAAGGAAGCGGCGGCCCTGCACGAGCAGCGCGGCCTCGCCGGGCGAGAGGGAGGCGGGCACGGCGGCGGCGCACGCCGCGCGCAGCAAAAGGCCCAGCAGCGAAAACGCCGCCACGAGGCGCAGCCGCGCGCGCGGGGTCAGGGGACGCAGCCGCCCCGCCGTCAGGCGGTTCACGGCCCCGCAGCAAAGGGGCGAGGCGCACAGCACGAGCAGCAGCACGGACAGCAAGAGCAGGGCCATCAGGCGTCGCCCCCTTCCGGCAGGTACTGCGCGGGGTAAGCGACGACGAAGCGGCCGAAGGGCCTGAGCGCGAAGTCGAGCCCCTCGAAGGCCTCCTCCTCGCCCGCGCGCAGCAGATAGACCATGTTTTCGTCCTCGAAGGGCGTAAAGCCCCCGTCCTCCGTCCAGTACTCGTAGATGTCGCTGTAATAGCCCAGCTCGTCGCCCGCGCCGTCGAGCAGGGGCTTCTTGTCCTGGAATTGCAGCGCGTCGATCCCGTGCACGAACAGCGCGTTGATCTCCGCGACCACCCGCCGCTCCGGGTCCGTGCCCACGCTCAGACAGGCGTATTCAAAGGGCAGGGTGTCCATGTACTCGAGCGCCTCGATCTGGTCGGCTTCCAGCTCCTCCGTATGGGCCGCAAGCCGCGCCGGGTCGAAGTAGGCGGCGGTGAACAGCGCCGCGCCCACCGCGTAGACGGCCATCATCAGCGGAAGCAGCGCCTTCACCCGCCGCGCCGCCGCGTACAGCGCGTAGGAGACGAGCAGCAGCAGCGGGTAGTAGATGCCGTTGGAGCGCCAGGTGTTGGAAAGGTTCGTGAACAGCCCGCAGCAAAACATCGCAAACAGCCAGCACAGCACGAGATAGCCGCTGTCGGCACGGCCCGCCCGCTGCGCATCCGTCCCCCCGCCGAGGGCGTTTGCCCGCCGGTCCCGCCAGAAGAGGTACAGCCCGGCCAGCAGCGCCGGGGTGGAAAAGACGTACAGCGTGCCGAACCCTTCCACCACCGTCGGCCAGCCGCCGCTGGATTGCAGGAACGTGTGGTGCAGGAACGTCAGCAGGTTCTCGCGCAGCTGCACGAACATGTCCTTCTGGGCGAGAAACAGCGTGTCCGAGGCGCGCACCGAGGCGCTGAAGCGCTGCAGCGTGAGGGGGCCCAGGCGCATCGTCTCCAGCCCGAGCAGGTTGATCGCAAGCGTCAGCAGCAGCGGCAGGGCCACCAGCAGGTAAATCGCCGCGCAGCCGAGCAGCTGCCGCAGGCTGATCTTCCCGTGGGCGAGCAGGTACACGCCCGATGAGAGCAGCAGGATGGGCACGGAATAGGCGGCGATGGCGTAGGCGTACATCGTCAGCCCGAAGAAGACCATCGAAAGGGCGTAAAAGCCCCGCCGCCGCGTGCCCAGCACCAGGAAATAGGTGGAAAAGAGGAGCATGTGGCAGAACATGTGCGCGTCGATGGACCAGCGCGACTGCACCACGTGCCAGGGCAGCACCGCGCACAGCGCCAGCGTCATGAGCGCGTAGCCCCGCCCCGCCACGCGGCGCGCGAGGTCGAAGAGCACCGGCAGCGAGAGCAGCGCCACGCTCAGCATCGGCAGGCGCAGGCTCAGCTTGTTCAGGCCCAGAAAGCGCGTGAACAGCGACGCCCAGTAGGCGTACAGCGCGCTCTGCTGGCCGTAGCCCCAGCCCCAGAGCATCGTGGGGTAGGGCGTGCCGAAGCGGTCCGTGCCGTAGCTGGAAAGGGCCCAGGCGTCCAGCGTGGACATCACGCCGTCGGTGTTCATGCCGTAGGGGATTTCGGGAAAGCGGTAGACCCGAAGCGTCACCGCCAGCGCGAGCAGCAGCAGGGCGCACAGGGCGTACCTGCGGTCGATGAACGCCCAGAGCCTTTGCCCCAGCGCCTGCGCGCGGCCATCCGCGCGCGGGCGGCCGCGCACGCCCAGCGCCAGCAGCGCCGTCAGCAGCGCGGCGAAAATCGCGTTGACGGCGCTCATATCGCCCCCTCCTTCCCCTGGGAAACGCAAAAAAGGCCGCGCGGGGCGGCCCTGAAAAGCGGAAAATCGTTCATTCGCTTCGCCTCCTGTGATACTTCATTGTAGCATAGGAGGGCGCGCAATTCAAGCGAGGCCCGTGACGAGGTAGAGCAGCGTGCCCACGACGCCGCTGCCCAGGATGACGCCTACGGCGCTGACCTTCCATTTCCTGAGCAGGAACAGGCACGCGGCGAAGAGCAGCGCCTCGATGACGTGGAAGTTCGAGAGCTGCAGGGCGTCCATGCCGGCGCGGAAGACGCCGAGCAGCAGGATGGAGAGCCCCGCGGCGGCGATCAGGGCGACCACGGCGGGGCGCAGCGCGCCGAGCACGATCTGCACGCCGGAGACGCTGCGGTAGCGGTAGTACACGTAGGCGAGGATCAGGCAGATGCAAAACGACGGCAGCATGCAGCCCAGCGTGCAGGCCAGCGCGCCGTGAATGCCGGCGCAGCGCATGCCCACGAACGTGGCGGAATTGATCGCGATGGGCCCGGGCGTCATCTCCGCGATGGTGATGAGGTCGGAAAACTCCGCGAGCGTG
Source organism: Beduinella massiliensis (assembly GCF_900199405.1). Classification (NCBI taxonomy): domain Bacteria; kingdom Bacillati; phylum Bacillota; class Clostridia; order Eubacteriales; family Beduinellaceae; genus Beduinella; species Beduinella massiliensis. Next base: position 16,858 of record NZ_LT963429.1, read on the forward strand.
AGCAGGTGCAGCCGCTCCACGATCTGGCTCTGGATGAGCGGGATGGCGGCGTAGCCCCCGCCGACGCTGAACAGGCCGATCTGAAAGAAGCTGAAAAAGAGGTCAAGCAGCATGCGTCCTGCCTCCCTTCGAGCGCCCGCGCAGCCAGGCGGCCAGCGCCTCCGCGAGGCCGATCGCGAGGCAGCAGAGGATGAGGGTCATCGCGCTCACGTGAAAGAAGACCGTCAGCACGAAGGCGCAAAGCATCATGCCGATGTAGAGCGCGCGCCGCGTGCGGCACACGTTTGCCGTCAGGTTGATGACCACGTCGAAGATGACCGCCGCGACGCCCGCGCGCATGACCTGCAGCGCGATGGCGATGTAGCGGTTTTCCCGGAACTGCGTGTAGAAGACGGAGATGACCGAGATGATGACGAGCGGCGGCAGGGCCGAGGCCAGCGCGGCCACCAGCGCGCCCACGATGCCGCACACGCGGTAGCCGAGGATGACCGCGGCGTTGATCATGATCGGCCCGGGGGAGGACTGGGCGATGGCGGTGATGTCCAGCATCTCGTCCTCTTCCAGCCAGCCCAGGTCCTCCACGAACTTCTTCTTCATCAGGGTGACGATCACGAACCCCCCGCCGAACGTAAACGCGCTGAGCGTGAGCAGGGAGAGGAACAGCCGCGGCAGCCGCGCGGCGCGGGACGTTTGACCCATGGTAAAGGCCCCTTTCCTACGGTGCTATGCGGATGGGCGCGCCTCAGCAGGTCGCCCCGCCGACGACCCGGCGGCCCAGGATCTCCTCGCGGCGCGTGAGCAGCTCGCCGCTCAGAATCTGGCGCTCGGCCTCGTCAAACGAGATGCGTGCGACGGTGTCCGCGAAGCGCTCGCCCGTCAAGCCCTGGTCGCGGAAGAGCAGGATCGCGCTCTCGACGGCGAGCAGCACCTCCTCCTCGCTCAGGAAGAGGTGGCGCAGCGCGCGTCCCTGGGCGAACGCCTTGCCCCAGCGCCCGCCGATCAGCACGCGGTAGCCCGGGCGCGCGGCGTCGTTCAGCTTGAAGACGCACTTGCCGATGCAGCGCCCGCAGCTGTTGCAGCGCTCCGTGTCGATGACGGCGCGCGCGTCCGCGAGGCCGCGCCGCGCCGCCGCGCCCACGGGGCAGGCGTCGATCAGCGTGCACTTGCCGCAGGCGCGGCAGCGGTCCGCGTCGAAGAGCGGCACCCGCGCGCCCACGATGCCCAGGTCGTTCAGGTCGGGCTTGACGCAGTTGTTCGGGCAGCCGCCGACCGCGATCTTGAACTTGTGCGGCAGCTGCACGTCCCGGTAGCCCTCGTAAAAGCGGCGGTGAATCTTTTCCGAAAGCGCGTAGGTATCGATCAGCCCGTACTGGCAGGTCGTGCCCTTGCAGGAGACGACGGGCCGCACCTTCGAGCCCGTGCCGCCCGTTTCGAGCCCCGCCTCCCCGACGAACGCGCGGAAGGCGTCGATCTGGCCATAGGGCACGCCCGTGACCTCCAACGTGAGGCGCGTGGTCATAACGACGTGGCCGTCGCCGAAGCGCTCCGCCGCGTGGGCCACGCAGGCCATCTCGTGCGCCGTGACGCGGCCGTTGCGCGTGATGATGCGCGCGTTGAAGCGCCCGGTGCCCTTGTTATGCAGGAAGCCCATGCCCTTCACCCGCTTGATCTCCTCGGGCGGGACGGCGGCGTCTTCCTTCTTTTCGATCAGCCCGTTTTCGAGCAGGTAGCGCTCCAGCACCTGCGCGGCCAGCAGGACGGTCTTCAGGCACCGGTCGCCGTTTTCCTCGAAGTAGCGCGCCTTGAGCGACGCGCAGTCCCGGCTGCCCAGCTCGCGCTCGAAGCGGGCCACGAGCGCGGCGCAGCGCTCCTTGAAGCCCTCGGTCGCGTGCGCGCGGCCCTCGACCGCCACGCGGCCCAGCACGGCCAGCGCGCCCGCCAGCGCCCCGCAGGTGCCCCCGCACCCCATGCCGCCGCCGAAAGCCGCGATCAGCTTCGCGTCCCCGTCGGAAAGGTTCAGCCCGTATTCCTCGTTTGCCGCGCGCAGGATGGTTTCCGCGCAGTTGTTGTCCTCTTCCAGATAGATGCGCGCGATGCGCTGCTTCTCCATACGTACCTCCGTCGATCCTTTTGTTTCAGTCGCCTATCCATTATACGCGAAAACCTCCTGCCCGTAAAATATGGATTTGAAATGGGTTCCATAGGGATAAAGGTATGGGGCGCTGGCCGAAGGATTATTTGTCCGGGGGGCGGACGCCGCCCGTGGGGCGGACGCCGCCCGTGGGACGGACACCGTCCGTGGGGCGGGCACCGTCCGGGGGACGGACGCCGCCCGTGGGACGGACACCGTCCGCGAGGTAGGCCCGGAGCGCGAGGCTCAGAAAGCGGGCGGCGCCCTCGCCGTACTTGCGGTCGGTCACCTCGATGTACAGGGGGTTCGAGGCGTAGGCCTCCGCCATCGTCTGGGCGTATTCGCCCATGTCGAGGCCCCGGCTGCCCTCCTCGTTGAGGGCGAGCAGCTCGCGCAGCGCCGCCTGCACCGCTTCGTCCGCGGGGTCGCGCGTCAGGTCGGCCGTGAGCTTCCGCGTCCGCGCGTCCGTCTCCTCTATAAGCTCCTGCGCGCGCTCCTTCGTGACCGCCGGGCCGTCCTCCAAAAAGGTCTTCAAGCTCTTTTCCATGGCCTGGGCGTAGCGCCCGGCGTCGCCGTACTGGGCAAGCGCGCCGTCCGCCATCTCGGCCTGGCGCTGCCGGAGGTCCGATGCCATCTCGTCAAACTGTTCCATGCTGCCGAAGCGGCGGACGATCTCGTCCGCGTGGGTCTTTTTAAAGCTTTCGAGCATCCGAAAGTACGCGCTCATGTCAAATTCCGCAAAGCTCATGCAAGGTTCTCCCTTCAATAATCGGTCTATGAGGTGAAGCAGGCCGCTCAGGCGCTCGCGCTTGAGGGTAAGCAGCTCGCGCTGCGCGCGCAGCGCCGCGGAGCGGTCGAAGTGGGGGTCCTTCAGGATCGCCTGGATTTCCTTTAGCTTGAACCCAAGCTCCCTGAAAAAGAGGATTTGCTGAAGCGTTTCCAGCGCGGCCTCGTCGTAGAGGCGGTAACCGCCCTCGCCCGCCCGCGCGGGGCACAGCAGGCCGATGTCGTCGTAGTATTGCAGCGTGCGTACGCTGACGCCCGTGAGCGCCGAAACCTGTTTTACCGTCATGCTGTTCGCGCCTTTCTTTCCCGCCGGGCCCGGCGGGGGAGTGTGATCCGGATCTGAGATTACTTTACCCTATCACGTGGCGTGAGGGTCAATCCCCTTTTTGCACTTTTTTGCGGATTGGAGAAGATTTCCTGCCTTCTTTGGCCCGCCCGGCAGACAAAAAAACCGTCCCGGAAAAACCGGGACGGGGAGAAAGGAGGGTTCAGGCGCCGCGCCCACCGGGGCCGTCAGATCGTCGCCAGCCGCGCCCTGGCCGCGCCCGCCATCAGCGCGTGCCCCTTGGCGTTGGGGTGAATGCCGTCCGCGCACATCAGCGAGGGCAGATCGCCCGCCTGCAAAAACGCGTCCCGCAGGTCGAACAGCGCGCTGCCCGTGCGCGAAGCCACCGCGTACACCGCGTCCGCGTAGCGCTCCTGCCAGCGGTAGATGTGCTCCACGTCGCCCAGGTAGCGCAGCACCGCCTGCGCGTCGAGCCCGCGCGTCACCCAGTCGAAGTAGCGCTGCGCGCAAAGCGGCGGCGGCGTCACCAGCACCGGCCGCATGCCGCCCGCCCGCGCCCGCTGCGCCAGGGCCGTCAGCCGCTCGCGGAACTCGTCCAGCGGCACCTTCGCCTCGTGCGCGGCCTCCGGCGCGGCGGCCACCGCCTTCCAGTCCAGGTCGCAGTCGTTGCCCCCGAACTCGATCACCGCGAGCGCCCCCGGCGAGAGGACGTCCGGCGTCATCTCCTCCTCGCCCCCGGCGCTCGTCAGCCCCATGCGGGCGCGGTTGTCCACCGGGATGCCCAGCATCCGGGAGAGCGCCGTGACGAAGTTGTCGCGCAGGATCGCATAGCGCCCCCGCGTCTCGTCAAAAATAACGCCCTTGAAGATCGAATCGCCCCATATCGTAATCTTGCCATCGTACATGGTTATCAGCTCCACATAATCTAGTATTTAATATTATATTACATCGTATTATATTCCATGTCAAGCCTTTTTAAACTCGTCCTTTTCATTTTCTACATTCCATGATATACTAAAGGCGATGGGGGGAAAGAAATGCAGGATGTTGCGATGTTGCCGAACCTGAAAGGCGTGCTGGAAAGCATCCCCGCACCATGGGATCAGCTGCCGGATCTGGGGCTGTACATGGATCAGGTCATCACATACGTGGAGCGTCAGTTCAGCCCCATGCGCCCGGGGCGCGAAGACCGGCTGCTGACGAGCGCGATGATCAATAACTACGTCAAGGCGGGGCTGATGCCGCGCCCGGTGGGCAAGAAGTACGAGCGGCCGCACCTGGCGGTGCTGCTGATGATCTGCACGCTCAAGCAGTCGATGAGCATGGATTCCATCGCGCACCTGCTGCGGATGCCGCAGGAGGGCGGCGAGGCGGACATCCGCGCGCTGTACGAGACGTTCCGCGCCGCGCAGGAGGAGATGCAGCGGGTGATCCGCGAGAACCTGACGCTGGCGCGGGGGCGCTCCGGGGCGCTGCGCTTTGCGCTGGCGGCGGCGCTGTGCCGCATGGCGGCGGACGCGACGGCGGCGCAGCAGGACGGCGCGGAGGTCTGAGCGCCCAAGCGGCCCTATAATAAGGAAGCGCGGCCCTGACCCGGGGGCGATTTACATTGACACGCGCAGGCTTTCATGATACATTAATTCATGGCATTTTTTTATCAACTCGGAGGAATGAAACCGATGTTTGAAATCAAGCTCGAAAAGCGCTGGTGCGACGCGGTGTACGCCCGCACCGCCGTGCGCACCTTTACCGGCGACCCGACGGACGAGCAGCTCGACCGCCTGGGGGAAGCGGCCCGCAAGTTCTCCTGGCAGGGCATCCGCATCCGTCTCTTCCGCGGCCCGGGCATGCGCGGGACGATCAAGGGGACGAACGTGTACGCGGTCGTCCTGATGAAGAAGGGCACGCCGCCGGAGCTGCAGGGCTTTTACGGCGAGGCGCTGGTGCTCGAGGCCGTGAGCATGGGCCTGGGCACCTGCTGGCTGGGCACCTACTATAAGGGCGTCGTGCAGCAGGCCGCGAAGCCCGAGAGCGACGAGAGCGTGACCGCGATCATCGCCATCGGCCAGTGCGTCGAGCAGACCTTCGCGCCCAAGCGCAAGGCGCTGGAAGACCTGACGGGCATGCAGCCCGCCGAGCTGGCGCAGCTCAAGGACTGGCAGCGCGCCGCGCTGGACGCCGCGCGCGTGGCTCCTAGCGCCATGAACCAGCAGCCGTGGCGCTTTTCGGCGGACGCGCAGAGCGTGACCCTCCTGCCGCGCCCCGCGATCCTGACGAAGAAGTACGCGCCCATCGACTGCGGCATCGCCATGCTGCACATGGCCGTCGGCGCGTACAGCGCGGGCCGCGAGGGCACGTGGAAGACGACCGACGTGGGCTACGCCTACCGCTGCTGAGCTCCAGGGCGCGGGTTCCTGCGCAAAGATCAAAGAAGCCGGCGCTGCCATTCAAGGCAGCGCCGGCTTTTGCGTGGCGCGGTCATTCGGCCTCCCAATGGGAGGTGGTGATCTTTCCCGTTCCGTCGCAGGCCGGGCACCTTCCGGTGCCGCCGCAGTGGGAACAGGTCTGGGTCTCGCCCACCCGCAGGCCGGGGGTCTTTTTGCTTCCCTTGCAGACGAAGCAGCTCCCCCGTCCAAGACAGGCGGCGCAGTCCTTTTCTTCGGTCACCTGAACCAGGCGCGGCGTGCGCGATTCCTGCGCGGGCGCGGCGGTCTTAGCGGGAACAGCCAGAGGGGGCGCGTCCGTCTCTTCCGCCCCGCCCAGGCAGCCGGACGGGGGAAAGGCGAGGCTGCAGGCGGCATACCGCTCCCCATCGCCGGGCATATAGGTGAAGAGGTAGCGCTCCGCGTACCGCTCGGGCTCGAAGAGCCAGCGCAGCGTGCCGCTGCTTCGGGGCGGCACGATCAGCGGGCCGTCCTCCCGCTTCCAACCGCCTTCGCCCCTGGCGTTGAGCGCCTCGCCGGCATAGGTGGGGTTGGCATCCAGGTCGAGGAGGACAAAGTCGTCCATCAACAGCGTGACGGATTCTTCCGTCGGGTTGCCAATGAACAGGTCCACCGAGACGTTCCTGTCCGCAAGGCGCGCCTGCTCGACGCGCAGGTCCAGCGGTCCCTCCGTGACGAGCTCGCCCACCTCGTAATAGACGGCGTCCGCGGCAAGCGACAGGGAGGGAAGCAGACACAGGGCCAGCAGAAGACGCCACATCCTCGAGCGCATGCGATCGCCCTCCTTTAATAGTCGAGCACGAAATGAAAGACGCCGTCCGTCAGCTTCTTTTTGTTTTCGCTGTTGTTAAGGCCCGACATGCCCGTACCGAGCGTGAGCTCGAAGCGGCCCGCGTAGGAGCCGTCCGCCCCGATCGAATCGACGTAGACCGCGCCCGCGTCGTCCGTGGGATAATAAGCGGCGCTGAACTTGTCGCGGGTCATCGCGCCGTTCCACATGTTCCCCTCTCCGATGAGGAAGAAGGTCAGCGTGGTATCTTTGTCCAGCGTGGATTTCGAGACGGTTTGCCCGGCCTGCGCGCTGTAGGGGATTTCCAGGCTAAGCTGAAGGACCTTTTCTCCCTGCTTGTTGTAGCAGTTGTAGGAGGCGGCGATGACCCCGTCCTTGACCTCGACGGCATCGAGCGTGAACGCGCGCGTCCGTCCGTCGATGGTGGCGGATGCGGCGTTGTAAAGCGGCTGCGGTTCGGCGGGCTGTTCGCTCACGGGCTGCGCGGGAGAGGCGGGCTGCGCGGCGCTGCCCGTCCCCTTGGGCGTCACGACGATGGCGGACTCGTCTTTGGGGGAGTAGATCAGCACGACGGCGTCGTCCCCAGAGGTCATGGTGCAGCCGATCACGTCTCCCTCGCGCTCCGGTTCCCCGGCGTAGCCCCGCTCCGCCAACGCGTCGATGCAGGCCTGAACGCCCTCCAGTTGTACGTTTATGTAGAGCATGACCTGCCCGCCCTGGATCGGGCCGATGTCGGCCGGTGCGTCCGCAAGGACGCCTTCACTGCCGAGCAGCGCGTCAAAGTCGGGACGCCCGCCGGATTCTGCGCCGGACACGATTTCGTGAAAAAGCTCCTGCAGGTCGCCCGCCTGTGCGGAAACGGCCCCGCATAAGAGCGCGAAGACCAGCAGCGCCAGGCCCATACGACGAATTTTCATTCCGATCTCCTCCTTCGTGCATTATAACCATTATAATACGCGTGGAAGGGATTGTCAAAACCCGTTTACACGACGAACCCACCGCTCACGCCGAGCACCTGGCCGGTGACGAAGGCGGCGTCCTCGCCCGCGAGGTAGGCGATGGCGCGGGCGACGTCCTGCGGCGTGCCCAGGCGGCCGAGCGGCGTCTCCTCCGCGAGGGCGCAGAGCGTCTCCTCGCCCAGCGCGCGGTTCATGTCCGTGTCGATGACGCCGGGCGCGACGCAGTTGACGCGCACGCCGGAGGGTCCCGCCTCCTTGGCGAGCGCCCGGGTCATGCCGATGAGCCCCGCCTTGAGCGCGCTGTAGCACACCTCGCACGAGGCGCCGACCTGCCCCCACATGGAGGAGACGAAGACGACGCTGCCCGACCTTCGCGAGATCATGCCCGGCAGGAAAGCGCGCGTCACGTAAAAGGGGCCGCTCAGGTTTACGCCGACCATGCGCGCCCAGTCCGCGTCGGACACGTCGGTAAAAAGCTGCTGGCGGGCGACGCCCGCGTTGTTGACGAGCACGTCCACGCGGTGATACACTGATAGCACCTCGTCCGCCATGCGGGCGACCTGCGCGGGGTCGGAGATGTCCGCCTGCACGAGCGAGGCGGAAAGCCCTTCGGCGCGAAGCTGGCAGAGCAGCGCGCGCGCGGCCTGCTCCGATTCGTTGTAGTGAATGACGACCTGATAGCCGCGCCGGGCGAGCAGGCAAGCGGTTTCGCGGCCGATGCCGCGGGAAGCGCCGGTGACGAGGGCGGTCTTGAGCACGGGAAAAAACCTCCAATTTCATCAGGGGAGTGATGCGCGTGATACAGATTTACGCGGGCAAGGGCTTTGAAACGCAGAAGACGGAGCGCTTTTTCAAGGAGCGGCGCATCTCCTTTCAGCGGGTGGACGTGTTGAAGTTCGGCATCGGCAGGCGCGAGCTGGAGAGCGTGCGCGCGGCCGTGGGGCTGGGGGCGCTCATCGACCGGGAGAGCCGGGCGTTTCTGGAGTCGCCCTTTCGCTTTTCCGACGACGAGGCGCTGATCTTTTCGGCGCTCCTGGAGAACCCCAGGATGCTGCGCCTGCCCATCGCAAGAAACGGAAAGCAGGCGACCGTGGGCTACTCCCCGGAAGCCTGGGCGGACTGGAAGTAGCCTCAGCGCGCCGGGGGCAGGAAGCAGAAGTAGTACGACACGCACAGCCGCCAGATCATGTCGCGCGGCACGCGCAGCAGGCCCGGCTCGCCGTCCACAAATTCGAGGATGTGCCGCTTGTCGCGCGGGTACGCTTCGCAGACGATGGGGTCGAGCACGTAGATGTACTCATCGTCGTAGTCCGCGACGACCGCGTAATGCCCGTCCGCCTCGGTGAAGGGCTGCTGCGCGCCCGCGCTCAGCAGCACGACCATGCCGCCCGCGTCGAGCGTCGCGTACAGGTCCGCGTCCTCGCGCGAGGAGGAAAGCGGCAGATCGTAGATCTCCGCGATCTTGTCAAAGAGGCGGTAGGTGGTGCCGCCGCCGCTGCCGTTTTCGCCGCGCTTGAGGCGGTATTTGACGCCGTCCTCGTTGAAGCCGAGCGCGAAGTGGCCGAAGGCCAGCGGCAGCAGCGCCCGGAACGATTCCGCGCTCCTGAGGGTGATTTTCTCGTCCTCGTCGTGGTTGGCGCAGTAGAGGTCCCCGACCGTGCCCGCGCAGATCGTGATGTCCGCGCCGTCCTTCGTGTGGCGCAGCAGGCGCGGCAGCTCCTCCTGCGGCAGGAGCGTGGCCACGGCCATCGCCAGCGCCGTGGGGTTGCAGCCCCCGCCTCCAAACGTGCGGCGGTTGCGCTCGCGGTTGTGCAGCTCGTAGCGGGCCTTGTCCCAGACGGGGTCGTTCTGCGCGTAGTACTGCACCTGGCGGCCCGTGGGCAGCGTCACGGTGCGCGTGAGCGCCGAGGGCGGGAAGGGGAGCGCGGCCTCACCGGGCGTAGCCGCGGCGAGGGCCGAAAGGGGCAGCAGACAGAGGGTGAGCAGCGCGCACAGGGCGCGCGGGTAAAAGCGGTGCAAGCGGGCCACCTCCGAACCTTCGTTTAGAAAGAAGACGAAACGGAGGGAGGGAATCCTTCCGCTGATGCGTGGGAAGATATGGGATCGACGAACAAGGGAAAGCGAGGGACAACATGCACGATGGATTTATGAGCGTGACACAGGCCGTGCCCGACGCGGTGCTGGACATCCGTTATGCGGGCACCTATAACTTCGTGGGCGAGCCGATCGACGGCTATTTGGCGCATCGGGCGCTGCTGACGCGGGAGGCGGCCTCGGCGCTTTCGCGCGCTGCGGACGCGTTTCGGCGGGACGGATACCGCGTCGTGGTCTACGACGCGTACCGTCCGCAGCGCGCGGTGGACCACTTCGTCCGCTGGGCGGGCACGCCGGACGAGCGCATGCGCGCGGCGTTCTACCCGGACCTTGAAAAGGGAGTGCTCTTCGAGCGCGGGTACATCGCGCGCCGCTCCGGCCATTCGCGCGGGAGCACGATCGACCTGACGATCTGCCGCATGGACGGGGAGAGCGTGGACATGGGCGGGCCCTTTGACTTCTTCGGCCCGGTTTCCGCGCATGGGGCGCGGGGGATCACCGATCAGCAGGCGCAAAACCGCGCATACCTTTGCGGCGTGATGGAGGCAAGCGGCTTTTGCCGCTACGACGAGGAATGGTGGCACTACACGCTGGCGGGCGAGCCGTACCCGGAAACGTACTTCGACTTTCCGATCGATTGAAGGGGGAGAATGCGGATGGTTCGCTTGGAAAAGACGCTTGAGGGCAGCATCCTGGACATCGGCGGCGGGGGAGAGGGCGTCATCGGCCGGCTTTACACAGACCAGGTGACGGCCATCGACAATCGGCAGGAGGAGCTGGACGAGGCGCCGGGGGGCTATCGCAAGCTGCTGATGGACGCGGGTGCGCTCGCGTTCGCGGATGCGTCGTTCGACCACGTCACGGCGTTTTACACGCTGATGTACGTGGAAAAGGATCAGCACGAGAAGGTCGTCCGGGAGGCCTGCCGCGTCCTGCGCCCGGGCGGGCTGTTCTCCATTTGGGACGCCCGCATCGTCTCCGCCGACCCGCAGCCCTTCGTCGCGGAGCTCGACGTCCTCGCGGGCGGCCGGAAGATTCACGTGACGTACGGGGTGGGGAAGCGCGATGCGGCGCAGGATGCCGGGTACTTCGTCCGCCTATGCGAGGCCTGCGGCCTTTGCCTGACGGCCCATGAAGAGGCGGACGGCCACTTTTACCTGCGCTTTCAAAAGAAATGAGGAAACGGGCGTCTCCCGGCCGGTTTCATGGCCGCGGAGACGCACGCACGGTTTTGCTTACAGCCTTTCCCGCGCGCAGCGGCCGCAGGGCGTATTGGCGAGGCCGCCCTCGCCCGTCTCGCGAAGGCTCACGTCCATCTTTTCGCCCACCTCGCGCATGGCGTCCACGACCTCGTCCGGGGGAATGGCGGAGCGGATGCCGGCGAGCGCCATCTCCGCGCTGGAGAGCGCGGCCATGGCCCCGATGACGCCGCGCTTCACGCAGGGCACCTCCACGAGCCCGGCGACCGGGTCGCACACCAGCCCCAGCAGGTTCTTGAGCGCCATGGCCGCCGCGTGTGCGACCGCCTCGCCGTCGCCGCCGCGCAGCGCGCACAGGGCGCCCGCGCCCATGGCCGCTGCCGAGCCGACCTCCGCCTGGCAGCCGCCCGCGGCGCCCGCGATGAAGGCGCGCGTGGCGATGATCTGCCCGATGCCCGCCGCTACGTACAGCGCGCGCACCATCTCGTCTTCCGGCGCGCCATGCGCCGCCTGATAGGGCAGCAGCACCGCCGGCAGCACGCCGCATGCGCCCGCCGTCGGCGCGGCGACGATCCGCTTCATACAGGCGTTGGACTCGCCCATTTGCAGCGCCTGCGCGATCACCTGCCCCACAAACGCCCCCGAAATCGTATCGCCCGCCGCTACGTAGGCCGCCATCCGCCCGCCGTCGCCGCCGACGAGCCCGCTCTGCGAACGCTCCTCCGGCGCGTAGGCGTCTCGCGCGGCCGCCATCGCGCGGTACATGCCGCGCATCTTCTCAAACGATGTCCGTTCGTCCGTCTGCCGGTCCTCGCAGTCGCTTTTCAGAATCGCCTGCCAGACCGGCTGATGATCGCACGCGCGCAGCAGCTGCGCGAAAGACGCGAATGCCATGCTTCCTCCTTCTTGGGGGCGCTGCCCCCAATCCCCCGCTCAAGGGGCATCGCCCCTTGAGAATCCGAACTTCGCCTCACGGCGGGGTTCGCCCCGCATTTCGCGGCGCTGCGGCCGTAAAAGAGCAAGGATACCCCCTTGGGGGCTTGAACTTCGCCTCACGGCGGGGTTCGCCCCGCAGCTCGCGGCGCTGCGGCCGTAAAAGAGCAAGGATACCCCCTTGGGGGCTTGAACTTCGCCTCACGGCGGGGTTCGCCCCGCAGCTCGCGGCGCTGCGGCCGTAAAAGAGCAAGGATATCCCCCTTGGAGGCTTGAATTTCGCCTCACGGCGGGGGTTATATATAGTAACGCTTGGAACAGATGTTACAAAACTAGACTTCCGGGTTCAGGTACGTCACCTTGATAATGCCCTCCATCCCACGGATGCGCGCGGCGATCTCCTCGGTTACGGGCTGATCGACCTCCACCACCATCACCGCGTAGCCGCCCCGGCGGTCGCGGTAAAGCTGCATCGTCGCCACGTTCACGCCCGCCTCCGCGATCACGCCCGTCACATGGGCTACGTGGCCGGGCCGGTCCTCGTTGTGCACCACCAGCGTCGGCAGCTCGCCGGAAAAGTTCGCTTCGAGCCCGTCGATGCCCACGACCTTGATGCGCCCGCCCCCCAGAGAGGAGGCGACCAGCTCCAGCGTCCGGCCGCTTTCGCCCGCCAGACGCAGCATCGCCGTGTTCGGGTGCGCCCCGCGGATTACCGTCGGGCCTACCGTGAAGGCGAGCCCCGCTTCCTTCGCGCGCTCAAAGCTGTCGGGGATGCGCTCGTCGTCCGGCGCGTAGCCCAGCAGCCCCGCCACCAGCGCCCGGTCCGTGCCGTGCCCGCGCCCCGTCGCCGCGAACGACCCGTGCAGCAGCAGTTCCGCCCGCACGGGCGCTTCGCCCAGCAGACGCCGCGCCACGTAGCCGATGCGCACTGCGCCCGCCGTGTGCGAGCTGCTGGGGCCGACCATCACCGGGCCGAGGATGTCAAAAAGGTTCATCGGATGTGCTCCTTCTCAATGTCTTCGTAAAAGCGGTGTTTCGCGAAGAGTTTTTCGCGTCTATCCGTCCCGCTCCTCCGCGTCCAGGTCGCGGAAGCGCAGCAGGCGCCGGTCCTCGCGCCGCGCGAGCACGTCCTCGTAGACGGCCTCGACGTTGCGCGCGAAGGCGGCCTTGGAGAAGCGCTCCACGCTGTCCGGCGCGCGCGCGGCGATTTCGCGCCCCTCCGGCGAAAAGGCGCGGCGCAGCGCGCGCAGCATCGCCTCGTCGTCGTCCGGCGCGAGCAGGCCGTTGCGGCCGTCCTCGATGACGCCCTTGAGGCAGGGGTCGTCGTAGGCCACGACGCAAAGCCCCGAGGCCATGGCCTCGATGTAGGTCAGGCCCTGCGTCTCGGAGTGCGAGGCGCTGACGAAGACCTCGCCCATGCGGTAGTACTGGTCGATTTTTGCGTAGGGCTTGGGCCCGGTGAACGTCACGCGCGCCGCGCAGCCGAGCTCCCGCGCCTGCTCCTTTAGGTTTTGCGCCCACGGACCCTCGCCCACGATGACCAGGCGCGCGTGCGGCTCCTCGCGGCAAAACCGCGAAAACACGCGCACCACCTGGTCGAGGTTCTTTTCCTTGGAAACGCGCCCGATGTTGATGAGCACCCGGTCGTCCGGCGCGATGCCGCACTCCGCGCGGCAGGCGGCGGTTTCCTCCGCGCTGTGGCGCGCCAGCTCGAAGCGCTCCAGGTCCATGCCCGAGGGCACGACCGAGATCGGGATGCGCACGCCGTAGCGGCGCAGCAGCACGTCGATCTTCTCCGTGGGCGCGATGATGCGGTCGCAGTGGTCGCAGAAGAGGCGGCTGTAGCGCTGGGCGAACGTGCGCGCCTGCTTGTCCGCGTGGCCGTGCGTCACGTAGTACATGTAGTCCTCCCAGACCGTGTGGTACGTGTGCACGCTCGCGCATTCGCGCGTGTGCGCGACGAAGCGGCCGAGGTAGCCCGCGGCAAACTCGCTGTTGGTGTGGATGATGTCGAACCGGTATCGGCGCAGGCGGCGCACCAGCATGGGCCCGAACATGCCCAGGTGCCGGTCCTTCAGCAGCAGCAGCGGCATGCTCGGCAGGTAATGGACGTTCGGGTGCTGCTCCGCGCCCGGCAGGTTGCTGCGCGGGGCGAACACGTGCACATCGTGGCCCAGCGCCGTGAGTTCATGAAAAAGCGTGTACACCGAATTGGCCACGCCGTTGATCTCCGGATAGTAGGAATCTGAAAAAAGACCGATGCGCATCCTGCGCTCCTCTCCGCCCCCTCGCGGGCAGCTATGCCTTTAGGATTTACTTACACATTGTAGCATATTCACCGAAACGCGGCAAGTTAAGCTTCGATGAGAGCGGAGGGCAGGGCGGGGATGCGCAAGGTCTCGCGTCACTTCAATTTTCTGCCCAGCAGCAGCAGCGCGGCGGCGGCGAGCAGCGCCAGGACGGCGTAGACGGGCGACTGGCGGGTGGCGTAGTACACGTTCGTCTCCCCCGGCCGGGTGAGCGGCACGGGGTCGAAGGGCAGGCCGTTGTCCTCCGCGAGCCCGCGCACGTTGAGCAGGTAGACGACCGGCACGCCGCGCGCGGCGTATTCAAACGACAGGCCCCGGTCCGCGTCCTGCGGAATGCGCGGCGGGTCGGTGACGAGCCCGTTGGGGAAGGTGAGCGTGTAGGGGCTGGTGCCGATGTTGGCGCTCGCCCCGCCGACGTTGACAAAGCAATCCACGTCCGTTCCGAACAGCGCAAGCCGCCTTTGCACGCTGTCCGGGATGTTCGCCTCGTCGATCATGGCGAGTCCGTCCGCCTCCGCCAGCGAGAAGATGATCTCCCGCGTCTCCGGGAACAGGATGCCGTTCCCCTGGTCGTAGTCGCCGCCCGGCGACACCGCGAGCAGGTCGTATTGGAGCGCGCCCGCCTGTTTTGCGACGTCCAGGATGCGCACGATGGGAAGCTGCGTGCGCGTCGCCCCGTACATCGACGAGCCGTAGGAGGCGATGACCTTGACGTTCAGCTCCATCTGGTTGGCGGCCGCGATGGCGGCGATGCACAGGCCGGGAAAGGAACCGCTCGTGCCGCAGCACACCGTGTCCCCCGGCTTGAGCCCCGCCTCGTGGTAGTACTTCACCATCAGCGCGGCGAAGTCGGGCTGAAGCGACGTGCGCTTCGCCTCGACCATGCCCAGCGACGTGGTCAGCTCCGTCCATTCGGGCCCGATGAGCCCCGTGCGGTTCAGGTCGTCCGGCTCGATCTCGATCCCCTGCTCCCGGACGTACGCGAGCAGCGCCTCCTCCGCGTCGGCCATCCGTCCGGCGGCGGCGAGCTGCTCGTCCGCGTAGGGAAGGCGCACCCGCGTCCCGCTGCGCAGGGTGAGGACCACGCCGCACAGGGACACCGCGAGCGCGAGCAGCATGCAAAGGACGCACGGCGCGGAAAGCCTGGGCCGGATGCCCCGTCTCTTCATAGCGCACTCACCACCATCAGCAGCACGCGCAGGAGCGCGCCAGAGAGCATCACGGCCAGCAGCGTGCGGAAAATCCCCTGTTTGTACATGTCGTTGGCGATGAGGCCCGGCACCACGTGGCCGATGATCCGGATGTCCTGCGGGATGACCGCAAGCCCCAGCAGGAACTTTTCGACCAGCCAGCCGAAGACGAGGCCGAGCACGAGGGTCAGCATGAACCGCCGCCTGCCGTATACGATCACGAACCGGGAGATCAGCCGGGTCAGCAGGTACACGAGGAGCGCGAGCAGCAGCGTGGAGACGATCCGCAGCGGCTGCTCGAGGTAAAGGCACAGGTATCCGGCGGACACCATGCCGCCGGTAAGCAGTCCGAATCCCTCATAGAGCGCGAAGCTGAGCAGCACGCTCAGGGCAATGGCCACATCATACATATGTTTGCGCGTCCTTTATCAGTACTTCCAGAAGCTGCTGTCCCTCGCCGCGGATGTTGCCCGCGCACAGGAGGCGGCTTTCCCCCTCTTCGGCGCCGAGCGCGCGCACGTAGGCGGGCGCGTCGGCCACGGCCGCCGTCTCAAGGCCGGTCATGCGGCGCATGTACCGCGCGGCCCAGCGCTTTTCCTCGCCGATGACGCCGATGCGAAGGGGCGGCGCGGCGCAGCCCGCGATCGCCTGCGCGAACGCCTTGAGCCGGTAGCCGCGGTCCGCGCGGTGGTTGAACAGCAGCTGATAGGGCCCCTGTCGCGCGCAGTCGTTCAGCGCCGTGAGGAAGCTCTCCGGGTCGTTCGCCGCGAAAGCGTTCACCACGCGGCAGCGGCCCACGCGAAAGCCCGCGTACATCCCGATGTCCGGCTTCGTTTGCAGGATGCCCCGAACCGCCGTTTCCCGCGCGATGCCGAGCTCCTCCGCCAGCGCCAGCACGAGCTGTACGTTTTTTTCGTGCACCGGGAACGCGCAGCGCGCGAACGCCTCCATGCCGGGCGCCTCGGAGGGCACGATGAGCCGCCCCGCGTAGGGGCGGAAGGACTCGTCGTGCGCGATGACGGCGGCGCCCTCGGGGATGGAGCCCGCGAGCACCTGCGCCGTCTCTTCCTCGGTGCGCCCGATCTCCTCGACGTGGTCCACGAAGACGTTGGTCATCACCACGTAATGGGGCTTCACGAGCTTATCGGCCATGAGGCACTGGTTTTCCGGGCGGAGCGCCATGCACTCCACCACGATCGCCTGCGCCCCGCCCTTCGCGGCGAGGCGCACGAAGGGAAGCTGCTCCAAGATGTTCGCCGGGCGTTTTTTGCGGTATTCGCGCTCGCTGCCGTCCGGGAAAATCCTGCGCGCCTGCGACCCGGTGGTCTTGGCGTAGGTCTTCATGCCCGCGGCGCTCAGCGTCGAGGCGATCATGCGCACGACGGTCGTCTTGCCGCGCGTGCCGTTGACGAGGATGCGCAGCGGTATTTTGGAAAGCGCGCGCCTGTGCAGGCAATTTTGAGCGATCCCCAGCGCGATGAGGAGACAGACCGCGGTTGCGACGATGATCATGCAAAAGCCCCCGTGCTGTGCGTTTGAGGAGGAACGTGCGGAATTTCAAAGTCCAAGCGCCCGAAGGGAACGCTTGGACAGGGAAAAACCCGGAGAGGCGGAGCTTCGCGGGATGTCCCGTAAAGCTCCGCCCGCTCCGGCTCAGGAGGCGGCCCCGCAGAGGGGCCGCCTCGCGTGCGGACCTTTGAAGCGCCGTTTACTTGGCCGCTTCGTCGGCTTCGCCGGGGTTCCTGGGCGCGTTGTCCAGGATGTCCTGCCACCACTGCGGATACGGGGCCGCCTTCATGTCGACGCGGTTGAACATGTAGGTGCCGTAGAGCTCGTCGCCGAACTCCAGCCAGTAGTCGTGCCAATCCTGCGCGTTGTTGTACGCGTAGGTGGTCAGCAGCTCGACCGCCTCATCCCGCTTGCCCGCTTCGATCAGGGCCGCGGCGGCTTCCTGCATCTCGGAGGCCACGATGTACTGCGCGTCCATGCGGCTGTCGCGCGCCTCGTGGATTTCCTTGATCGCGCTCTGATAGTTCTGCGTCGCGGTCTGCTGCACGTAGGAAGCGACCCACCACGCGCTGTCGCGGTCGAACTTGCCGTAACGGCTGCCGTTCTGGTAGATCTGCGGCAGGCGCGTCATGGAAGCCCACAGCGGGACGATGTAGGTGGAGTCCGCGGCGCCATGGCCATACCACACCAGGCACTTCGCCTCGTTGGGCAGCCAGCCCTTGACGTTGGCGAGCATCTGGTAGGTCGCGCGGTACATGTTGATCGGGCGCTCCTTGTTGTACTCGTTGAGCGGGTTGCCGTACGGGCCCGCCTCGGGCGACAGGGAGACGTCGTAGTCGGTGCCCTGGTAGTAGTCGCCGTTCATCGCGTAGACGTCCTTCATGGACAGCTTCTTCTCCGGCGTGACGTACAGCGGGAAGCGGGTCGCGTCCGGATCGAGGTTCAGGCTGGGCGCGACGAGGTCGAACGCGCGCCACTCGCGGCGGGACGCGTACAGGCTGTTGTTCGGCGCGTAGATGTTCGCCGGCTCAAACGGTTCGCCGCTCTCTTCGCTCCAGAGGCCGTTGTCGATCGCGAACTGCTTGAAGTTCGGGGAGCACATGTAGTTTTCCGTGTCGTCAAAGTCGAACTCGTTGATGCGCGCGCGGTTGGCGCAAACGAAGAACGCGTCGTCCGGGATCTTCACGGCGCACCACAGGTCCAGGCCGTAGAACTCGGCGATCCAGACCTCATTGCCGTCGCAGATGTTCATGTTTTCGCACATGGCGTTCCAGCCGTATTCCTCGACCAGGTCGCCCATGACCTGCACGGCCTCGCGCGCGGTCTTCGCCCGCTCCAGCGCGATGTGCTGCGCCTGGTAGCAGTCGATGATGCCGTTGTTCTTCTCGTAGAACAGCTCTGCGAGCTTCTTGCCGTGCTCGGTGCTGGTGTCAAACGAGCAGGTGGACTCGCCCATCGCAACGCCGTATTCGTTGATGATGGAGTAGTTCGTGTGCAGGTACTGATACGTGTCCTCAGGCTGCGGCATTTCGCCCAGCACGGTGCCGGAGCCGTAGTCCTTCACGGCGGGGTAGTTGGACCAGTCGCCCCAGGTGTTGCCGTCCATGACGATGTCGCGCGTCACGTCCGGGCCGCCCTTCATCGCGGGGATGATCCAGAGCCTGAAGTCGTCGCCGGTGGAGTCGCAGGTGTGCGTGACGATGGTGGACCCGTCCGCCGTCGCATCCTTGCCGATGCCGAACGTCGTGCAGGCCATCGCGCTTTGCGCCAGCAAAACGGTGATGAGCGCCACGGACAGGATAAGCCCAAACAGTTTTTTCTTCATCTTTCCCAATCTCCTTCAAATATGTCAGATCTCAAACACCCTGGACGGATCCGATGTTTCCGGATTGTACAGATAATGCCCGCAGTCGTTTTCCATGAGCTCCTCGTACGTCGGCCAGCTGACTACAACCTCCTTTTCTGGCATCATCGAATTCATCCAGCTGATGACTTCCAGCGCGCCGGACAGGTGACGGCCCACGCGGTACTTCATGGGCGAGCCGGTCTCGGCGTTGTAATCCACATAGGTCAGCCCGCGCTTGGAGGCGGTGTCGAGGAATTCGTCCTTGCCCAGCGTCTGCAGCTCTTCCGTCATCGGGCCGACGATCCAGTCCGTGAAGGGCTGCGGCGTCTCCATCAGCACGGCCAGCGTGTCGCTGAAGTCGCCCCATTCGCGGTGCGAAAGGCCGCGCAGCGTCTTGGGCGACGCCTCGCACTTCATGTAGAACTTGTCGGAGGAAAGGCTCATCGAGGCCATCATCGCGATGTCGAGCGCGCGGTCGTGCGCGACGTAGGTTTCGACGACCGGGTACATCACCGCCGCCTCGTGCGAGTCGATCGACAGGTCGATCTTCTCCGTGCGGATGAGCTCCATGATCGCGTAGCAGACCCGCTCGATCAGCGATCCGTTTTCGCGGCCCGGGTAGCACCGGTTCACGTTGCGGATGTCCTGATAGGTGAGCTGCACGTTAGAAGGATAGTGCCTGTAGGTGAACGGGTCCGGCCACGAATCCAGCGGGTTCGCCCAGCGGTCGCCGTTCTTGTACTCGACGGTGCCCCAGTCCGTCTCGACCTTGTAATGGGTCGGGTACGCGTTGCCCAGCATGCCCAGCGTCGTTGCGCTGCGGTTGGCCTGCGGGATGATGAATACGCGGCCCTTTTCCACCTTGATGTTTTCCAGCATGACGTAGGCCGACAGGCTGGCGGCGGGCTCGTACGGATGGGTGCCGCCCAGGTAGAGGACCGAGGCGCCCTCGACGCCGGAGTCAAAGACGAAGATCGGCGTGTCCCCGAACGTCCCCTTCAGGCTGGGGACGTAGTCGCTGAGCATGCGCGTTTCGGTCAGCCCCTCCGCCGCGACAACCGTTTCCGGGGTGTGCCTGTAGGTGTAAAACTCCGCGCCGGCAACCCCCGCCAGCGTCAGCGCCAGGACCAGGCAGACGATCTTGCCGATCATGCTCTTTCCGATTTTCCCGTTTTTCGGCATCTTCTCTCCACTCCTTTACTTGATCTGTAAAATTCGCAGGAGAAACGGGATGATGCAGTACGCGTACACGATGTCGTTGACGACACCCTTGTGCTGTTCCCGCTTAAACAGGTGCTTCACCAGAAAGAAACACGTGACCGCCGCGAAAGCCATATAGATGTAGTAAATCACATTCTGCGCAAATACCATGCTTATTCCCCTCCCCTTTACACGACCAGAAATGCGAACGCACTCGGCCAGATCATCATCACCAGCGCGACCAGGCCCAGCGCCAGGCAGGGTATCACGATCGCCTTCAGGAACGAGCCGTAGCTGCCCTTGTAGCCGACCGTTTCGATGGCCAGGCGGCCCGTGATGCGGGAGGGCGGCAGGCAGTCGCCGATCGGGAACATCAGGCTCAGCGCGGCCGCGACGATCGTGACGTTGTAGCCCATCGAGTTGAACAGGAAGATCAGCGGCGCGCCGAACACGACCGCGCTGCCGTAGTTCAGGGAGCCCTGCAGGATCGGCGCGATGAACAGAATCGTCACGTAGATCCAGATCACGGGCAGCGTGATGAACGTGATGCCGATCAGGCCCTTGACGCCCGTGGCGGACAGGGCGTTTTGCAGCATGCCGACGCTCAGCACCGTCGCGATCAGCGGGAAGATCTGCTCGAACGTCTTGTTGAGGATCTTGCCGTATTCCTTGAGGCTCGTCTTCTTGGGATTGCACAGGATCGCTACGACCGTGGAGAGCACGAACATCAGCGGCAGGCCCAGCGTGGGAATGTAGAATGCGAAGTAGGAAGACGCGAGGAAGAGCGCCACCAGCGTGATGAGCGGCAGAAGGATGCGCACCCAGCTCACGTCCGGCGATCCGTCGGACAGCTTTTCGAGGATCTCTTCCTTGCTCTGGCGCTTGGTGCCCCAGCCCAGGTAGATGATCGCGAAGATGGAGACGACGGCGATCGGCACGAGCAGGGGCAGCGTGAAGCCGACATACGGGATGTCGGAGCCCGAGGCGATCATCATGGCCCACAGGTTGACGGGCGGCGCCGCCGCGCTCAGGATCGCGAAGATGAACACGAAGGCCGCGGTCTTCTTTTCAGAGAGGCCCATGGCGCGGACGATCGTCGCCACCATGGCGCCCAGCACGAAGATGGAGATGCTGCCGGCGCCCGTCAGCGCGCCGGGGATCAGCATGAAGACGGCCATGAACGCGAGCAGCACCCATTTGCTCTGAAAGCGCGAGACGAGCTTTCTCGTGACCGTCGATATGGCGCCCGTCGCGGAATACACGTTGACGAAGACGGACGCGGCGATAAAGAGCAGCGCGATGTCCAGGTTGACGAACAGACCTTCCACGAGCACGCGCGAAATGGACGTCGTCCAGCCGAAACCGGCGCCGAACAGGACGCCCACGACCGCCGTGATGGCCATGGAGATGTCCGGCGACTTCAGGAAGATGCTGCTCAGGACGAATGCTACCACCATAGCAACAAGAATTATCGATGTACTGATGTACATGGACATGAATGTTGCCCTCCTTCATACTCCCCCGTTATCTGATTGAAATGACAGGAGCAGAGGAACTTGATCTCCCGTCATTTGAAAGGGCTTACTCCTTCGCGCAGGCCGCCTTGGCGAGTTCGATGAAGTCCATGGAGCCGTCCAGAATCGTCAGCGGAATGCCGTACTGTTCCTTGAGCGCGTCGAACCGGCCGTCCGTGTTGCCGTCAGCGACGACGATCATCCAGGAGGAGAAGGGGCACACAGCGTCGATGCAGCGCTCGTTGGCGTTCGTGGGGATGGTGGAGCGCTTGTCCTTTTCCAGCAGCACCGCGATGACCGGGATTTCCTTTTCCTTAGCGGCCGCCATCAGCTCGTCCACGCGCGCCACTTCCTGGTCGAGGGTGATGCCCGTCGCGCCCAGGCCCTTGTCCGTGGAGCCGATCACGATCACGATCGCGCCGTACTCGCGCTCTTCGAGGTCCTTGGCGTAGGGGACGTCCACGTAGTAGTAATCCGAATCCTCCGTGAGCGTGCCAGCGCGGCTGACGAGCAGACGGCCCATCTTGCCGCCCGGGCCCTGGCCCGCGTTGGTGATCATAAAGGGCGTCTTGATTTCCATGACCGGGTCGCCGGACATTTCCGCCGACGCGAACAGCGGCAGGGACAGGACAAGGCACAGAACCAGAATACTGCTAAGAATGCGCTTCATTATTAATGCTCCTTTTCTTCACACAGGCCCCCGCAAGGCCGCCTTCCATGCGCCTGGCATGGCCGGCCCGCGGGCGCGGGATTTTTCGCGGGCAAACAAAAAGGGACCGCTGTCCAATCCAGCCGGATGAGCCGCTTTTAAAGAGAGAAAACCCTGAATCAGCCGAACACATCAACGACGCGAAGAACATAATCCCTTCCTTATTTCCTGAAGGCCCCCCGGCCTTCGCCCGCTCAGACGGGTACACGGTCGATGGCAACCCCACCGCATGCGCGAACCTCTCAATCCATCGGGCTTTCACCTCTCCCTGCTTCATGATTTTGTCTATGAATCCGCCGCTACGCCGCGGCGGGTTATAGCGTCCATCGCCCGCGCCGTTTTCCCGGCCGCCGCGCCCTCGTGAAACCGATATTCACGGCGCCGGGCGGATAGAACCGGCCGAAAGGAGAAGACGTATTCAAAATCGCGGGCGCGATTTTTCCGCGCGAAAATTCGACAGGAGTCGATTTTCTTATACATTTTGTGACTATTCAATAACGCTGAAAAATACTCCTGTATGGGAATATTTGAGGCGTTATTTTTTCTTTTGGACGGCAGTCAACAAACGTATGCTTTTTTTGAAATAACACAAATTTATAATTGGTATTATAGAGCAAAACGCAAAGAATGTCAAATTTTAAAACGAAATTTTATTTATGTTTTTTATTTACAAAAACTTATAAAAAGTGGTAAATAAAAGCCCGGTTTCAGCCCCTTTGCGGGCGTCGTGGAAGCGGCGCGCCGCGCCCCCGAAAAGCGAGGCGCACCCCCGCTTTTATCGACAATTTTCTTGACAAAGCCGCGCGTTCCCGGTATATTTATGCGTATCTTCACATAGAATTAGAGGAGAACCCCCATGAACGAAAAGCGTCCCTTCGTGACGGCCGAAAAGCTGCGCGAAATCACGAAGACCTATCCGACCCCCTTTCATCTGTACGACGAGCGCGGCATCCGAAAGACCGCCCGCGACCTGCATAAAGCGTTTTCCTGGAATCCGGGCTTCCGCGAGTTCTTCGCGGTGAAGGCGACGCCCAACCCCTACATCCTTAAAATCCTGAAGGAAGAGGGCTGCGGGGTGGACTGCGCGAGCGAGACGGAGCTGATGCTCGCCTCCTCCGTCGGCTTTTCGGGCGATTACACCTTCTTTTCTTCCAACGTGACGCCCGCGGAGGAGTACCGCCGCGCGATTTCCCAGGGCGCGGTCGTCAACCTGGACGACTTCACGCACATCGCGTTCCTGGAGCGCGTCGCCTCCATCCCGGAGACCATCTGCTGCCGCTACAACCCCGGCGGGGACTTCGCCATCGGCAACGCCATCATGGATAAGCCCCAGAACGCCAAGTACGGCATGACCTATCCCCAGCTCGCCGAGGCGTTCCGGCGGCTCTCGGAAAGGGGCGCGCGGCGATTGGGCATCCACGCCTTCCTCGCCTCCAACACCCTGACGGACGCCTACTACCCCACGCTCGCGCGCATCCTCTTTGAAACCGCCGTGCGCCTGCAAAACGAGACGGGCGTCCGCCTCGATTTCGTCAACCTCTCCGGCGGCGTGGGCATCCCCTACCGCCCCGGCGAGCGCGCGAACGACATCTTCCAAATCGGCGAGGGCGTGCGCCGCGCCTTTGAGGAGGTGCTCGTGCCCGCGGGCATGGGGGACGTGAAGATCTACACGGAGCTGGGCCGCTTCATGCTGGGGCCCTACGGCCTGGTCGCTGCCACGGTGCTGCACCACAAGCACATCTACAAGGAATACGTCGGGCTGGACGCCAGCGCCGTCAACCTCATGCGCCCCGCGATGTACGGCGCGTACCACCACATCACCGTCATGGGCAAGGAGGACTGGCCGCTCGACCACGTGTACGACGTGACCGGCGGCCTGTGCGAGAACAACGACAAGTTCGCCGTGGACCGCCCCCTGCCCCGCATCGACGACGGCGACCTCGTGGTCATCCACGACACCGGCGCGCACGGCTTTTCCATGGGCTACAACTACAACGGCAAGCTGAAGAGCGCCGAGCTCCTGCTGCAGGAGGACGGCGGCGTGCGCCTCATCCGCCGCGCAGAAACCCCGAAGGACTACTTCGCGACCTTCGACTTTCAGGACGAATTTCACTTCGCATAAATGCATCCATCCCGTCGTTTTTGAAAGGCGATGCAGGCAAAAGCCCGCCACCGCCTTTCTTCTTTTTGGGAAAATCGCGGGATACGAAGTTCTAGGCCATCATTCCTTCACTTTGCACTTTTTTTGAGCATCAAACATCCTGTTTTGAAAGAAAATGAATTAATGCCGTATTTACTGTTGCATTTTCCCTTTTGACGTGTTATACTCTCTTTATCGCTCGCCGGAAGGGGTCTACCCTTTCGGCGAAAATCCCCCCTGAAAGGAGGCGAAGGGCATGTCTGAAACGGCGGCGGCGAGGCCGATGATTTCCCTTTCGGACGTTCACCTGCACTTTGGTTCCCTGCACGTGCTGAAGGGCATCGATCTTTCGATCCCCGAGGCCTCCAAGACGGTCATCATCGGGCCGTCGGGCTCCGGCAAGTCCACGATGCTGCGGACGATCAACTGCTTTGAAAGGCCCCAGCAGGGCCATGTGACGGTGGACGGCAGGGACATGACGCGGCTGAAGCCGCGCGAGCTGCACCGGGCGCGGCGTGAGATCGGGATGGTCTTTCAGTCCTTCAACCTCTACCCGCACAAGACGGTGCTGCAAAACCTGACGATGGCCCCCATCCTGCTCAAGAAGGAGCCGAAGGACGCGGTGACCGACCGGGCGCGGATGCACCTGAAAAACGTGGGCCTGCTCGACAAGGCGGACGCCTACCCGGCGCAGCTCTCCGGCGGCCAGCAGCAGCGCGTGGCCATCGCGCGGGCGCTGAACATGAACCCCAAGGTGCTGCTCTTCGACGAGCCGACCAGCGCGCTCGACCCGGAGATGATCAAAGAGGTGCTGGACATCATGATGGAGGTCGCGAGGGAGAACATCACGATGCTCTTCGTCACCCATGAAATGGGCTTCGCATCCACCATCGCCGACCGGGTGCTCTTCCTGGACGGCGGTGTGGTCATAGAGGACGGCTCGCCGGACCAGGTGTTCAATCACCCCAAGTCCGAACGGACGAAACTCTTCCTATCCAAGATTTTGTAAGGAGGGACTTTCATGAAAAGGATTCTTGCTCTGGTGATGGCGCTCTGCCTGTTTGCCCTGCCCTGCCTGTCTCTGGCGGACGGCGAGCTGGACGCGATCAAATCCCGCGGCTACATCAAGGTCGGCGTCAAGGCGGACGTGCCGGGCTTCGGCCTGCTCGACCCGGCGACGAACGAGTACAGCGGCCTGGAGATCGACCTGGCGCGCCTGGTCGCGGCCAAAATCTTCGGCGTAGACGTAGCGGACGTGGCGAAGTACATCCAGTTCACCCCCGTGACCGCCAAGACCCGCGGCCCGGAGCTGGACAACGGCAACCTGGACATGGACGTCTCCACCTTTACGATCAAGCCCGAGCGCCTGGAGCTCTACGAGTTCTCCAAGCCCTATTACGTCGATTCCATCGGCCTGATGGTGCTGAAGGATGCGGGCATCCAGTCCTTTGACGATCTGCTCGCGGACGACACCGTGATCGGCGTGGCCCAGGGCTCCACCACCCGCGACGCGCTGACGAACGCGGCGGCGGAAAAGGGCGTCACCTTCGGCCTCGACAAGTTCGACGAGATGGCCGACTACCCCACGCTCAAGGAAGCGCTGGTCGCGCACCAGATCGACTGCTTCTCCGTGGATAAGTCCATCCTCGGCGGCTACCTGGACGACGCGGTCGAAATCCTGGCCGACAGCTTCACCGAGGGCGCGCAGCCCTACGGCGTGGCGATCAAGAAGGGCAACACGGAGCTGCTCGCGCTGGTCGACGAGCTGATCGCCGAGCTGCGCGCGGCGGGCACCATCGACGAGCTGGCGGCGCAGTACCCGCAGCTCGCCAAGATCGACTGGGACGTCATCGACACCCACACCGCGGCGCTGTGGCCCGCGGCCTGAAATCGATTCGGAAAGGGGGAAGGACGGCTGGTTCCGCCTTCCCCCTTTTTTCGGCGCCTCACGACACCGCTTGCCTGAAAACGGCTGCCTGCTCGGCGGCAGGCACCCGTTTTCAGGCGGGGCGGGCTTTGCCCGCAGCCGCCGCATGGGGCTAAAAATGAAAAAAGGAGGGGGAGGTCTATGGATTTTGTCAGCGGATTTCAGAAGATTTTCGGCGCCAAACGCTGGCTCGAGCTGTACGACGCGCGCGGCGAGGTCATGGCGGGCTTTGTGATGACGGTGAAGGTCTCGTTCTTTTCGCTGATCTTTGCGCTCGTCATCGGCGTTCTGGTGGGCCTTGCGCTCGCGTCCGGCCGAAGGTGGCTGGAGCGCATCTGCCGCGCCTACATCGCGTTCTTTCAAAACACACCGCTCGTCATTCAGGTCATCCTCATCTATCTGGTCATCATGCCGGCGATGGGCATCTACCGCAAAAAGGTGGAGGCGGGCATCATCGGCCTTTCGATCTACACGGGCGCGTACTGCGCGACGATCGTGCATTCCGCGATTCAAAGCGTACCGGCGGGGCAGTTCGAGGCGGCCAGCAGCCAGGGCTTCGGCTTTTGGCGGTCCATGGCGCACGTGATCCTGCCGCAGGCGGTGCGCATCGCCCTGCCGCCGCTCACGAACCAGGCGGTGAACCTCATCAAGAACTCGTCGGTGCTGGCGGTCATCACCGCGCGCGACCTCATCTACTCGCTGGATTCCATCGCCGCGCGCAGCGACAACTACGGCCCCCCGCTGCTGATGACGGGGCTGCTGTACCTGTGCATCTGCCTGCCGATTTCCCTGATCGCGCGCCATTTGGAAGGGAGGCTGGTGCACCATGGTTAACCCCATCGACTGGATCGTCTCCTTCTTCCGGGACGAAATCTTCGTGGTGTACACGCCGCTGTTTTTCAAGGTGCTGGGCGAGGGCCTGATGGTGACGCTGAAGATCTCGCTGTGCACGATCGTCATCTCGTTCCTCGCGGGCTCGGCGCTGGCGATCATGCGCAACAGCAAGAACCCGGTGGCGCACTGGATCGCGACGATCTACGTGGAGACGGTGCGCAACATCCCCCTGCTCTTCTTCATCACGATGATGGTCTTCTTCTCCCCCTTCCCCTCCAACAAGATCTTCAACGCCATCCTGGCGATGAGCATCTTCACCTCCGGCGTGGTGGCGGAGATCGTGCGCGGCGGGCTCAACGGCGTGCCCAAGGGCCAGTGGGAGGCGGCCAGCAGCCAGGGCTTCGGCACCTTTCAGGCGATGGTGCACGTCATCCTGCCGCAGGCCTACCGGCGCATCCTCGCCCCGATGATCGCCCAGTTCGTGACGACGATCAAGGACACGTCGTTTTGCGCGGTGCTGGCCATGGGCGACCTGTACGACCGGGCCAAGCAGGCGATCAACCAGCTCAATCTGCGCGACCACACGGCCATGGTCTACGTCACCGTGGCGCTGGTCTACTTCGTGGTATGCTTTACGTTTACGAACATCGCAAAGCGCGTGCAGCGCAGCACCTACGTCATCAAATGATTTCGCCGCGGGCTCCCGGTCTTGCCGGGGGCCCAACTTTTTTGAAAGACCCTATACACATTTGCCCCTAAATCTGCTATCATACAGATAGCAGGGCAAACGTGTGCACGGCTTGCCCGACAGGCGCAAACGACCGAACGGATTGGGAGGCGATATCCCTTGGTTCCTGTAGGACTTCAGCTTTATTCCCTGCGCGACATCGCGCAGACGGACCTGCCCCGGGCGCTCGAGATGACGGCGCGGGCGGGGTATGACTGCGTGGAATGGTACGGCTGCCCAGCGGTCGTGAACGACCCCGCGGGCGCGAAGGCCGCGTGCGACGCGGCGGGGCTTTCGTCGTACAGCATGCACGTGCCGGGCGACTGGCTCAAGGCGGAGGCGCTCGAAAAGACGCTTGAAACGCTCCAAATCCTGGGCGTGCGCTACGCGATCCTGCCCTGGTCGAAGGCGGACAGCGCGCAGGCCTGCGAGGAGACGGCGCGCCTGCTCGCGCAGGCGAAGGCGTTCTTCGCGCCGCACGGCATCGAGGTGGGCTACCACAACCACGGCCACGAGTTCAAGGCGCTGCCGGACGGGCGGCTGCCGATGGACGTGCTTTTGCGCACCGGCGGCGTGCTGGGCGAGGTGGACACCTGCTGGGCGCTCTACGGCGGCGTGGACCCGGACGCGTACATCGCGTCGCTGGGCGCTTTGACCGGGCCCGTGCACTTCAAGGACATCAACGCGGACTACGCGACGCGCGACCCGGAGAAGATCGACGTGCCGGTCGGCGGCGGAATCATCGACTTTGAGAAGATCGCACGCACGCTCCTGGCTGCGGGCAGGCTCGAGGCAGGCCTGATCGTGGAGCAGGAGGCCTACGCGGGCGATGTCGCGGCGGACATCGCCGCCTCGTGCGCGCACATCCGCGGGATTTTAAAGAAGCTGGGCGCCTGATATAAGGGCAGGGGCTCCGCCCCCGCGCCCCCGCCTAAGGGCTTCGCCCTTAGGAATCCCTTCCTATTCTTAAAACAAGGTAAGCGCAAAAAAGACGAGGCCATCGGGCGTCTGCCCGTGGACGATAGACAGCGACTGACAAGGAGGAGTTTCCCATGGCTAAGGAATTTCGTGTAGGCATCGTAGGCTGCGGCGGCATCGCCAACGGCAAGCATCTGCCGGCGCTGAAGGCCCTGCCCAACGTCAAAATGGTCGCCTTCTGCGATCTGATCCGCGAGCGCGCGGAAAAGGCCCTGAAGGAGTACGGCGCGGAGGGCGCCAAGATTTACGACACCTATGAAGAGCTGGTCGCGGACCCGACGATCGACGTCGTGCACGTGCTGACCCCCAACAAGGCGCACGCGCCCATCTCCATCGCCGCGATGGAGGCGGGCAAGGACGTCATGTGCGAAAAGCCCATGGCCAAGACCGCCGAGGACGCCCGCGCCATGGTCGAGGCGGCCAAGCGCACCGGCAAGACCCTCACCATCGGCTATCAGAACCGATTCCGCCCCGACAGCCTCTACCTCAAGAAGTGCTGCGAGGCCGGCGATCTGGGCGAGGTGTACTACGCGCGCGCACACGCCATTCGCCGCCGCGCCGTCCCGACCTGGGGCGTGTTCCTCGACGAGGAAGCCCAGGGCGGCGGGCCGCTGATCGACATCGGCACCCACGCGCTGGACCTCACCCTCTGGGAGATGAACAACTACGAGGTCGAGTCCGTCATGGGCAGCGTCTACCGCAAGCTGGCGGACACCAAGGACGCCGCCAACGCCTGGGGCCCCTGGGACCCGGAGAAGTTCACGGTCGAGGACTCCGCCATGGGCTTCATCAAGATGAAGAACGGCGCGACCATCGTGCTCGAGGCCTCCTGGGCGCTCAACACCCTCGACATCGACGAGGCCAAGACCTCCCTTTGCGGCACCAAGGCGGGCGCGGACATGCGGGACGGCCTTCGCATCAACGGCGAGCGCTTCTCCAAGATGTACGTCACCAAGCCCGAGCTTGAGGCGGGCGGCGTCGCCTTCTACGACGGCACCGTCAAGGACGCCAAGGACGTCGAGGCCGAGCAGTTCTACGCGGCGCTCGAAAACGGCACCCAGCCGACCGTCCTGCCCGAGCAGGCGCTGGTCGTCACCGAGGTGCTCGAGGCGATCTACACCTCCGCGAAGACCGGCAAGCCCGTGTTCTTCGACTGATCGATTTTTCAGCACAGACAAGACCGGCGGTATGCCCCCTTTTCGGGGCATACCGCCGGTCTTTTGTCGCAGGCGGGCACATGCCGGGCCCGCCGCCTGCGGGCGAAAGCGCTCCACCCTTATCGGATCTCCGCGTCCAGGAACGCCCGGGAGCCGGTCGCGCCCCTTTGCCCCTGATACTTCCCCCGGTAGGGATGCAGGGCGCTCGCGTCCATCCTCGCGAACACCAGCTGGCCGACCCTGCGCCCGGCCTGCAGCTCGATGGCGCAGCGGTTAGCGTTGAACAGCTCCAGCGTGATTTCCCCGCTGAACCCGGGGTCCACCCAGCCCGCGTTCTGGATGAACAGCCCCATCCTGCCCAGCGAGCTGCGGCCCTCGACGAAGGCCGTCACGTCGTCCGGCAGCGTCACGTATTCCACGCTCGTCGCCAGAACGAACTGCCCCGGCAGCAGGAGGTACCTGTCCGCGCGGAGCTGCTTGTAGCGAATCTCCTGCGCCATCGAGACGACCCCGCCCGACGTGTCCTCCACGACGCTGAACGTGTCCCCGAGGCGGATGTCCACGCTCGCCGGCTGCACCTGCTCCCGCGTCAGAGGCGAGATGGAAAGCGTCCCCTCCTCCATCATCCGAAGGAGCGTTCCGTCCGATAAGATCATGGCTCTTCCCTCCCCTACGCGTTTCGCTTCCCGTAGCGCCGGGGCGGGCATTTCAGCGCCGTCTCGTGGCGGCGCAGGGCCTCGGCCTGCTGCTCCGGCGGGGCGATGTAGGCGCGCTGGTGCATGAGCAGGCGCGTGTTCACCATGCGCTTGAAGTGCATCTGGCACAGCGCCACGCCGTGCTCCGGGCAGGCGGAAAGCGCGAGATACCGCTCGTGCCCCGTGTCGAACCACGGGAGCTTGAACGTCGTCTTCCCCCCGCAGACCGGGCAGCGCACGCGCACCAGCGCCTCGTCCGCCACGGCCTCGGTCTGGTACTTGTAATGCGTGGGCACGCTGCGCGCGTCCGAGGCGGCGACGCGCGCCTCCTGCATCACCGTCTCCTGCAGGCGGAGGAGCGCCTCCGCCGGGGCGCTTTCATAGGCCGCGCGAATCCTCGGCAGCACCTGCGCCGTGCACAGCGCGTCGTACACCGCCCGGTGCGCGGGCAGCTCCGGCTCGATGCCCAGCGCCTCCATCGCCGCGTGCAGCCCCACCTGGCGCGCCGGCGTGTTCGTGAGCAGGTGCGCGTACAGGAGCTGCGCGTCCAGCGGCGGGTCAAACGGCAGCTTCACCCCGAAGTAGCGCGTGTTGCGCAGCAGCACCGGGTAATCGTCCCGCCCCCAGGTGCAGAGCTGAACGTCCTCCCCGCAAAAATCGATAAACGCGGCGAACGCCTCCTGAAACGGCACGCCCGCGTCGAGCTCCTCCTGCGTGATGCCCGTCACCTCGCGGATGTGGCGGTCGAGCGCCGGGTAGACGGCCGGGCGCACCACGTACTGCGCGCTGCCCAGCACGCGCATGTCCGGCCCGAGCTTCGCCACGCCGATTTCGATGATTTCATGCGGCATCTCGTAGCGCGTGTGGCTGGCGCTCTGGTTCCACTCCAGATCCACCACGGCGAGCGGCCGGTCAAAAAGCCTGAACATAGGTTCCCTCCAAAACAGCAGCTCCCCCTATTGTAGCGGATAATGCGCGCTTTGACGACCCCCTATTTCTGTCAACCAAAATAATTTACTTTATTTTTTGTTTTTTTGGTTGAAAAAAACGCAAATGTTGGTAAAACATAGGGCGCAAAAATTACGTCTATAAAGGGGGCGCTCTATTGGTTACAAAGGAATGGCCGGACGAATCGCTCAGCAGTCTGCTCAGGTACTTGCCGCTCATCAACCGCACCGACCTGCGCGAGGCCGTCCTCCGCGCTTTACAGGAGGAACCTTCGCGCAAAAAGAACCCGCAATCATTACAAAATTATGACGAAAACGCTTGATATATTACAAATTATCGTTTATACTAAGATCAGAAGTGAAGTATCGGGGATGTTAAAGGAGGTCTGCATATGATCTGTCCCGTTTGTCATACAGAAATTCCGGAAGGTTCAAATATTTGTCCGCATTGCTACACGGATCTGATGAAGACGCAGCAAAACCGCTATCACAAGAGCGCGAAGGCGAGCTCGCCGGTCAAGCTCAACCCGCAGGCGCTGATCGTGGCTGGGGGCCTGTTCATCGTGCTGCTGGTGCTGGTGGTCGTGCTGGTGCGCTTCCTGTTCAGCGGCGGCACGCCGGACCCACAGGCGCCGCAGGGCGGCGCAGCGCAGCCCTCCGCCCAGCCCGCGGAGACGTTCGCGGTCTTCGGCTCGACGACGGTGCCCGTGGAGATCACCACGCCCGAGCCCATCGCCACGCCCGCACCGACGCCCGCGCCGGTGGTCACGCCGGAGCCCAGCTACACGACGCTCAAGAAGGGCGACAAGAACGACAACGTGAAGACATTGCAGCAGGCGCTGATCACGCTGGGTTACCTGAGCGGCAACGCGGACGGCATCTTCGGCGCGAACACCGAAACCGCGGTCAAGGAGTTCCAGAAGGCCAACAGCCTCAAGGACGACGGCATCGCGGGCGCGCAGACGCAGTCCGCGCTGTACAAGAAGTACTCCGCCATCTCCAATGCGCAGGGCCAGACGCAGACGCAGGCGCCCGTTTCAAACGAGCAGGTGCCGAACCTGCCGGGCTAAGCGGCGGGCAGGCGGGGGCTTCGGCCCAGTCCGCCTGGCATGAACCCGAAAGTACATAAAACGCGCGCCGGCAGGGGGAAATCCCCCGCCGGCGCGCTGTAAATTCCCCGCGATTCCGCGCTTCACTGAAACGCCCACGTTCCCCCGGCCAGCACGGCCTTCACGTGCGCGCGCGCGTCGAGCGGGTCGCGGTCGTAGAGCGCGATGTCCGCGTCCTTGCCGGGCGCGATGGAGCCGACGCGGTCCTCCGCGCCCACGGCCCAGGCCGCGTTCTTCGTGACGGCGAGCAGCGCGCCGCGCTCGGAGAGCCCCTCGCGCACGGCGACGATGGCGGTCACCAGCAGGTGCTGCATGGGCGTAACCGGGTGGTCGGTCATCAGCGCGAAGCGCACGCCCGCGCGCTCCAGCAGCGCCGGGGCCTTGTAGGACTGCTCCCGCAGCTCGGGCTTCGACCGGTCGGTAAACAGCGGCCCCACGATGACGCGCACCCCGCGCGCCCGCTGGGCCGCGAGCAGCTCGTCCGCGATCAGGTAGCCCTCGGTGCAGTGCTCCAGCGACAACCGCAGGCCGAATTCCTCCGCGATGCGCAGCGCGGTCATGATGTCGTCCGCGCGGTGCGCGTGCGCCTTGACCATGAGCTCGCCCGAAAGCGCCAGGGCCAGCGCCTCCTTGCCCAGATCGCGGTCGGGCCGGTCGCCCTCGTCCTCAAGGCGCATCTTCGCAAGGTAGGTCTGCGCGTCCACGAGCGCCTGGCGCAGAATCGCCGCCGTCGCCATGCGCGTCATGGGCGTCTCCTTGCGCTCGTTGTAAACGGTCTTGGGGTTTTCCCCGAACGCGACCTTGAGCGCCAGGGGCTCCCGCACGACGCGTTCCCGCAGCGTCCTTCCGTAGGTCTTGAGCAGCGCAAACTGCCCGCCCACCACGTTCGCGCTGCCGGGGCCGGTCGCGCAGCAGGTGACGCCGCCGCGCAGCGCCTCCTCAAAGCAGCGGTCGCGCGGGTTGATCGCGTCGATCGCGCGCATCTGCGCGGTCACGGGCGCCGTCTCCTCGTTGCCGTCCGCGCCCTCGAAGCCCAGCGCGTCCTCCCACATGCCGATGTGGCTGTGGGCGTCCACGATGCCCGGCATGGCGTACATGCCCCGGGCGTTGAACACCTCCGCGTCCGGCGCGGGCAGGTCGGCCCCCACCGCGAGGATCTTCCCCTCGTCCACGAGGATGTCCCCGCCGTCCAGATAGTCCTGATCCTCCATGGTGAGGATTTTTGCGTTTCGGATGAGCAGCATGTCGTCCTTCCTTTCCGGCTGCCCGCCGCCCGCGGCGGGACGCCGTTAAATGCGTGGTTTTATTGTAGCCCATCCGCAAATGCCTGTCAATTCTGCGCGCGGACGCCGATTTTTCTTTCCACTCCCCGCGCAGCCCTTGAGGATGCGCACGCCTTTGTGATATAATGTCTTTGATTGCCGCGCGGCAGGGTTTTGGCCCCGTCGCCCGTTACATAAAAGGATCACCCGCGCCCCGCGCGCAGGGTTTCATCATCGATCGAAATCATACGGAGGTTCCACGATGGCAAAACGCATCCTTTCCCTCTTCCTCGCGCTGCTGCCCGCGCTGCTGCCGCTGCCTGCGGTGCTGCCGCTGTCTGCGGTACTACCGCTGGCCCTCGCGGAGGACGCCGCGCCGCAGCTGACGAACGTGCTGGCGGAGGATTCCGTGCTCGTGCCCGGCAGCAGCTGGTACATCGAGTTCGATTCCAGCGTCGCGGGCACGGTCACGGCGACGCTGATCAACCTCTCCGACGGCTCGGAGCACAGCGAGCTGGGCCAGATCCCCGTCAAGGAGGGCCACGGCATCCTGCGCTGGGACGGCCGCCTGTCCGAGACGGAGACGCTGTCCGCGGGCCCCTGGGGCATCGTGCTGCGCCTCACGGACGGGGCGGGCAACGAATCCGCCGCGCAGATGATCGCCTTCGACGTGGAGGCGGAGGGGGGCGCCCCCGCCGCGGCCGCGCAGGACGATGAAGCGGACGCGGGCGACGGCGAAGCGCCCGGGGACGGCGAAGCAGAGCCGGCGGACGAGCCCGAAAAGACGACGCCCGCGCCCACCCGGACGCCCGCGCCCGAGGCGACGAAGAAGCCCGTGCCCACGGCCAGGACGTATTGGGAGATGAACCCGGACGACTACGACCTGGACGACCCCGAGCACCAGCAGGCGATCTGGGACATCATGATGCAGCCCATCACCGTGCTGGAAAAGGATCAGCGCGAGCACGTCTACCCGACCTACGAGGCCGGAGCGGAGCTGCGCCCCCGCACGAACATCGCGGGCGAGCTGCACGGCACCTCGCAGGGCGTCAACATCCTTTCCGAGGATCAGGACGGCTACACGCTGATCGAGGCGTACTCCAACGACGGCACGGCGATCGAGTCGCAGCACGTCATCGACCAGGCGGCCAAGCTGATTCAGGGCTACGTGAAGACCAGCCTGCTCAAGAGCGTGACGCCCTCCGACAAGTACGCGCTGCTCGTAGACAAGCTGACGCAGAAGCTCTACATCTTTGAAGACGGCAAGATCATCGGCGAGCTGATCTGCTCCACGGGCTTCCCCACGAAGGATCAGCCCTACAACGAGACGCCCGCGGGCGAGTTCATCGTCGTAAGCTGGGTGGGCCAGTTCGAGAGCGGTTCGGGCTCCGGCCTGATGTACTGCGACCTGGCGATGCGCATCAACGGCGGAACGCTGCTGCACGAGGTGCCGCACAAGCTGAGCTCGGACGGCTCCACGCGGCGCTACGCCAACTTCGAGGCGTACCTCGGCCAGAAGGCGAGCCACGGCTGCATCCGCATCCAGCGCGCCAAAAACGAGCAGGGGCAGAACATGCGCTGGCTGTGGGACAACCTCAAGAAGAACACCAAGGTGCTCATCTGGGAGGACAAGGGCCGCACCATGCCCGACCCCGAGCTGCCCGCGGACGACACGCCGCTTTACCGCAACCTGGACGGCGGCAAGATGTACCACGCGGTGGCGGAGTGCCCGAACGTCAAGAAGCGCTTCCTGCCGCTGACGGGCGACTTCACCTACGGCGACCTGGACACCGCGCCGTTTGACAAGCTGACCCCCTGCCCGGACTGCCACGCGCCCCTGCGCAAGGAGACCATTCTGGAAAACTGGAAGAAGGCCGCCGAGCAGATCGGCGCGGCGATCCCCGACGACGTGCTCGGCTCCAGCGACCAGACCGCGGACGAAATCGAGGGCGCGGACGCGCCGGACGAATAATCCCCATCACGACTTGAGAAGAGGGCTGCCCCATGTCGGAACTGGCGATCCCCGAACAGTTTGAAGAGAGCATCATGGCCGAGTTCGCGCAAAAGCGCGAGCTCTTCGGCCACATGGCGTCGGACCTGGAGGACATCCTGCCCACGCTGATCGCGCGCGAGGGCATCGCGATCTCCAACCTGTCCATCCGCATCAAGAACGAGGAAAAGCTGCGGCGCAAGGTGCGCTTCAAGCACAAGTACGAGCGCCTGTCCGACATCACGGACGTGATCGGCTGCCGCATCATCACCCTGTTCGAGGACGACGTGGACCGCGTGCAGAACCTGATCGCGCGCGAGTTCGACGTCGTGGAAATCGTGGAGCGCAGGCGCAAGATGCAGGAGAGCGTGGACTTCGGCTACAACTCGCTGCACATGATCGTGCGCTTTTCAGGCGCGCGCGTGCAGCTCGCCGAATACCAGCCCTACGCGGACGTGGCCTTTGAAATTCAGATTCGCACGGTTCTGCAGCATGCGTGGGCGGAGATCGAGCACGGCCTGGGCTACAAGAACGACTTCGAGATTCCGCGCGTGGTGCGCAGGCGGCTTTCGCGCCTTTCCGCCTCCCTGGAGCTGCTCGACGAGGAGTTCTGCAACGTGCGCGACGAGGTGGAGCGCTACAACCACTCCATCGACCGCATCGAGCGCGTGCTCAAGACCGACATCAACATCACCTCGCTTTGCAAGTACCTGGACACGTCGGACACCGTGCGCGCGATGAACGCCGACATTGCCGACGGCCAGACGATCCCCATGACGTTCGACACGGAGTTCATCATCCGCCAGAAGGTTCCCCAAAAGCTCGCGTTCCTGGGCATCCACTACATCAACGAGCTGGACGACCTGCTGCAAAAGAACCGCGAGCGGATCGTGCGTTTCGGCCGCTACTGGCTCACGATGCGGCGGCCCACGGGCATCAACTACTACAGCATCGTGCACTACGCGCTGGCCTGCCTGGCGATGGAGGGGCAGGAGCTGCCCGATGCGTCGCAGTTGGGGATGCTGATGGATTCCATCTACACGCTTTCCGACCGAAAATAAGACCGCAGGCATCTTCGCTCCCTTCGGGGAGCCTTCGGGCCATCGACTTTGTCGATGGCCTCGTGCAAAATGAAGTTTATTTTGCACGAAGATTACGGGTCATGTTTTCCTACGCAAATGCTGCGCATTTGTCTGCGGAAAACGCCCCCTTCATACATCCCCTTTGGCTTTACGCTGCTTTCTCACTCCCCTTCGGGGGAGCATCTTTCTGCCCGCGCGCCGCACAAGGAGACGACCATGCGCCTGAAAACACTCTTCGCGGACCGCAGCTTCTGGCGGTCCGCCCTGCGCCTCGCGCTGCCCATCGCGCTGCAAAACCTGCTGCTCTCGTCCTTCACGCTGGTCGATACGGTCATGATCGGCTCCCTGGGCGACATCCCCCTCGCCGCCGTCGGCATGGCCGGCCAGTGGTCGTGGGTGATGAACATCCTCTTCTTCGGCGTTTCCAGCGGCGCGGCGGTCTTCCTCGCGCAGTACTGGGGCGTGCGCGACATCCGGGGCATCCACCGCACGTTCGGCCTGCTGCTCACCGGCGCATGCATCCCGGCGGTGCTGTTCATGCTCGTCGGGCGCCTGGCCCCGGGGTTCGTCATGCACCTGTTTACGAAGGACCCCGTGGTCGTGGAGCAGGGCGCAAGCTACCTCACCGTGGTCTGCTTCTCCTACCTCGGCCTCGCGCTCAGCCAGGCGGCGAGCACGCTGCTGCGCTCCACGGAGGAGGTGCGCCTGCCGGTGCTCGCCTCGCTGTGCTCCGTGCTCACCAACGCCGCACTCAACTACGCGCTCATCTTCGGCAAGCTGGGCGCGCCCGCGATGGGGCTGCGCGGCGCGGCCATCGCCACCACCATCGCCGCGTGGGTCAACGTCGTCGTGCTCTACGCCGCGGCGTTCCTTCGCCGCACGCTGCTGCGCACCGACGTGCGCCGGCTCTTCGACTGGGACGCGCCCTTTCTGCGCCGCTTTCTGTACGTGAGCCTCCCCGCGCTCGTCAACGAGGGCATGTGGGCCGTGGGCACCATGGGCTACAACATGATCTACGGGCACATGGGCACGGACAACTACGCCGCCCTCACGATCTTCCGCACCGTGGAAAACCTCGCCTTCGTGTTCTTCGTCGGCCTGTGCCACGCCTGCTCCGTGCTGATCGGCAAGCGCATCGGCGCGGGCGACTTCGACCGCGCGCGGCTCGACGCCCGCCGCTTCACCGTGCTGATGACCGTCCTGTCCGTGACCGTGGGGCTGGCCCTCATCGCGCTCAGAACGCCCATCCTCTCCCTGTTCAACGTCTCGGACGCGGTGCGCGGGCTCACCCGCAGCATCATCCTGCTCTACGGGCTGGAGATCGGGCTTCGCAACATCCCCTACATCACCATCGTCGGCGTCTTCCGCGCGGGCGGCGACACGCGCATCGGCGTCATCCTCGACACCGTCTGCGTCTGGTGCATCGCCCTGCCCCTCACGTTCCTGTGCGGCATGGTGCTGCACCTGCCCTTCATCGCCGTCTACCTCGTGATGCTGCTCAGCGAGGACGCCGTCAAGACGTTCTTCGCCCTGCGCTACTTCCTGCGCGACCGGTGGATCCATCCCGTCACCGAAGAGGGCATGCGCGCCGCCGGGAAGTCCTGACAGAAGCATAAAAATAAGCAGGCCGCGGCGTACGCTCCCAAGAAGGAGGGTACGCCGCGGCCTGTTCGCCGTATGACGCGGTAAGCCTTGGCCGCGCGCACCCAAAACGAGCGGAATACGGCGCTTCGGAGATGGCACCGGGCCCTGCCCGGGCATAAGGAAAAGGCGTCCCTCCCCCGCATACAGCACTCTGTATACGTCGTCCGTGGGTGAAACGCCCTTCCGATTTTATTATAGCGGTTGATCTGCGCAAATGCAAGCTATTTTTCCAAATTCTGTGTGACCAATGCTGTCAATCCATGCGGCTTCCAAGCACTTTAAACACCGGGGTGTGTTCCAGCACGAAGGGCTGGTCGTGCACGAAGAAGAGGGTGCCCGTGATGGGGGTGCGCAGCACCTCGCGCACGGAGCCGTCGTAGGGGTCCATGATGAAGGCGAGCTGCTCGCCCCGGCGCACGTGCGCGCCCGCGAACTTCACCCGGCGCAGCAGGCCGCCGCTGGTGGAGGACACGGCGTGCATGTCCTCGTCGGTGATGACCACGCTCGCGTGGCCCGGCGGCATGTCGCACTTCACGATGCCGCGCAGGTTGAGGAAGCGCACGATGGAGCGGATGCACAGCTCCGCCGCGTTTTCGTCGATGGTGTCCGTCTTGCCCGCGTAGAGCGAGAAGGCGTCCGTACCGCTCACCTGCCAGTTGTAGTTGAGCGTCACCGTGTCGTAGGGCTTGGGCGTGCGCACGTAGACGTAGGGCAGGCCGAAGTCCTTGGCCAGCTCCGTGTCCTGAAAGCCGGTGTCCATCATGCGCACGTGCGGGATGAACGTGCCCGGCATGTAAAAGGAGGCGAGCTGAATGCCGCTCTGATACCCCCGCAGGCGCTCGAACACCTCGTAGGCGATGCGCTGCGTGGTTTCGCCGTCCTTCTTGCCGGGGTACATGCGGTTGATGTCCGTGTTGTCCATCGACCAGAAGCGCTTGCCCAGGTTCATGGAGAAGTTGTTGACCGTGGGAATGACCAGCACGCTCCTGCCGGGCACGAGGCCGCCCTCCTGCTCGACCTCGCGCAGCATGGCGACCAGGCGCGAACAGACGTAGAGCTGCTGCACCTCGTTGCCGCGCATGGCCCCGATGATCGCGCAGGAGCGCTCGCCCTTGCCGAAGCGGTAGCCCGTGACGCGCATGGTGTCGCGGTAGGGCGAGGGCAGGGAAAAGAGGATGTCCTTCTTCATGCGTCGCCGCCTCCCGTCTTCATCAGCCGGGCGATGAGCGAGCCCTGATAGACCACCGGGTAGGCGCGCATGCTGAACACCAGCGCGTCGCAGGGGGCGAGCACGTCCGACAGGACCGTTCCGTGCAGCGGGTCGAGGATGCGGCCCAGGCGCCCGTCGCGGGCGACGCGGTCGTCCTGAAGGTCCTCGGGCACGAAGATGCCGGACGCCTCCGCGTTCACGAAGACCACCCCCTCGTCCTTCGTGGAGACGATGGGCTCGCCCACCCTGGGCGCTTCGCTCTTCCAGATGCCCAGATCCACGAGCAGCGCGAGGATGCCGTCCACCAGCCGGTCGCCCATGCGCCTATTGATGCGCATGCCCACGTCCATCTCCACCACGATGCAGGGCGTGCCCAGGGAGTTGAGCGTATGCGACAGCGTGGCCTTCATGACCGTCGCCGCGGGATAGGACCAGATGAATTCCAGGTTCAGCCGCCTGGCGAGGGGCATCAGCCGCTCCTCGCACTCGTGCATGATGCGGCCCTGCAGCACCTCGCGCAGGAAGATGCTGCTCGCGTGGATGTCGAGCACCAGGTCCGCGCCCGTGAGGCTTTCCACGATGTCGCTGGCGATTTCCTCAAAGGCCGAGCCGCTCTTCGAGCCCGGAAAGATGCGGTTCATGTCCAGGTCGAACGCCGGGATGCCGCGGGTGACCGAGTCGATGCCCATGGGGTTCAGCGCAGGGTAGATGTCCACGATGCCGTTCAGGCATTCGGGGCTCTGCTGAATGCGCTGGGCCAAGGCGAAGCAGACGTACTGCCCCTCGAGCTCGTCGCCGTGCGTGCCCGTGACGATGCACAGACGGCGCGCCCCTTCCCCGCCCTTATACCGGCAGCGGCGGACCATCAGCCGCTCGTCCACCGGCAGCGCCACCGAAGCCACGGTGGACACTTGCTTCAGGTTGTCCAATGTTCATTCCCTCCGAAATTCCATACAGGGGCATAATCCACTCGCAGAATAGCACAAAGCATGCGTAAATGCAAGCGTTCCCCGTGCAAATTTCGTCTTCCTGCCGAAATTTGGATAAAAGTGACCCTTTCCCGGGCGCATAAGCGCATGATTCCTTTCACTTATGCAAAAGATAAGCCCTGCGGGCTCTTGACGCGGGGGCGCGCTGCTGCTATGCTGATGCTGCAAAGGCCGCCCGGCCAGACGCTGCCTGAACGATCCGACTGAAACGGAGGGATTTTTTACATGCCGATCTTCCTCTCCCCCGACGCCCGCTGCTGCCACCTGCAGGGCCGGCGCCTGAGCATGGTGCTGTGCGCCTACAAAGTGCAGGACGGCGCGGACGAGCTCATCATGCCCTACTTCGGCGCGCGCCTCGAGGACGCCGACGTGCCCGCTGCGCTGCTGACCTCAGAGCGCCTCGCTTCCTTCGACACCGACAACGCGACCCTGCCCTTTGCCCTGCCGACCGCCGGGCGCGGCGATTTCCGGCCCGCGCAGCTTTGCGCTGTGGGACGGGGCGGCCAGCGCACCACCCGCCTTTCGTTCCTGCGCGCGGAGGTGACGCCCGGCAAGCCCCCGCTCGCGGGCCTGCCCGCCACCTATGTGGAGCGGGAGGACGAGGCGCAGACGCTCAGCGCGCACCTGCGCGACGAGGTGACGGGCCTCGAGGCCACGCTTTGCTACACGCTCTTTTCGCGCCACGATGCCATCGCCGTGAGCCTTCGGGTCCTCAACGCGGGCGGCGCGCCCGTGAAGCTGCGCGCGTGCGCAAGCGCCTCCATCAACCTCTTCGGCGCTTACGACCTGCTGCACCTGCACGGCGCCTGGGGCAAGGAGCGCCAGATCGAGCGCGTCGGCCCCATGCACGCCGAGCGCGTCATCCGCTCCGCGCGCGGGGCGAGCGGGCACCAGCACAACCCCTTCTGCGCGCTGATGGAGCCGGAGGCCACCGAGCGCACGGGCGGCGTCTACGGCATCAGCCTGGTGTACAGCGGCGACTTTCAAATCGCCGTGGACGAGGACGCCTACGGCCAGACGCGCGCGGTCTGCGGGCTGAACCCCGAGACGTTCGGCTGGACCCTGCTGCCGGGCGAGTCGTTCCAGACGCCGGAGGCGGTGCTCGCCTACAGCGACGCGGGCCTGAACGGCATGTCGCAGATCTATCACGCGCTGTACCGCACGCGCCTGTGCCGCGGCTACTGGCGCGACCGCGAGCGCCCGATCCTCATCAACAACTGGGAGGCGACCTACTTCCGCTTCGACCACGAGAAGATCCTGCGCATCGCGCGCACGGCGGCCGGCCTGGGCGTGGAGCTGTTCGTGCTCGACGACGGGTGGTTCGGCGAGCGCGACAGCGACGACCGCTCGCTGGGCGACTGGGTGGTCAACCCCCGCAAGCTGCCCCGGGGCCTCAAGGGTCTGGCGGAGGACATCGAGGCGCTCGGCATGCGCTTCGGCCTCTGGGTGGAGCCGGAGATGATCTCGCCTAACTCCGACCTTTGCCGGGCCCACCCGGACTGGGTGCTGCGCGTGCCCGAGCGCACGGCCACGCAGGCGCGCAACCAGTGGATCCTCGACATGTCGCGCGCGGACGTGCAGGATTACGTCGTCGAGGCGATCTGCGCGGTGCTCAAAAGCGCGCCCATCTCCTATGTCAAGTGGGACATGAACCGCAACTTCGCGGAGTACGGCTCGGCCGCGCTGCCCCCGGAGCGCCAGGACGAGGCACCCCACCGCTACATGCTGGGCGTGTACCGCGTGATGGAGTCGATCACGTCCGCCTTCCCCGAGGTGCTCTTCGAGTCCTGCTCGGGCGGCGGCGGGCGCTTTGACCCCGGCATGCTCTACTACATGCCCCAGACCTGGACGAGCGACGACACCGACGCGGCGGAGCGCCTGAAGATCCAGTACGGCACGAGCGTCGTCTACCCCGCCAGCACGATGGGCGCGCA
Organism: Beduinella massiliensis; assembly: GCF_900199405.1. NCBI lineage: Bacteria > Bacillati > Bacillota > Clostridia > Eubacteriales > Beduinellaceae > Beduinella > Beduinella massiliensis. The sequence continues at coordinate 59,382 of NZ_LT963429.1, forward strand.
CGTGTCCGCGGTGCCGAACCATCAGGTCGGGCGCGTGACGGACATGAAGATGCGCGGCGACGTGGCGATGAGCGGCAACTTCGGCTACGAGCTCGACCTGTCGCAGCAGACGCCGGAGGACCTGGAGATCATCCGCCGCCAGATCGAGCGGGTGAAGCGCATCCGCCGGGTTACGCAGCAGGGCGCGTTTACGCGCCTGATCAGCCCCTTCGAGGGCAACCTGTGCGCCTGGCAGTTCCAGTTGGAGGACACGGTCCTGCTCTTCGCGTTCGTGACGCTGCAAAGCGCGAACCCGCAGATGCGCCGCGTAAAGCTCGCGGACATCCCCGACGGGCGCTGGCGCGACGAGGAGACCGGGGCCGAATACGACGCCTCGGTGCTGACGGGCGCGGGCGTGCGCCTGCCCTTCATCCAGCCGGGCGGCCAGCCCGTGGGCGACTTCAAGAGCCTGGTGATGGAGCTGCGGCGGATCGGATAGCCAAAGCGAACCGGCAAATCGGCAAAAAAGGGCGCGGGCGGTCTTCTCCTCACGGCGGAGAGGCCGTCCGCGCCCCTGTGTTCGCGCTCAGCTTTCCTTTTCCTGCTTGTGCCCCAGCGCCTCGTCCACGGCCGTGGTGGCGTTGTAAAGCACCTGGGCCATGTCGAACCCAAGATGATCGAGCTTGAGCTCCATGGAATTGACGCGCTTTTGCAGCAGAATCTGCCCTTCGCGCAAAATGTCCTGGCCCGCCTTCAGCTCTCTGATGTCGCCCTCCATCGAGTCCATGCGGCCTTCCATCGAGTCCATCCGGCTCTCCATCGAGCTGATATGGCTCTCCATCGAGTCCATCCGGCTTTCCATCGAGCCGATATGGCTCTCCATCGAGTCCATCCGGCTCTCCATCGAGCTGATATGGCTTTCCATCGAGTCGATATGGCTCTCCACCGAGCCAAGCTTTTCTAGTACGAGGCGTTGAAACTCTTCGTTTTCCATAACCGTGCTCCTTTTGTTTCTTCCATTTCCAGGCTTTTGCAGCGTTTCAGGCGCAATCCCCGCCGTGATATCTGTGCCGATTATACCACATTCTCCTGCGCGGGGAAAGTGTAAATCCGCACCGGTGCAGGGGAATGCCCGTTTGCGAGGCCCCAAAACAGGGCGTTCCCCCCGAAACTGGAGGGAGCCCCTTATTTTGTCTGTTCGTCGTCCTCCTCCAGGCTGTCCAGCGCGTCGCGGACGGCCTGCACGACAAAGGCGGAAAACGTCGTTTGCTTCCCGGTGATGGCCTGTTCGATCCGTTCCAGCACGTCATTGGGGAATCGGATACACTTGTTTGTCGTCGCCGGGACGGTTGGGATTTTGAATTTCATTTCCGCCACCTGCAATGCATTTGTATGATTTTTCTTTATTATGACAAATTGTATAATCATTGTAAGCATCACAGATGTATAACATTTGCATGACAAAGGAACGACGCATATGCAGAACAAAAAGGCCGGCCGGCCAGGCGCGGCAAAGCTGGAGTCCCTGCGCAAGCGATACCGCAAATACCACGAGAAATACCCCTTCCTGGAGCTTCCCGTAGACGAGGCGACCCCTCAATTCCCCAGCACCATGAAATCCTGCATCCGCAGCGCCGTGATCTGCCGCCTGCCCAAGCCGTCCCATCCGGGCTGCTACAGGGACGAATGCGCCCAGGGCGCCTACGACCTCCTGTACGGCGTTCACATGGCGCTGCTGGACGGCGAGCTGGACGACTTCGACTGCGTGGAGCGCGTCATCTGCCTCTTCGAGGCGTTCGGCATCGCATGCGGCGACCGGCACAACTTTACCTGAACCGCCCAAAAGGGCCCCCTTTCGGGAGCCCTTCCGCGCCTCAGCGGCACACGACCTCGATGGTATCCGCGCCGCGTTCCCGGCAGCCGGACTTCACCAGGCAGGCCAGGTAGCAGTACAGGCCGAAGACCGTGTACGTGAACAGCGCGTAGAGCAGGAACGCCAGGATCAATCCGATGACCAGATTGGTCAGGGCGAAGACCAGCGTGAAGGCGGAGACGAGCATCAGAAGCAGCGCGGGCCAAAGCAGGCGCATGCCCTTGCGGCAGACGCAGGCGTTGATCGCGTCGTTCTGGCGCAGCAGGCTGACCGCGCCGAGCGTGAGCAGAACCAGGCAGAACGCGCCGAACGCGATGCCCAGAATCGGCGTCAAAAGCCCGGCGGTCAGGAAGTTGAGCAGCGCGAGCACGGAAAACGCAATGCCCACCAGAATGCTGACGGCGACGGAGATCACATCATAATAACGGCTGTTGCACATGGCCTTGTTTCCCCCTTACCGCATCGTCACGCACGTGTCCACGTTGTGCGTGGCCGCGCGCAGGATGAAGTGGCGGCGCCCGGAGCAGACGCCGGCCGCGCCGTCCACGCGCAGATCCTCCGGGAGGATAAAGCGCATGCGGGGGGTTCTCAGGTCACAGCAGCTTTCGTTCTGGTGCGCCGGCACCGTCACGCACTTGAAGCCGCGCGCGTATTCGCGGCCCGCGGCGTCCACCTCGGTCAGCGTCACGCCGATCGCCGTGCGCTTGTGCGGACAGACGTTCCTGAGCGTCAGCGACACGTCCAGAATGCGGCCGCCCTGATCTACCTCCACGCTGCCCATGTCGACCGTCTTGGCCTCCTCGCAGCGCTCGAAATAGACGTGCGTCTCCTCCGGCGTGGGCATCGGGCACTCCCTCGTTTCCTGCACAGGCACGGCCTGAACCGGGATATTCTGCACGGGCGTCGCCTGCCCCTTGATGTCGAGGGTCCTGATTTCAATCGGTTCCATTCTGCGGTTTCCTCCCCATAGTTTAGATGCCATACGGGGTCGCCCCCCGTATGTACCGAGTCCCGGGAAACCGCAGTCCGCCTTCGCTTCTTACATTATGCGGCGGCGCGAAAGATGTGCGCCGTTAAAGCCGCCCCGTGCGCCGCACGAGCAGGCCGCTCGCCGCCATGCATACGCCCTCCAGGGCGAAGACCGCGCCCGCCGTAAAGCTCCGCGGGAACAGCGAGGCGAAGGGCGAGGCCATCGTCACAAAGCCGCCCAGCACCGAAGCCGCGCCCATCGCCGTGAACCAGCCCCAGCCGCGCACGCCGGCGCGCCGCAGCTCCAGCGAGCGCACGAACCGGCTGACGCCCAAAAAGAGCATCCACAGGGAAAAGAGCGCCGCCAGCCCGAGCGGCGGGAACAGGCGGTTCAGGAGCACGAGCGCGGAAAGCAGGACCGTCAGCACGCCGTCCAGCAGCAGATAACAAGCGCCGTGAACCGCGTCCCCGCACAGCGCGAAGCCGACGACGCCGAGGATGCCCGACACGAGCATCGAGACGCCCAGCAGCGTCGAAAGCGCCGGCAGCGCCGCCCCCGGCCGCAGGATGCACAGCGCGCCCGAGACGATCAGCAGGACGCCCGAAAGCACCGACAGCAGGCGCAGAAAAACGTGTTTCTCCTCCATAAAAGAAATCCCCTCCGGAATGTGATGTCCCGGGGGGGATTATACCGTCTTTCGCTTTACGCGGAAACCTTTATCGTTTCAAAACCTGTACGTGCCCGCCGAAATGACGTTTCCGCGCGCGCTCAGCGCCCCGCGCGGGCCTCCTTTACCCGGCCCTCCCGGTACGCGCACAAGAGCTCCTCCAGATCCGCGATGCGTCCGCGCAGCTCGTCGCCCTGGTCGGTGTCCGACACCAGCAGGCGGCGGGGCATCTTCTCCACCACCGTCTGCACGGAGTGGATGTCCTGCTCCTCGGTGATGGCGCGCGCGGTCGATTCAAAGGGCTGGTGCGCGACGAGCGAGAGCTCGTGCGAGTTGAAGATCAGCGTGTAGCCCGCGATGCCCGTGACCGGCTGATACGCGCGGGAGAGCCCCCCGTCGATCACCAGCAGGCGGCCGTTCGCCTTGACGGGGCTTTCGCCCTTCTTGAGCTGCACCGGCACGTGGCCGTTGACGATGTGCCCCCGGTCGGGCGAGAGGCCGAAGGCCGCGAGGATGCGCCGCGCCATCTTTTCGTCGTCCAGCAGGCTGTAGTAGAGGTTCTTCGTCTCCTTCCACGTCTCCCTGTCCGCGACGAAGCAGCGCTCGAACGTCGCCATGCGGTCCTTGCCGAACAGCGGCGAGTAAGGCCCGCAGCCCAGGTACCAGAGGAAGTCCTGGCCGTCCATGCGGGCGCGGCTGCCCGCGCGCGCGAAGAAGCCCTGGCGCGCGAGCCGGTCGGCCCGGTCGATCGCCTCCGGCCCCACGGGCGGGGCCTCGCCCCCGGCGCACGGCAGGGGGATCGGCGCGAAGTCGCCCTCCGGCGTCAGCGGGATGCAGCCGTGATACAGGAGGTTGCCGTTGCAGCGCAGGTACATGCTGCCCGCGCTGTAGAGGAAGCGCACGTGGCGCTGGAGCTTTTCGCTGTGGGCGAAGGCGGTCACGAGCCGGTCCATGACCTCGCGCTCCTGCGGGCTCAGGGCGTAGGGGTCGTTCCAATCCACGGTCGGGAAGCGGCAGGAGCGCAGCGGAACCGTCCGCTCCCCGATGCGAACCGTTCCGGCCGCGGGATCGACGCGGTGCAGCAGCCGCCTGTCCTCCATGCCGTACTCCGGGTGGCGGGCGATGAGCTGCCCCTCGAGCTTGAATTCCAGCACCGCGGCCGCCTTGTGCATGCGGGCGATCTGCATCTCGTCCTCCTGCAGCGCCTCGCCGTTCTCGTGCGGGCGGAAGGCGTCGCAGGGGTCGTCCGCGTAGACCTCCATCGCCATCGTCGCCAGCGGGCGCAGCGAGATGCCGTAGCCGACCTCGAGCGTGTCCAGGTTGCCGTACTTGACGGAGGTGACGACGACCTGCGCGATGCACGCCTCGCACAGCGCCGCCGCGCCCATCCAGACGATGTCGTGGTTGCCCCACTGCACGTCCACCTGATGATAGCCGATCAGCGCGTCCAGGATGAGGTCCGCGCGCGGGCCGCGGTCGTAGATGTCCCCGATGATGTGCAGCCGGTCGATGGCGAGGTACTGGATGGTGCGCGAGAGGGCGACGATCATCGCGTCCCCCTGCCCCGTCTCCAGGATCGAGCGCATGATCTCCTCGTAATAGGCCTGCTTGTCCCGGCTGTCGTCGCGCGCGAGCAGCTCCTCGAGCACGCCGCCCAGGTCGTCCGGCAGGGCCTCGCGGATGTGCACGCGCGTGTACTTGCCCGAAAGCAGGCGGCAGACCTCGATCAGCCGGTAGAGCGTGATGCGGTACCACTCGTCGCAGAGCACGCCCTGACGCCTGAGCAGCGCGAGCTTTTCCTCCGGGTAGTAGACCAGCGTGCACAGCAGGTCGCGCTCGTGCGCGGGCAGCATATTCTGATACAGGTCGCGAATCTTCGACTTGATGACCCCGCTCGCGTTGTGCAGCATGTGCAGGAAGGCCGCGTGCTCGCCGTGCAGGTCGGAAAGGAAGTGCTCCGTGCCCTTGGGCAGGCCGAGCACCGCGCGCAGGTGGATGATCTGCGCGGAGGCCTCGCGAATGGTGGGGTAATGCTGGGAAAGCAGGCGCAGGTAAGCCTCCCGATCGCCGCTGTGCGTCAAAAAAATCCCCCCTTTTTTCATGAAAGGTGCAACCAAAACGGGTCAAAGTCCGTCTATTAATCAAGAGCTTGTCTTATTGTACCAGCTTTCCCGCCCCGTTTCAAGGGAGGGCGCGGCGGGCCGAACCCCGTCCCCCCTTCGCCGCACACGGT
>NZ_LT963429.1:65304-85104 GCF_900199405.1 Beduinella massiliensis
GACTAGAAAGGTGGAAAGCTTCATCAGCCACGAGAGCACAGGGGCAGATAATTCGGACAGCCACCGAGACGTAGAGACCTTCGTCGGCATTCGAGATAGGACTGCGTCGCGTGGGCTCGGTAATGTGTATAAGAGCGGAAATGTGTATAAGAGGCAGGTCCCCCCTTCGCCGCACACGGTTGCCCGCGCGGCGGGCCCCGCCCCCGAACGCGCCGCGCCGTAGACAAAACCGCATTTTGTGGTATAATAGATCAGTTAACGAAGCGTTGACAAATTCGCATATAAAGGAGGATTGCTCCATGCGCAAGACAGAAAAGGCCCTTCGCCTTTCCCGAAAATGTGCCGCGCTGATGCTGACGCTCTTATTCCTGCCGTCCATCGCGCTGGCAGGAGCGATCACGACATATGACGACCTGGTTGCGGCCGCCGCCACCGCCGCGGACGGCGACGTGCTGCTGCTGGAAGGAGAAATCGTCGCGGGCGGCCGGGCGCTTTCGAGCGCGCGGCGCGTGGTGCTCAAGTCCGTGGAGGGCGGCGAGGCCGAGATCAAGGGGCTGCAGCTGAGCGACGCGGACGTCGCGTTTTCCGGCGTCCTGCTCTCCGGGGGCCTCCGCGTCAGCGGGGAATCCTACGTCGAGCTGCTGCCCGGGACGAATGTGCGGGGCGCGTCCGGACAGGACGCGGTCTTCTTCGAGGGCATCGGCAGCCTCACCATCGAGAGCGGGGCGACCGTTCAGGGCGGCAAGGCCGCCAACGCGGTCACCGTGCGCGGCAGCGGCGGGGACGTACACGTGGCGGTTCACGGCGCGCTGCACGGCGGCGGCGGCGCGGACGGCGGCGCGGGCCTTCAGGTCGAGAACCTGTCCGGCGCGAGCAGCGTCGTCGTCAGCGGCGACGTGCGCGGCGGCACGGCCAGCGGCATCGGCGGCAACGCCGTGAACCTATACAGCCTGGGCGGCGAGACGAACGCCATCCTCGCGGGCGAGGTGCGCGGCGGCGACGGACGCGTCGGCGGCAGCGCCGTGCAGATCGTCGGCCTGACGGACAGCGTCAACGCCGCGCTGGGCGGCAGCGCCGTGGGCGGCAACGGCTCGGACTTCGGCGGCGACACCGTCGTGGTGATGAACGTGCAGTCCGGCGCGTCGGTCACCGTCGCGGGCTCACTCAGCGCGGGCAACGTGCCCGAGACCGGCGAGCGCCCCGGCGTGTCGCTTCGCATCGTGGACGAAATCTCCGCGAACCACGTGAGCATCGAGGGCGCGCACCTGCGCGACGGCGAGATCGTGCCCGCAGGCGTGGAAACCCCCACGCCGGAGCCGACGGCCACGCCCATGCCGACCCCGGTGCCGGGCATCACGGCCTCCGTGCCGGTCGCTACGCTGCCCCCGATTCAGACCACGGAGCCGGAAGAGCCGGTCACGCCGGAACCCACCGAGGCGCCAACCGAGACGCCGACGCAGGAACCGACCGAGGCGCCCACCGAAGCGCCGACGCAGGAGCCCACGAACGCGCCCACGGCCGAACCCACGCAGGCGCCCACCGAGGCGCCGACGCAGGAGCCCTCGCAGGAGCCCGCCACACCCTCTGAGGCCGACGACGCCCCGGAAGCCCCGCAAGCCTGAGGCGGCGGGCGGCGGCGGGCGGGGCCCGCTCCCCCCTCCGAACAGCCGCTTCCGCGCCGCTCACTCCCCCACGCGGCCGGCGGCTTGTACGTCCTGCGGGCGTCCTCCGGGACAAAAAATGGTTGACAAGCCGAACGGGCGAAGGTATAATAAGCTCAATTTCATAAACCCGTGATTTGAAAGACGATGAAGGGAAACAAGCGCGCGCGCTGCGCGAAGAGAGCCGCCGGGCGGTGTAAGGCGGCGGGAGCGTGCGCGGATAACTCATCCCGGAGTTGCCTGTGCGAAGGAATGCGGCTTACGCCGCGCGCCGTTTCAGCGGTTCGCCGCTCAAAACGGATGCGCGGGTAGGAGCCTAAGCCGTTTCGCGAGGGAGCGTATCCCCAATACGTGACCGAGCGAAAGGGCGACGGCGACAACGCCGCGCGCCGTTTCAGCGGTTCGCCGCTCAAAACGGATGCGCGGGTAGGAGCCGAGCCTTTTCCCGAGGGAGCGTATTCGCAATACGTGACCGAGCGAAAAGGCGATGGCGACAACGCCGCGCGCCGTTTCAGCGGTTCGCCGCTCAAAACGGATGCGTGGGTAGGAGCCGAGCCTTTTCCCGAGGGAGCGTATCCGCAATACGTGACCGAGCGAAAAGGCGACGGCGGCAACGCCGCGCGCCGTTTTCAGCGGCGAAGGAGTGCAGGACGTGTGATGGCGTTACACATCGGTCTCTTGATGGAGAGACGCTGAGGGCTGCCCCCACGGGGCGGCTGAATTAGGGTGGTACCGCGCTTTACCAGCGCCCCTATGCTGCATATGCACGGGGGCGCTGTTTTTTGTTCCATCGCGCGCCCCGAAAACCGAAGCGGCGTCCGCCGCGCCCCGCCGGGGCATTTGAAAGGAGAAATCATCATGAACAAAGGCTGCAAGAAGTACATCCCCTTTACCCAGGTAGACCTGCCGGACCGCCAGTGGCCCAGCCGCGTGATCGACAAGGCGCCCGTCTTCTGCTCTGTGGACCTGCGCGACGGCAACCAGGCGCTCGTGACCCCGATGAACCTGCAGGAGAAGCTGGACTTCTTCAAGATGCTGGTGCAGGTCGGCTTCAAGGAGATCGAGGTGGGCTTCCCCTCCGCTTCGGAGACGGAATACGAAATTTTGCGCGCGCTGATCGACGGAAACTGCATTCCGGACGACGTGACGATCCAGGTGCTGGTGCAGGCGCGCGAGCACCTGATCCGCAAGACGTTCGAGGCGGTGCGCGGCGCGAAGAACGTGATCGTGCACTTCTACAACTCCACCTCCACCCTGCAGCGCAAGGTGGTGTTCAAGAAGGACCGCCAGGGCATCATCGACATCGCGGTTTCGGGCGCGAAGCTGATCCGCGAGCTGATCGACCAGGACGATTCCGGCACGAACTTCCGCCTGGAGTACAGCCCGGAATCCTTCTCCGGCACGGAGCCGGACTTCTCGGTCGAGATCTGCGAGGCGGTCATGCAGGCCGTCGGCGCGACGCGCGAGAACCCGATCATCCTCAACCTGCCCAACACGGTGGAAATGTGCACGCCCAACACCTACGCCGACCAGATCGAGTACTTCATCCGCCACCTGCAAAACCGCGAGGCGGCGATCATCTCCATCCACCCGCACAACGACCGCGGCACGGGCGTCGCGGGCGCGGAGCTGGCGATGCTGGCGGGCGCGGAGCGCGTGGAGGGCACGCTGTTCGGCAACGGCGAGCGCACGGGCAACCTGGACATCGTGACCGTCGCGCTGAACCTGTACACGCAGGGCGTGGACCCGCACCTGGACTTTTCCCACATCGACGCGGTGCGCGAGGTCTACGAGCGCTGCACCAAGATGAAGGTGCCGGAGCGCACGCCCTACGCGGGCAAGCTGGCCTTCACGGCGTTCTCCGGCTCGCACCAGGACGCGATCAACAAGGGCCACGAGTACATGCGCGCCTCCGGCAGCGCGTACTGGGAGATCCCCTACCTGCCCATCGACCCGGCGGACGTGGGCCGCGAATACGAGCCCATCATCCGCATCAACAGCCAGTCGGGCAAGGGCGGCGCGGCCTTCATCATGGACCACAACTACGGCTACCACCTGCCCAAGGCCATGCACCCGGAGTTCGGCGCGGTGGTGCAGGGCGAATGCGACCGCACGGGCCGCGAGCTTCAAGCGGACGAGGTGCTTTCGCTCTTCGAGCGCGAGTTCCTGAACATCGAGCGGCCCTTCGCGCTTTCCCGCGCGAAGTTCTACGAGGAGGCCGTCGCGGGCGCGAGCGCGAACGTCACGCACTTCTCGGGCGTGCTCTCCATGGGCGACGAATTCGTGCAGCTCGAGAGCCGCGGCAACGGCCCCATCGACGCGTTCTTCGGCGCGCTGCACCAGGCGGGCATCGAGGGCTACACGTTCCTGGGCTACAGCGAGCACGCCATCTCGCAGGGCTCGGACTCGCAGGCCGTGGCCTACATCGAGCTGCGTGCGCCCGGCGGACGGCGCGTGTGGGGCGTGGGCACGGAGCACAACATCAACTTCGCTTCGGTGAAGGGCATCCTCTGCGCGATCAACCGCGCGGAAAACGGGGCGGTGTGAGCCCCGCAGGCAAGGAGGCGCTTTCATGATCTTAGACGCGTTCGACCCCGAGCCGCGCGCCGTCATCAACCCGGAGGACACGGTGACGCGGCCCGCCGGCTTCCCCCGGATCGCGGTGAGCTGCTTTTCCCACGTCACGATGGGCCGCCTCACGCAGGCGCTGGACGCGGAGCAGATCGCCTGCATCCACGTGGCGAACCTAAGCATCCCCCTCTACAGGGCGCGTTACCACGGCCTGGACGTGGCGCTCTTCACCTCCTACGTCGGCGCGCCGGGGTGCGTCTCCGTCCTGGAGGACCTGTTCGCGATGGGCGCGCGCCAGGTCGTCCTGTTCGGCACCTGCGGCGTGCTGGACGCCTCGATCGCGGACTTATCGATCATCATCCCCGACCGGGCGGTGCGCGACGAGGGGACGAGCTACCACTACGCGCCCGCGTCCGACGAAATCGAGGTCAACCCGCGGCACCGGGCGGACTTCATCGACATCCTGAACCGGCACGGCTGCTCCTACACGGTCGGCAAGGTCTGGACGAACGACGCCATCTACCGCGAGACGCACGAAAAGGTGCGCAGGCGGCGGGAGAGCGGCTGCGTCTGCGTGGACATGGAGTGCTCGGCGGTCGCGGCGCTGGCCGCGTTCCGGGGCAGGGACGTCTTCCACTTCTTCTACGCCGCCGACCATCTGGCCGAGGAAGCTTGGAACCCGCGCAGCCTCTCCAATTCAAGCTGCCTTGGCGAGAAGGACAGAATCGCCCTGCTCGCGATGGAGCTCGCGGAGCGCATGGCGAGCAAAAACGAATAAAATACAAAACGGGGCCTCTTCGCTTGGAAGAGGCCCCTTTTGCGCACGCAGGCAGCGTATTTCGCCGCGAAGCGGGAAGGATGCGCAGCATCCGCGGGTCCAGGGCAAAGCCCTGGTGGGTCCAGGGTGAAGCCCTGGTGGGTCCAGGGTGAAGCCCTGGTGGGTCCAGGGCAAAGCCCTGGTTACATCATGGGCGCGAAGATGCGCAGCACCGGCTGAATGAGCTTGTTGTACCACGGGCGGCGCAGCCAGGCGTCGTAGTGGAGCTCCTCGCACTGGCTGAAGAGCGCCTCGATGTCGTCCTTCACCTGGGAGACGACCGGGTCGTCCACGAAGTAGACGCCGTCCTCGTAGTGCAGGTAGAAGGAGCGGTAGTCGAAGTTCACCGTGCCGACCGTGGCCTGCACATCGTCGCACACGCACATCTTCGCGTGGATGAAGCCCGGCGTGTACTTGTAGATGCGCACGCCGCTGGCCATCAGCGGGCCGCTAAAGGAGAGGCTCACCTGCTGCACGTACCAGTGGTCGGGGATGCCGGGGATGATGATGCGCACGTCCACCCCGCTCTGGGCGGCGATGCACAGCTCGCTGAGCAGCACGTCGTCCAGCACCAGATAAGGCGTGGTGATGTACACGTACTTCTTCGCCCCGCAGATGATCTGACGGTAGACGTTCTCCGCCGGGTTGTTCGGATTGTTGTGCGGGCCGTCCTCGTAGGGCTGCACGAAGCCGCCCTCCGCCGCCTGCACGCTGCGCGGGCGGAACGCGGAAAACTCGAACTTCTCCTCCGTGCAGGCCTGCCACATCTGGAGCAGGAAGACCGTCAGGCTGTACGCAGCGTCGCCCTCCAGGCGCACCGCCGTGTCCTTCCAGTGGCCGTGCTTGGGATACAGGTTCGCGTACTCGTCCCCGATGTTGATGCCGCCCGTGTAGCAGACGTCCCCGTCGATGGACAGGATCTTGCGGTGGTCGCGGTAGTTGAGGTACATCTGGTGTACGTAGCGCTGCACGGGGTTGAAGATCACGACCTTGACGCCCGCCTCCTCCAGACGCTCCAGAAAGGCGTGCGAGGTCGTCACCAGCGAGCCCATGTCGTCGTACATCAGCCGCACGTCCAGCCCCTGCGCGGCCTTGCGCGTCAGCACGTCCAGCACCCGCTCGTAAATCTGGCCCTCGAAGACCATGAAGAACTCCATATAGATGTAGCGCTCCGCGGACTCCATGTCCGAAAGCATCGCCTCAAACGCCTGCTCGCCCAGCGGGTAAAAATTCGTCTTCGTGTTCGCGTAGACCGGAAAGCCCTGACGCGTCAGGTAATCCGACAGCCGCGCGCAGTCCGGGCTGCGCTCCGCGAGCTCCCCGCAGACCTGCGCGTCCTGCGTAAGCACCTCCCGGCGGCCGCCGAACACCGTGCGGATGCGCGTGCCCAGCTTGTTGCGCCGCGTGCCGCGCCCCCACATCAGGTAGAGCACCAGGCCGAAGACGCCCATGATCAGCACACAGACCACCCAGGCAAAGCGGTAGGACGCATCCTCGTGCTCGGAAACGAGCGCCACGATCGCGATGGAGCAGCCCAGCTCCAGCAGCGAATAGACCGTCACCGCGTAGGAACGCAAAAAGCGCACAAAGACCAGCAGCAGCAACAGCTGCAGCGCGAGCAGACCCACCACGAGCACACAGCGCAGCACCGCCTCGATGGTGATGCCGGTCTTTGGGGCGCGTTTATCTTTGGCCATGATATCCCCCTCCTCGACAAGCCCCCATGATACCCCTTATTGAAACAAAAGGAGCGCCGATTGTCAAGTAAAAAGGTTTACAAGTCAATCGACGCAAAGGATTCCGTCCTCAGAACTTGCGGGAACCGCCGCCGCCGCCGCGCGAGCCACCCCCGCCAAAGCCGCCGCCGCGGGCACCGCCGCCAAACCCGCGCGAGCCGGGCGGCTCGATGAATTATTGTTTTTTATCAAGGAGGAGACGGCATCCGACGGGGGCGTCCGTCTCGAGGACTAGGAGATGTTTAAAAGAGGCCGGTCCCTGTAGCCGCGCATGTTGTCAAAGAGATTGCCGATCAGAATCCACTTGAGGCAGCCCCCGCCGCATCCATCGCCGCCGCCGCCCCGGCGCGAACCGCGCCCGAAGAGCACGCGCACGACGACGTAGAGGATCACGATGCCCCAGATGACCTCAAAGAGGCTGGGGCCGCGGTCGTAGCCGCGGGAATCGTCGTAGCGCCGGTCGCCGTAGGCGTCGCCGCCCGCGCGCGAGCCGCCCGAGGACGACCCGCCGCCCGAAAGGTTCAAACGCTTGCCCATCGAGGAGGCGAGCCGCTCGCAGGTATCCTGATAGAGCTGCGTCATCGCCTCGCCGTAAGCGTCTTTCTTCAGCAGGTCGATGACCCCATCGATCAGGTCGTTCGTCGCGGAGACGCTCAGCGTCCTGTCCAGGCCCGTGCCCGGCTCCACCGCGATCTCGCGGTCGCCCACGGAGAGCAGCAGCAGCACGCCGTCTTCGCGCGACTTGTCCCCGATGCCCCAGGTGTTCACCACGTCGTTCGCGTAGTCGCGCACCGCCGCGCCGTCCAGGAATTCCACGGTCAGCAGCACCATCGTAGCCTGCGTCGCATCGCGCAGCGCCTGGCCGTAGGCCGCGACCGTCTCCTCCTGGCTGCTCGAAAGCACGTCCGCGTAATCGTAGACGTAGCTGAACGCCTTCGGCTTGTCCGGGATGCCCGCGAGCGCCGAGAGCGGCGCGAGCAGCAGGCACGCGGCCATCAGGATCGATAGGATTCTCTTCATCTTTTACTCCTCTTCATCGGATCAAACCGCCGTTTTTTCGCCTTTCGGGCGCGGCCCAGCGCGCTTCCTCCGCACACCCGCTTTTCTCCGCGAAAAGCGCCGGGGCGCGCTTACGCCCCTTCGTAATAGTCCGGCCGGGGCAGGAGGAACTTCGTGGGCAGGCGCTCGTACAGCTCGACCGCGTCCCCGGCGGCCTCGTTGAACCGGCGGGCCTGCTGGCGCAGCATGTTGCCGTTGTCCAGAAAGTCGTCCATCACGCCGGAGAGCAGGCTCTCGTCCGACGCCTTGATGCCGCCCGCCATCAGCCGGGCCGCGGCGTCGGACATCAGGCCCTGCAGCGCGTCGTTCGCCGCCGCGGTTTCGCGCGCGGTCTTCGCGCGGTCCAGCGCGTCCGCCGCGTCCTCGATCTCCCGCCGCTCCGCGTCCGTCAGGACGTCGTAGCGCCCCGCGATCTTGAGCAGGTTGCGCGCCTCCGCGACGCGCCCGTCCACGAAGGCTTCCACCTTCCACGCGGACCTCGCGTCCTTCTGTGCCTTTTGCAGCGCGCGCGCGTTGCCCGCCACCAGCGAGATGCAGAGCGTCACGACCATCAGCGTCATGCCCAGCGCATACGGGATGTCGCGGCGCTGCTTCTTCTTCTTTCCGGCGGAGGGCTTGCCGCCCACCGGCGCTTTTGCCTGTTGTTGGCTCATGGGAATGACCTCCTTTACAAGCGGGGTTGGTTCGGGCAGAGGGGGAACCCCGCTCCCCCGTTTAAGCCTGAGGCCGGGCGCTCAGCAGCATGCGCCGGACTTCCTTCAGCTCCGAGGCGAGCTGCTCGCCCTGCCGCGCGGCCTCGTCGAGCGCGCCGCTCCTGGCGTCGCGGTCCATGCGGCGCGCGCCCGCGCGCAGGTCGCCTTCCAGCGCCCGCTGCGTGCTGCGCTGGGCCGCCGCCGCGTCCTGCGCGTCCGCGAGGCCCAGCGCGGTCATCATCTGCGCGCGCCACAGGGGGATGGTCGTCGTCAGCGTCGCCTGGATCCGGTCCGACACCTGACGGCTCGTCCCCGTGAGCAGCGTAAGCTGCGCCGCGAGCTGAAGGCTCGCCGTGCGCGTGACCTCCAGGTCGCTCACGCGCCGCTCAAAGCGGCTGCGCTCCAGGCTCTCCGGCGTGCGGCCGAGCTTGCGCCGCCCGCACATCACGTACGCCGAAAGCTGGCGGTAGAGCGTCTCGTTCTTCTCGTACAGCCGCGCAAACAGCGCCTGATCGCGCAGGAGCTGCACGCGCAGGTCGGTCAGCTCGTTCGCCCGCTGCTCCACGCGCGGCTCGGCCTTGCGGTAGGCGTCGCGCACCGCGCGCGTGCGCCCGCCGGTAAGCCGGGTAAACAATCCCTGCGCGGCCTTCGCCGCGTCGGTCGAAAGCACCGCCTCGCAAAGCGCGTCCAGCGCGTTCATGATCGGCGCGGGGTCGCTCTTCGTCATCATCTGCGCAAGCGCGAGGTTCACGAACGTGTCCAGCTCCTGCTGGCAGCGCGCGCCGTAGGCCATCATGGCCTGCGCGTCGTTCAGGTCGATCGCGTCCACGTAGCGGTCGATCGCCTCGCGGATCTCCGACGCCAGCGCGTCCGGGTCGGGCAGGCTCGCGTCCTGCGCGCTCAGCCGGAGCACCGGCAGCGGCGGATGTTCCGCCCCCACCGGGCGTCCCGGCCCCGCCGGACGTTCCGGCCCCGCCGGGGGCGTGCGTGCGTCACTCATCGCGCTGATCCTCCCGCCAGGCTACGGCGCTGCCGCCGGTCTGTTTCCGGCTGCCCGCGCCCACGCCGTAAGGATCGACGGTCAGCTTCGGCGCCCCGCCGGAGGCTCCGGTCCCACCGGCAGTGCCGGTCCCGCCGGCAGTGCCGGTCCCACCGGACGTTCTCGCCCCGCCGGAGGCTCCGGTCCCACCGGCAGTGCCGGTCCCGCCGGACGTTCTCGCCCCGCCGGAGGCTCCGGTCCCACCGGCATACGCCTCCGGCTGCACGAAGCCGTCCTGGCGGAGCATGGAATTGAGCACGTCCATCTCGGTTTCCAAGTCGAGGAAGCGGTACTCGTCCAGCGCGGCGAGCTGCTTTTTAAAGGCGTCGTCCACCATGGCGAGCGCCTCCGAGGTGCGGCGGCGCACGTCCCGCGCGGTCTGCGACTGCGCGCCGCTGTCGAGCTGCGCGCGCGCCTCCAGGAGCTTCAGCGTCGTGGGCAGGTAGTAGCGCAGGAAGCTGCGCAGGTTCTGCTGCAGCTTCGGCTGCTCCTCCAGGCGCTTAAAGATCTGGCGGCAGCTTTCCTCGATGGAGTCGATCCTGCGGCTCAGCTCCGGGTCGGGGATGCGCGCGTTCGCGTCGCGAATCTTTAGGAGCGCCTCGCGCCCCTCCAGGATCAGCGCGTCGCAGCCCTCGTCGCCCGAATGGGGCGCGCGCTCCACGGTGACGGTGCGATCCCGGTACTTCTTTTTGAGCACCTTATAGCCGATGTAGAAGACGACCGCCGCGCCGATATACGACAAAAGCGACCCCAGCCCGAAGAGTACCGCGTATACGAGCACGGCAAGCGCCGCGTAAAAGGGACGCTTGCCGCTGCGGATGCGCTTTTTTTCCATGTTGTTCCTCCTTGATCCGGCCTGTGAAACCCTGTCTTGTAGCGTTCCCGGCAATTCGCGTCCAATTCCGGCGCCGTCCCGGCGCGTCCTTGGCGTCCATTGGAGGGTTCGCCTTGAAATATGGTCTTTATTATACCGTAATCCCGGCCGCGCGTCATGAGAATTCGATTAAATCCAGCGATTCCCGCGCCGTCCGCCGCGCCCCGCCGTCTCAGCGCTCGCCGCTGGGCGGCATCGCCCTGTAGAGCAGCTCGAATTCCTCACGGCATGAGAGCAGCGCGTCCACCAGGTCGGGGTCGAAGCTCGTGCCGCGCCCGTCCACGATCGCGCCCAGCGCTTCGTCGAACGTCATCTCCCGGCGGTAGACGCGCGGGCCCAGCAGCGCGTCCAGCACGTCGCAGACCGCCACCACGCGCGCCGCGAAGGGAATCTGCTCGCCGCGCAGGCCGTCGGGATAGCCCGTGCCGTCCCAGCGCTCGTGGTGCGAGGCGGTGATGTCCCGCGCCGCGTCGATCAGCGGGTCGCCCGGGCGCAGCGTCGGCCAGGAGAGGCTGCGCGCGCCCACGGTCGTGTGCTTCTTCATGATGTCGTATTCCTCGGGCGTGAGCCGCCCGGGCTTGAGCAGAATCGCGTCCGGCACGCCGACCGAGCCGATGTCGTGCAGGATGCTCGCCTGCACGATCGCGTCCGCCGTCTCCCGCCGCGGCGCGCGCTCCGGATAGAGCCTCTGGTAGGCCGTGAGCAGCAGCCGCGTGGCCGCCTGCATGCGGTCCAGGTGCTGCCCGCGCGGCTGGTTGCGGTACTCGATCAGGGCGCAGAACATGCCGATGAACGCGTCGCGCGCTTCCAGCGCCTCCGCGCTCATCGTCTGCGCCACGCGGGCGAGGTTTTCCTCGCTGCGGCTCAGGCGCGTCTGCGTCACCACGCAGGAGCGCAGGCGAAAGTCGCTGAACGGGCGCTCGAGCACGTCGTCCGCCTCCAGATATTCCGCGTCCGCCGCCTTGGGCATGATCCCGTCGCTCACGAGCACCAGGGGCGCGCCCCCCGTCACCTCCCGCAGACGCTGAATCTGCGAAAGCTCGCCGCCGTCGCCCGGCGCGTCCACGATGACGACGTCCGGGCGCTGCAGCTTGAGAAACGAAAGGACGTCCTCCTCGCTGCAGCAGGGCACCGCGCGCGCGGTGCCTTCGAGCGCCTTCTGCATGGAAAGCGCGAGCTGCCTGCTGGAAAGCGTGAGCATCACGCAGGGCTTGTTCATGGTCATTCCTCCCCCTCTTCCGGCTCGTCCACCAGCGCGAGCAGCTGCTCCAGGCACGTGCCCGCGCCCGCCCAGTCGCCCTGTGAAAGCGCGTCCTCCATCGCCGTCGCGCAGGGGCGCAGGGCCTCGCCGCCCTCGCCCGCGAGCTTGCGCGTCGCCTCGAGCGCGCGCGTCAGGTCGAAGAGCGTCAGGTATTCCTGCACGTCCAGCGCCAGATCGCGCGCCTCCGCCCGGACGGGAAGCTGCATCTCGCGGATGCAGCCCGCCAGCGCGTCCGCGACCTCGCTCAGCCAGTTCACCACGCGCGGGAGCTGCTCGCGCACGCCCTCATAGGCGCCGTCCCGGCACTGGCGCGCGAGCAGGCGAACCTGCGCGCCCAGGGCGCTTTCCCCGATGCGCGAAAGCTCCATGTCCACGCACAGCAGCACCGGCAGCAGCTCGCGCACGGCCATGCGGTCGCGCGCGGCCTCGCGCAGCGCGTCGGCAAAGCCCGGCAGGCGCCTGCCCGCGCGCGCCACCGCGCCGATGAGCCGGTCGCGCGAGGCGGTGTCCTTCGCGACCGCCGCGTCCAGCCCCGAGAAGGGCAGGCGGCGAAGCGGCGCGGTCGCCGTCTGCATGTCGCTCTCGCCCAGCTCCTCCTCGAGCACCTGCTTTTCCGGGGGCAGGTACTGGTGCAGCAGCCGCGACAGGCTGTGCAGCTCGATGGGCTTGGCGAGCGTGTCGCTCGCGCCCGCCGAAAGGAACATGCGCCGGGATTCCGGCATGACGTTGGCCGAAAGCATGATGAGCACCTGCTCGCGGAAGCGCCCGCCCATCTGGCGGATGGCGCGCACCGTGTCCACCCCGTCCATGCCGGGCATCACGTGGTCGAGAAACACCACGTCGTAGGCCGCGTTTTCCAGCGCCGCGATCGCCGCGCGGCCGCTCTGCACGCAGTCCGACTGGATGCCGTAGCGCGAGAGCAGGTTTTCCACGACCATCTGCGCCACGCTGTTGTCGTCCACGACCAGCGCGCGCACGTTCTGCGTCTTGAAGATGCCCGCCTGCTGCAATCGCCTGTCCTGCGCCTGGCGGCTGAGCTGCTGGTCGGAAAGCGCCCCCGCGAGCGCCAGGGTGTGCAGCGGGTGGAAGATCACGCAGTCGCTGGGCCGGATGTAGGCCGTGAGGCTGGTCGCCGGGGTCATCAGCAGCGTGCGCCGGCAGTTCGGCGGCGTGGGCGTGCGCACCCAGCCGTAGGCGCTTTCGCCCGACAAATCCACCAGCATGTGCGTGTAGGCCGCCGCGTCCTGCGGGGTGCCGCGCGCGGCCTTGACCTTGAGGCGCGCGGCCATCTCCACCGCCGCCTGCGCGAAGAGCGGGTCGTCCGTGCACACGAGCAGCCGCTTGGCCCGCGCGTTTTCCACCTGCGCCACGGGCGCGTCCAGCAGAATCTTCTGCTCGATCTCAAAGGAGAAGGTGCTGCCGCGGCCGACCTTGCTCTCCACACGCAGGTCGCCGCCCATCAGCTCCACCAGGCTGCGCGAGATCGCCAGGCCCAGGCCCGTGCCCTCGCGGTTGTGCGTGCGGGTCGAGGGGAGCTGCTCGAAGATGCCGAACAGGTGCTTCATGTCCTCCTGGGAGATGCCGCAGCCCGTGTCCGTCACCTCAAAGCGCAGCGCCAGGTCGCCCTCGCGGTAGACGCGCCGGACGCTCAGGCGCACGCTGCCCTCGTCCGTGAACTTGACCGCGTTGCCCAGCAGGTTCAGGAGCACCTGGCGGATGCGCATGGCGTCGCCCTGCATCTCCTTGGGGATGTCCGGATCAATGTCCGGCAGGAAGAGCAGGCCGCGCTCCTGCGCGCGCATGTAGATGACGCTGGTGACGTCCGCCAGCAGCGAGGGGAAGTCGTAGCGCTCCTCGTACAGCTCCAGCTTGCCCACGCGGATCTTGGATATGTCGAGGATGTCCCCGATCAGGCTGAGCAGGTTCTGCGAGGCGAGCTTGATGTTCTCCGCCTGCGT
Source organism: Beduinella massiliensis (assembly GCF_900199405.1). NCBI lineage: Bacteria > Bacillati > Bacillota > Clostridia > Eubacteriales > Beduinellaceae > Beduinella > Beduinella massiliensis. The sequence continues at coordinate 78,973 of NZ_LT963429.1, forward strand.
GCGCTCCGCGATGCCGAGCTGGTCGGAGAGCAGCAGCATGTCCGCCATGCCGCTGATGGCGTGCATGGGCGTCCTGATCTCGTGGGACATGTTCGCCAGGAAGTCGTCCTTCGTGTGCGCGGCCTGCGTGAGGCTCTCCTGCGTCTCTCGCAGGGCGTCGCGCAGCTCCTGCGCGCTCTCCAGCGCGCTGTTCGTCTGCGTGAACATGGAGGCGACCGTGGTGTAGAGCGTGAAGCCCAGCACGATGGCGCCCAGGTAGGAAAGCGCGCAGATCACGGGGCTGTTGCCCAGCAGGATGATCTCCGTGGCCGCCGCCGCCAGCAGCGAGAGCACGTAATAGCTGCGCGCGTCCTGCGAAAGCGCGCGGGGCGGCCGCCTGTCCCCGCGCGCGGGCGGCACGGCCACGAACGCGGCCGCGGGCGCGAACACGCAGCCCGCGGGCAGAAAAAAGCCGCCGGCGACGCCGCCCAGCAGGAGCTGGATCACGTAGATCACCCCGGCGTAGCCGATGAGCAGCACGCGCGACGCGCGCGGGTGGCGGCACAGGAGCGGCGCCTGCCAGGCCATCAGCAGCGCGGCCCCCACCACGGGCAGGTGCGCCGTGTACAGCGCCGCGCGGCCCGCCGCCAGCGGGGAAAGGAGCATCAGGACGCACGCGGCCATCGCGACGAGCAGGAAGCGCATCAGGCCGACGCGAAGCCTGCCCGGCTGCCGGGCGGCCTCCGGGTCGCTTTGCTCCTGCAAAAACGACCGCAGGCGCGATATGAGCGTCATAAGGTTCCACTCCCCCGTGATTTTCTGAATGCTTTATTATACCATACAAAGCGCCCCGGCACAAATGCTTTGTGCCGGGGCGGGCCGTCCGCCTACTCCCCCGCCCGCTCGTCGGGCAGGTAAATCGTGAAGGTCGCGCCCTCGCCGGGCACGGACTGCACCTGCGCCCGCCCGCCGTGGCGCTGGGCGACGCGCTGCACGACCGCCAGGCCGATGCCGAAGCCCTCCGGCGAGTTCCAGCCCTGATAGAACCGGTCGAAGATGCCCTCCTGCTCGTCGAGCGCGATGCCGCAGCCCGTGTCCTGCACGCTCACGTTCACGCCGAAGGGCACGCGCTGGGCGGCGACCGTGACGCTGCCGCCCACGGGCGTGTAGCGCACGGCGTTGGAGACGAGGCGCTCCAGCGCGTTTTGCAGCCAGCCCGCGTCGAAGCGCGCGCAAAGGCCGGTCTCGCACTCGGCGGTAAACACGATCTGGCTCTTCTTGTACACCCCGGAAAAGCCCCGCACGCACTGGGTCAGCACGGGCTGCAGCTCCGCGACGCGGGGCGAAAAGGGCGTCTCGTCCAGCAGCGCGAGGCCGCGCAGGGCCTTGACGCGGTTGGTCATGCGAAGGGCGTTCTGCTTGGCCATCTCCAGATACGCGTCGCGCTCCTCGTCCGTCACGGGCACGCCGCCCGCCACCAGGTCGAGGCTGCCGCGGATGATGGTGAGCGGCGACTGCAAATCGTGCGCGATGCGCGAGAAGAACTCCGCGCGGCTCTTGTCGATGCGGGCGAGCTGCTCGCCGGTGCGCTCCAGCGCCTCCGTGCGCTCCTTCACCCGGCGCTCCAGCTCGCGCTCGAGCGCCTCGCGCTGCCTGCGGTTGTCCGCCTGGTCGCGCCCGATGGTCACCTGCTGCACGAACGTCATCATCGCGCCCATCAGCAGCATGGGCGGCAGGACCAGCGTGTCCGGCGCGGCGAAGAGGGTCATCAGCACGCCGACGATCAGCGGCAGGATGGACAGGCAGTGCAGCGTCGCGTGCGCCCGCGCCCCCCGGCGCACGCCGCGCAGGGCGATGGCGAGCGCGTAGGCGGAGAAGGCCACCGCAAGCAGGTCCGAAAGCCCGCTGAGGAAGAAGCGGCCGGTCGTAAAGAACAGCGCGAGCATCGTCACCGTGAGCCCGCCCGCCAGCGCGAGGGCCGCGAGCACGGCGCGCGATTCCCTGCCGTCGCCCAGCGACACGCCCGCGTAGCAGCACAGCGCCGCGCACAGCAGCGCCTGGGCGGCGGAGGCGGCGACCTGCGCGCCGACGTACTGGTGGAAGATTTCGCCCGCCTGGGTGAGCGCCAGCAGCAGGTAGACCATCGCGAGCGCGAGCTGCTCGGCCGCGCCGCGCTCGAAGAGATAGGAGAGGATGACGAACAGCCCCATCGCCAGCACGTAGCACAGCAGCGACGCGTAGCACAGCACGCGCAGCAGCGTGAGCCTGGAGATCGCCCGCGGCGTGCCCAGCAGCACGCGCTGCCCGCCCGCGGGCAGGTTGAGCCTGACCTCCAGATGCGTGCCGTCCCGGGGCATGGTGAACTCGATCGCCGCGCCCGCGAGCGGCAGGCCCGGGCGCAGGCCCGAAAGCGCCGCGCCGTCCTGCGTGAGGGCTTCGATGCCCGTCATCGCGTAGACGCACAGCTCGTAGCGCTCCCCCGGCTCGCCCAGCAGGTCGAGCGAGAGCAGCGTCTCCCCCTCTCCCCCAGGCACGTCCACCGCGATGGGCGCGGCGCCCGAAAGGGCGATCTTCCCCCGGGCGCCCGTCTCGCGCACGGCCCGCGCGTTCAGGCGGGACGTGAACCCCGCGAGCAGCGCGCACAGCAGCGCGCACAGCAGCAGCACCGTAAGGCCGGCCCGCTTCCCCTTTTGTTTCATTCCGCCTTCTCCTTATGTGAAAAAATATGCGCCGCAAGCGGCCCCTTCCCGGACGGCGCGCCCGCCGCCTTACTTCTCCGCGCTCTGCGGGGGCGTGAAGCAGTAGCCCTTGCCCCAGGCGGTCTGGACGAACTCGTGCTGAGGCACCGCCTGATCCAGCACCTTGCGCAGGTTGAACATGTGCACGTGCACGGTGCGAAGGTCCCCGATGCTCTTGAGCCCCCAGACCTCCTCGTAAATCTGTTGGGCGCTCACGCACTCGCCCGGGTGCTTGGCCAGAAAGCAGAGGATGAGAAAGGCCTTCTTCGGCAGGTTCAGCCGCTCCTCCCCCACCAGCGCGCACTCGCTGCTCAGGTCGATCGAAAGCGGCGGGAAGCTGAGCACGCTGCGCGGGGAGGAGGCGCTCTGCTGCGGGGCGCTGCGGCGCAGGCACACCCGAATGCGCGCTTCCAGCTCCTTGACCGAGTAGGGCTTGGTCATGTAGTCGTCCCCGCCGGTGAGCAGGCCCGCGATCTTGTCGTCCTCCGTGTCCATGCAGCTCAGAAAGATGATCGGGCAGGAGGTGACCGCCTTGAGGCGCGGGCACAGCTCCAGCCCCGTACCGTCCGGCAGGTTCACGTCCAGCACGATCACCTCCGGCGAAACGGCGCGGCAGGCGCTGAGCCCCTCCTCGCAGCTATAGGCGCAGTGCACCTCGTAGCCCCGGCTCTTCAGAAAAAACGTGTTGATGCTTTGAATGTCCCGGTCGTCCTCGATGAGCAATATCTTTTCCATTTTCCGCGTGTCCCCCGTCGGCGCGCGGCTTCGTGCCGCGCCGTTTTTTTCTCGCTTCAAAGCATCTTTTGTACGTCTGTCCCCGGTACGGACGCGCCCTGTAGCTTCTGTTACAGCAGATACATCCGTAACGCATGTGGCATTTGTATAATAGGTTAAATCCGTATCGTTCGATATAGCGACCGGCAGCGGAGCGGTAGGCCGCGCGACGCCGCAGGCGTCTTTGCGATATGGATGTAACATCCGTATCTTTTGTTATATGAGTTACAGATATTACAAAGGTTCCCTCCGTTACAAAGGCAACAGAGGTCTTCTGCGGCCTTTTTCCCCCTCGCCCCGTGCGGCACGCGACAGGTTGCTGCGCCCGCAAAGAGAATCGATCGGAAATTCCAACCCATGCGCCCCGTGCGGGGAGAGAGGCATCCCTTCGCCGCCGTCGCGCCGTATCTTCTGTTACAGACGTAATATTTGATACAGATGTATTTTCTGTCCCTTCTGTATCGCCCGTATCTTCCGTCTCATCTGGAACATGAAATACAAGCACGCCGTGCCGCGCTCACTCGTCGCCCAGGATGTCGCGGAGCGCCGCGCAGAGCACGGCATCCACCAGTTCCGCCTTGCCGACGCCCGCATGGGCGCTTGCCAGGGCGATGCGCTTGATCGTCTCGGAGGAAAGGGCGTAATTCTGGCGCTTGCGCGCCCCGGCGGGCGGGTCAAAGCGGCGCCCCTTGAGCATGAACGAGGCGGGCAGGTCCGCGGCCCGGGCGCGAGGCGCCGGGGCCTCCGGCTCGCCAGATACATCTGTTACGGTTGTTACAGGTGTTGCTTTCGTAACCCTTGTATCGCGTCTGGACGCTTTGGCGCGGCCCGCGCGCCCTTCTCCCTGCTCCATAAAGGCGAGCGCCGCGGCCTGGGCCCCGCCTTGCGCGGAGGGAGCCGCCTCGGCCGCCCCCGCGCCGGTTTCCGCCGTGGGCAAAGACGGCTGCGCAGCATCTGTAACGCCTTTATCATCCGTATCCCATATATCATCTGTTACAAAAGATACATCTGTCCCTTTTGATACGGATGCTTCTTCTGTATCAGCGCCTGCCGCGGCCTGGGCCTCGCCGGGCTGGGTGATGAACGCGCCCAGCGCGCGGCGCACGTTCAGCTCTCTCTCCTCGCGGTCCTTAAGGGATACACGTCTTGATGCGGGCACGGGATGCGACCTCCTTTGAAAAATCCATGTAAGCCTCCGCCTGCGGGCTGCCGGGCGCGAAGTCCATGATGGACATGGAGGCCAGGCAGGCGTCCGCGTACTTGACGGAGCGGCGGATGACGGTATCGAACACCGGGTAGCGCTCGCGGATGGCCTCGGCGGCCTCGCGGTGGTGGGTGGTACGGTTGTCCAGTTGGGTGATGAGCACGCCGAGCATGGTGAGCTCCGGGTAGAGCTCGCGCACCTGCTCGATCACGCTGAAGAGGATCTCCAGGCCCTTGAGGGCGAGGAAGCTGGGCTCGGAGGGCGCGACGACGACGTTTGAGGCCATCAGGGAATTGACGGTGAGCACGCCGAGCGAGGGGGAATTGTCGATGACGATGGCGTCGTAATCGTCCATGAGGGGGGCGAGGGCCCGGCGCAGGACGGTTTCGCGCCCGATGCGGGAGGAGAGCTCCATCTCGCCGGCGGAGAGGGTGATGGAGGCGGGCAGCAGGTCCACCTCGCCCAAGCTCAGGATGGCGTCGCGCGCCGGGCACTTGCCCATGAGCACGTCGTAGCTCGAGCGGGAAAGCGTCAGCGGGTCGAGCCCGAAGTAGACGGTCATGGAGGACTGCGGGTCCATGTCCACGAGCAGCGTGCGGCAGCCCAGCTTGCGAAGGCCGCAGCCGAGGTTGACGCTCGTGGTCGTCTTGGCGACGCCGCCCTTGTTGTTCGCGATGGAGATGACCGTGGCCACGAAAAAAGCCCCTTTCCAATCCCGCGTCGCGCGGGGAATGTATCTATTGTAACACGCTTTACACGTGTTACGCAAGCGTTCCAAACGCCGCGCGGCGCGTTTTGCGTCTGCGTTCCCTTAAAGCGTACGCGCCGCGACAGGCGTGCGCGTACGGTATTCATGTCATGTATATCATTCCATGTAATTAGCAGGGTAATAAGCGCGAATTTTCCAGAAAAACCAATGTTTTGCGCGAACGGCCCGCCACCGGATAGCCTCGACTTCGCCACGCGATTACCGCGACATGCCCACAGGATGGGCGCGCCTTTTCCCCCGTATGACCGCGACGCGGGTATTAAACGGCGGGCGGGGGAGAGGGGGGACGCGGGGAGTAATATTACCGAATGTCGCGGCAATCGCGTGGGGAAAAATGCCACAGCATGATCGCGACATGCCGGTAATATTTCTGGACGAGCGCGCGCGGAACGCACGGACCGCTCGTCCCATCGAAAGCGAAGGCGCCGGCCGCGCGGGGGAAACCCGCAATTCAGGAGCCGACGTTCGGAAGCGGGAGCGGGCACCGTCCGCCCGCGTGGGGAAAGCCGTAATTCGGAAGCCGCCGTTCGGAAGCGGTTGCGGGCACCGCCCGCCGGCCCGTGGCCCGCCGCCCGCTTGCCCGCCGGCCGCGTGGGGGAAAGCCGCAATTCAGAAGCCGACGTTCGGAAGTGGGTGCGGGCACCGCCCGCCCGTAGCCCGCCGCCCAC
>NZ_LT963430.1:3195604-3421673 GCF_900199405.1 Beduinella massiliensis
GGCAATCACACTAGCCGTCTTTTCGTTTTTCGCAATACCGCCCACCATCATTCCAATGCTCAAGGTGGACACCATAGTCAACAGCCAGCTACCCAAAAACGCCAGCCAAGAGCCATGAATGGTGACATTCCAAAAAAGCCTTGCCACAGGGATCAGTGTCAGCATAGAGACAGCGGCGTAAATCACATAGATCGTAAACTCCACAGCCAACAGCATAACGGGACTGACCGGGGTCACTTGAAAGCGTTTCAGAATTTTGCGCTCCCGATATTCCGCCACCACCAGGGGCAGTCCCATCAAGCCCCCCGCGCAGATGGAGATGGTACAGAGCGCACCAAAGGACTGATCCATAAAGGTGTATGCCGCGCCGTCGGCGGCGGGCTTTGGGCCGTAGAGAAAGCCGAGGATGACCAAGACCACCAGCGGCATGATGATGGCGAAAATCACCATGTTCATATTTCGTATGTTGAGCTTCAACTCATTTTTCAAGAGCGTTCCAAAGGCTTTCATTCGTCCGTTCCCTCCTCGCCGGAAAGCACCAGATAGGCGTCCTCAAATTTTTCGCAGCCACATTGTTCGTTTGCCTGGGCTACCGTCCCGCAGAAAACAGCTCTGCCGTTTTTGAGGATGCAGATTTCATCGCACAGGGCCTCAACCTCGTCCATGAAGTGTGAGGTCAGAAAGATGGTCAGGCCTTTGCTTTTCAGCCCCTCAAGTATTTTCCAGACATCCCGCCGCGCTTTTGCGTCAAGCCCGGTTGTCAGCTCGTCAAGAAAGACAAGCTGGGGATCTGGAATTAATGCCAGAACAATGAAAAGACGTTGGCGCTCCCCGCCGGATAGACTTTTCACCGCCCGGCTCACCTTGTCCCCGATTCCAAATTGTTCACATAGAGATTTCCAGTCGGCAGGGCTTTTGTAGAGGCAAGCCGTTTCCTCGCATAGTTCCGAAACTTTGATTTCCGGCTGATAGTCTCCCTCTTGAAATTGAACGCCTACCTCCTGGAACAAATTACGGCGGTCTTTTTTGGGATCGCGGCCAAGGACGGATATAGTGCCGCTATCGGCCTTTCTCGTCCCTAAAATACATTCGATGGTCGTACTCTTTCCCGCACCGTTTGCCCCCAGCAAACCGAAAACCATATTTTTTCGGACGCATAGGTTTAGGTTGTCCAACGCAAGCTGATTGCCGTATGACTTCGACAACCGCTCGACTTTGAGTGCTTCCTGCATACGCATACCCTCCTTTTTGTGATGATAAAAGAATACCACCAATGAAAACATTGGTGGTAAGATGGAGGGTTTATGAGTATTGCCGTTTCATTTTCTGCAACATTTCCATCAGAATGACGGCGTTTTTTTTCGCCGCAGACAGGGAGCGGATTAACTGGTCACAAGCCGAGATAATATCGTCGGATGGCCTTGGCGTATTGAGCACAGTCTTAATATCCACGTTGGGATTTTTGGATAGCTGTTGGATCATCCGTAAAATGGCCTCCAGCGAGTAATTGGCACAGCGCAGGGCGCGAATGATTTTCAGACGTTTGATATCGTCATCCGTATAGATGCGATAGCCGTTTTCTTTCCGCTTAACCGCCAGCAAGCCGTTCATTTCCCAATTCCGCAGGGTGTCCATTGAAACGCCTAAATACTCAGATACTTCTTTCCGCTTCATAAAAGTCCTGTTCTCTTGGTTTTCGCCAGATATGATTTGTTTCACAATGCGGATCGCATCCTCCGCATTATCACGCTCTTGAAGCAGCCCGCTTAAATATGACTGCGTAAGGGAAAGGGCATCATCAAACTTCCCCGCCGCCGACAATTTGACCATCTGAAATATTTTCTTTCGCAGGCCGCTTTGCAGGATTTCAATTTGAAAGGCTGTACGGGCAAGCCGGATTTGATCAATGTGAAAATCCGTAAAGACCCGATACCCATTCTCTTTCCGCTCCGGCCTTGGAATAATGCCCCATTCTTCATACAGGCGCACGGTGTTTGGATGTATTCCAATCACGGCGGCGACCTGTGATGTTTTGTATGTGTTCACAGCAAACCACCTCCAATCTCCTGTAGTATATCTCATTTTGAAAGTCTGGTGTTATAGTGGAGGGTTTCACTATAAGGCATCTGTATTTTGCTTGCAAGGATGCAAATAGGAAATAAAATACTACTAATTCATAAAATTGTGTTTCGTTTTCATAATGTACCCTGAAATGTAGAATGATATAGGGGTGATATGAAAATGTACCAATACGATAAGCGCCTTGACTTCCACGCCCTGGGGCGGGAAATCAAGCGCAAGAGGGAGGCCAAAGGTTGGACACAGGAATATCTGGCCCAGCTTGTGGATCGTACTCCGCGCTCCATCATGTATATCGAAAACCGGGGCCAGCATCCCAGCCTCAACACCTTTTATCAGCTCGTCACCCTGCTGGATATTTCCGTAGACCAATTTTTCTATCCAGACAAGCAAAACGGCCAGAGCGACTGCCGGAAGCATATTGATGTCTTGCTCAATTCGATGGATGAGAAAGAACTAACAATTATGGAAGCCACAGCGGAGGGACTGAAAAAGGCCCGTGGAAGGTCGGAAGCGTGAAAACGCGGCCAACCTTTTTTTGTGAAGGTTCCGGGGAGCGCGTTAGCGGCAAGCAAGGCAAGTGTATAGACACTTGCCATTTTCGCGCCGCGAAAATGCTTGCTGGGGTGCCCCCAGACCCGCTGGACTTCTGGCCACACTGGCCAGAAGTCCGGGGCGCGTCGCGCCCCTTGTCGGCGGCCCGTCGCTATCGCTCCTGGGCCTTATTTTCCCGCCCATCCGTCAGGCCGAGCAGGTGATCCACGTTGTCCTTGACGGCCACCAGCTCCCGCATCTGCCGCTGGGCCTCCCGGTAGTCGGTGTAAAGGGCCTTTTTCTTGTCGGCCAACTCCCGGCGGGATTTTTTGAGCGCGTCCATCCGGGAGAGCTTTGCCCCACCCAGGATGTCATTCATAGAAGCGCGGGCGGCCCGGTAGGTGGCAAGCTCCGCCTCGTGTTCGGCCAGATACTTTTTGGAGTACCGGGCGGCCTTGTAGCCGTCGAACACTGGCCGGGTCTTGGCATAGTCCACCACGGCCCCCATGAGCTGGCCGGTCTTGGTGAGCTCCGCCTCCACGGACTGGAGCTCCCCGGCCAGGGAGTGAGCGCGATCCACCGCCCCCGTGGTGGCGGCAGCCAGCGCGTCATAGTCGGTCAGGCCGTGCTCCAGGAGGTACTGGAGGGCGGCGGCCATCTGTTTGAGATTGTAGACCTTGGCCCACCGCTCGTATGCCGGGCCCTTGCCCCTGCGCATTCGCTCCTGGATGTCGATGACCAGATCGACACGCCGGAGAGCCGGGCGAGGGCGCTCCGGCGCTCTCTTACGGGTGGGGGCCGTGCCGTCGATAACGGCCCCCACGTCCTCGGGGCCGTAGCCGTCCCCCAGGGTGGAGGCCCGGAGCCGGGAGGCGCAATCCTGGCCGGGGACACGGAAGGAGATCACGCCGCCCCGCCCATGCACCACCTGAACGCCCGCCGCCTCCACGCGGCGGAGGAAGTCGGCAAAGTCGGCGGGGCGCTCGGTCAGGGCCGTGTCTATGGCGCGGCGGATCTGCTCCTTGAAAGAGGGGGGCCGGGCCTCGCCCATCCACTGGCCGTAATGCTGATACTTGCCCTTGCTGTGGAGCTTGGGGCGCTCCACCACGGAAAGGGAGTGTTCCAGGCACACCCGGTCAGAGAGCCGCCGCAGGGCAAAGGTGGAGCCGATGAAGTTGCGAAACTTCCGGGAGCGGTCAACGGCGGTGGAATTGAAATAGATATGGTTGTGAATGTGCCCCTTGTCAATATGGGTGCAGACGAAAAACTGGTACTTGCCCTTTGTCCAGCGGAGGGCGGTTTCATAGCCGATCCGGTTGGCCTCCTCCGCCGTGACCTCCCCCTCGGGGAACGCCTGCCGTATCTGATAACACAGCGCCCCCTGCTCCGCCGTCCGGCCCGTTTCCACTTGATACTGGCTTTTCACCAGCATAAACTCGGCGTGGGCCGCCTCGGGATCGCAGAGGTAGGCGGACACGGCCCCCAGCTTCTCCGGGTTCAGGCCGTAGTCAAAACGGCCTTTCATGCTCTGTACAGCGGACTTGCCCACCGTTCTTTTGTGAGGCTTGATGTAGGTCGTGGCCGTGGGCGTTCCCCCTTTCTATGAAGAAAGGCGGCGGCTGTTTTCAGCCGCCGCCTGTGGCCCAGCTTCTGGCCAGTGTGACCAGAAGTTTGTCTGCCTCGCTAATAAAATTTTTTAGTTATCTGAACATTGATGACTGCAAAGTATTGTCGAAATGTAATATATGGAGTATAGTAAACCAAAAGGGAGGCGATTGAATGGCGGAAATTTCAATTCGTAGAATTATTGAAAAGACTCTCACAGGAGAAATCAGAATTCCCTCATTTCAACGTGGATTTGTTTGGGAACCTGAAAAAGTAGCTTTTTTTATTGATAGTCTCTATAAGGGATATCCTATTGGCTCTTTACTTTTCTGGAGAACAAATGAACGGTTAGATAATGAGCGCCGTTTAGGTTGTTTTGACTTACCAGAGCCAACAAAAGGTTATCCTTTAGATTATGTTTTGGATGGGCAACAACGGATTACATCAATTTTTTCTGTGTTTCAGACAGAATTGTCAGCCTCATCATCGTCAAATTGGATGGACATCTATTATGTTCTCGGCAGTTCAGCTGATAGTCAACAAAGCCAGTTTGTCCCTCTTGACTCTGATGCAGTTGATACTAAATTGCACTTTCCATTAAATTGCCTTTTTGATTCTGTTAAGTATCGTAAGGCAACCGAGGGATTAGAGGATTCAACAAAAGTTGAAGTTGACAAGTTACAAGAAATATTTAAGGAGATTCAAATTCCATTCCAGCTAATGGAGACAGATGATCGTGCGCATGTTGCGATAGTTTTTGAACGCATTAACCGAACTGGCGTGCCGCTGGATTCTTTCCAACTCTTGAAAGCTTGGAGCTGGAGTACTGATTTTGATTTACAGGAACAACTTGATGATTTGTCCTCGGAACTTGCGGATTATGGATATGACGGATTAACTACTGATCAAGACTTGCTCTTAAAGTGTTTTACTGGCTATATCCTTGGAGAAACTTCTCCGGGTTCAATTACGAAACTAAACGGTGAAAACATTCGCACAAATTACGACGAAATAAAAAATGGCATTAAGTCGGCTGTTGACTTTATAAGGTCAGAACTAAAACTCGACAGCCTAAAGTATCTACCATATCCAGCTATGTTGGTATCACTTGTAAAGTTTTTTGGTACGCCCAAAAAAGGCGGGGCCACATATACGGATTTACAACGCCAAAGCCTTATCAAATGGTTTTGGCGTGGGTGCTTCTCTAGGCGGTATTCTAGCGGTGTGAACAGCGCTCACGAAAGCGATTTGCAAGCAATGAAAAATTTAGCGCAAGATGAGCGTTTCGATATTTGCTCATTTAAGTGTGAAATATTTCCATCCTTTTTTACCGGAAATGTATTTAATCTTAATACAGTCAATACAAAGACTTTCATAGCTATGCTAGCATCTGCATCTCCACGTTCATTTATTTCTGGTGCTAATGTAGACCTCTCAGAACCAATGAAATTAGCCAATTCAAAAGAATTTCACCATATATTTCCGGCCAAACATTTGCAACGTCTTGGTCTGGAGAGGAGTCAAATTTACTGTCTGGCAAATTTTTGCTTTTTAAATAATGCAGACAATCAAAAAATTAAGGACAAGGCTCCCGAAGATTATTGCAAAATGATAACTACAGACAAAATAGATGAAATACTTGCATCTGCAATTTGTCCGTCCCAAACATTTTCACTTGATTATGATACATTTATTACTGAACGGGCAAAACAGTTGGTATCATATTCAAAAAAATTGTGCGGAATTATAGCTTAAAATAGTTGCGGGTACAGCAAGTTTAACTGCTGTGCCCGCAATTGTTATATCTTTACCACGACGGCCAGCTTTTCCAGCAGCTCGGAGAGAGGCCCCCACAGGTCGGCATAGTCTTTTTGCAGGGCCTTGATCTCCTCGGGGCAGATGCCGCCGTAGGTGTTTGCCTGGATCGCCACCTGGTTCAGATTGTTGGAGCACCGGCGCTGGAGGGAGACAAGCTCCCGGACGGGTTCAAGATCGACGTTGAGCACATAGCCGGTTAGGGCCATTTTGCGGATATAGGCGCTCAGGTTGCGGATGCCCGCCTGGGCCATGCGCTCCCGGATGGCCTCCAGCTCGTCAGGGCGCACCCACACATAGATGGGCACGTTGCGGACGCGCTTCTGGTTCACCGCTCCTCACGCTCCAGGCTGCGCCTGCGCCGGGGCGGTTCCTTCACCTTGTCCGTTTCCATCACCGGAGCCGGGGGCACGGGAACGGACGGCGGGGCCGGAAGGTTGTTGATAATCCCGTTGATGTGGTCATAGTTCTGCTCCATAGACAGCTTCGCGTTTTTTAAAGGGTTGTTATCCATAGACTCCTCCTAAAAGCATTGTCTTTTTCAACAAATTATTGTATTATATTTGCGGGCCAATGTCTGCCCCCTCCTGGCCCACCAGACTCCACAGGAATTACAGCAAATGAGAGTATCACTAAAGGAGGGGGAGTGCTGATGTCTAAAATTATCGCAGGTGTTCAGAAAATCATTGGTAAGGTATCCGGCCATCGTTACACTGGTCTTACACTCAAGATGCCATTCGTCAACCTCTCATTTGCCCCTGTGCTTTTTAACAGCCCCTAAATGGGGCTGTTTTTGTTAGCTTTTTAAGCCGGAAACGGGGGCCGGACGTGAAAACGTACCGGCCCCCAATAAACCGGGCCCGCGAAGTCTTGAAACAAGCGGGGTTCAAAGGGCCAAAAGCTCACAGGTCAGCCCCGGTTTTTCCTCATATATCCCCGCTGGCGCTTACGCCTCGCGGCCCCGGTGCAAGCCTCGGAGCAGTAGGCCCGCCGCCCATGGGGGACGAAGGCCCCGCCGCAGACGGGGCAAATCCGCATCTCCGGGGCCGGGCCCTCGGTGGTGAGCGCCGCCTCCAGCGCCGGATCGGTGGGGAGCACGGCCTCCCGGAAATAGCGGCACAGGGCCCCCGTCCAGCACTTGCCCAGCATATAGCACTCACAGTCCAGGGGCAGGCATCCGTATTCCCGGTCATAGTTGGCGCACAGGGAGAGCACCAGCTTGCGGATGGACGCCCTTTCCTCGCGGGTCAGTTCCCGGCTCATTCCTCCGGCTCCCCGTCGCCGTCCTCGTCCCAGGGCGGGCCGTCCTCATAGTCCTCCTCGTAGGGGGTGGGCTCGTCGGCGCAATCCTCCTCGGGCGTGGGGGCCCCCTGGTGCTTGGGTCGGTAAACCTTGAAGTAGAACGCGGCCCCGCCGCCGAGCAGGAGCACCGCCAGCCCCAGCAGAAAGGGCCCGGCCCCGCCCTTGGCCTGCGGCTCAGGCTCCGGGGCCGGGGCCGGTTCCGGGCTGGGTACAGGGTCAGGCTCGGGGCTGGGGGCCAGGGGCTCTCCGTTGGCCTCGGCCAGCGCCGCGAGGTCGGCCAGGGTGACGGCATTCAGGAAGTACACATTCTCCGCGCCCCGCTGCCGGTCAATGACGAGATAGAAAACGGACTCGTCCGCCGTGGTGATGGTGAAAAACTCCTTGCCCTCCTGGTCTGTGGCATTGTCCACCACCGTACCCGTGCCGGGCGGGGTAAAGGGCCTCTGCTCCGGCTCCGGGGAGGGGGCCGGGGCCGTCTCCGCCGGGTCGAGCCCCTCCCACAGATCGCTGCCCTCGGTGCCCCCGCCCTCGTCGGAAAAGGCATAGGCCGGGACGGTGAAGCTGCAGAGCAGGACGGCGGCGCACAGGGCCGCCGCTAAAAACCGCGCTTTTCTCATTCCGCCGCCCCCTCTCCCGCAGGGCCGGACTTCTGGCCAGTGTGACCAGAAGCGCCCTCCCCGCCCCGAAGCTTCTGGAGCAGGAGGGGCAGCTCGTCCAGGGGCACGCTCATACCCCGCACGATGTCCACGATCTCCTCGTTTTCCGCCTCCCGGTGCTTCTGCTCCAATTCTTTCAGCTTGGCCTGGGCCTCGCTGATCTTAGCCTTGACCTTTTCCATCTCGGCCTGGATTTTCGCGCTTTTGCTTGTCGCCATGTAAAACCTCCAATCATGGTAAACGCCCATAGGCGTAGAAATGAGCCTGCCAATAGCTGCTGTTCAGGTTGGAATATTGGATGGGGTCGCCACAGTGGAGCATGATCCCGTCGCCCACATAGATGCCACAGTGGGAACAGCCCGCCGTGTCATAGGTGCCCACGAAGAAAACAAGGTCGCCGGGCCGGGGGGTGGAAACGGGGGTGCAGATGTTATATAGGCTCGTCGCCCCCAGGCGGCCCACGTCCCAGCCGGAATGATTGATGACCCACGACACGAAGCCCGAACAGTCAAAGGACGTGCTGGGAGAGTAGCCGCCCCACACATAGGGATAGCCGATGTACTTTTCCGCCTCGGCCAGAATGGCCGCAAACCGCTCGTCGGCCAGATATTCCTCGGGCACCTCATAGTCCGGGGGCGGGTTGGTAACGTACTTTCCCACATAGTCGGAGCCGGGGAACAGGTCGGGCCGGTTGCCCAGGGTCGCCATAAAGAGGGCGTACCGGGAGAGCTGTTCCTCGCCCATGATGTAGATCGGGAGCTTGGAAAGGTTGAAGTTTTCCAGCGACACATAGCAGATGTAATAGTCGTAGGGCACCTCCACATCGTACTCGTTCCCCTCGCTGTCCGTCCGGGTGTCGGTGTAGTAGCGCGTTTCCACCACCACATTTTCCGTGAGAATATACTGGCGGTCAAAGAGCATTTGCAGGGTGTCCCGCACCTCGTCCACCGTCCAGGCCCCCTCATGGAGCGCACAAAGGATGGAAAGCAGATTATAGGGGTCGTGTTCGATCTCGTCCAGGTCGTAATGGTATTCGTCATAGCTGTGGGTGGACTCGTAGCTGTCCAGGTAGTCCCGCAGCTCCTCCTCCAGCGCCGCATAGGCGGCCTCGGCCCCCAGCAGGTCGCCGTCCTCGGCGGAGTAGGTGCTGGCGGCCACCGCGCCCACCGTGGCGTTACCCAGGGACACCATCTGCGACATACAGGACTGCATGATGAGCAGGAGCAGAAAGCAGGCCACCAGGATCAGCGCCCCCACGGGATGCCGCCTGACGAAGCCTGCCACGGCCCTGCCCGTGGCGGCGGTGGTTTTTCCCGCCGCCTTTGTGCCCTGCTTGGCGGCCTCCCGCGCCTTTTTTTGATATTGCTTTTTCAGCTTGTGCTTATACCACTGGCGGGAGAGGGCGTTTTTCATAGCCTCGGGGTGCTCCTGGGCCAGCTTGCGGGTCTGGTAGTCGGCCTGGGCTTTGAGATAGCTGGACTCGGCGTGAGCGGCGGCCCTGGCCGGATGGGTGCGGGCGCGCTTTTTCACAAACCGCGCCCCGCCCCGCAGGGCGGTCTCGCCCACCATCTCGGAGCGGTGAGCGCCCTCGGTGCCCACGTTATCCTGCTCCACTTGAAAGAGCTTGCCGTGGACATAGCCATGCACTCCCCGCCCGGCCGCCCGGCCCACCCGTTTGACGGGGCCGGGCCGCTTGGGCGGTTTTTGGTTTGCCAGCTTCTCCCGGGCGGCCTCCAGCTTGCCGCCCCGTTTCTCCATGCGGAGCTTGGACTTGTTCAGCCGCTCCTGTGTGCTTTCCTGCCGGAACTTCTGGCCAGCCTGACCAGAAGTTTCCCCGGCCTCATTCGTCGTTTTGTTCATGGGCCTTGTCCTCCGGCTTAGTGGTCAACAGGGCATACAGCTCGGTATTTTGGGGGAAGCGATCCACGAAGGGGATGGCGGTATCGCCGTAGAACAGCAGGCCCTCGCCGGAGCCGGAGTGCGTGACATAGGAAAGCTGGTGGGGGCTGATCCCCAGGTGGCTGGCCAGCACCTCCCGATCCCCGGCGGCCTGGGACAGCAGATAGAGAAAATCGCAGTTGCCGAAAATGGACTCGATCTCGCTGCTCTCCAACAGGCTTTTGACATTTTGAGTAATGCCGCTGGGGATGGCCCCCCATTTGCGGAACCGGCGGAATATCTCCACGCAGTAGGCCCCCACCTGGGGATCGGACAGGAGCACATGGAACTCGTCTTGATATACCCACGTCGATTTATGCCTGTCCCGGTTGACCGTGACGCGCCCCCATATCTGATCGGTGAGAATGAGCAGGCCGATCTTTTTCAGCATCTTCCCCAGGGATTTAATGTCGTAGCAGAGCAGCCGGGAATTGACCTCCACGTTGGTACGGTGGTTAAAGAGGTTGAGCGATCCCGTGCAGTAGAGCTCCAGGGCCGACGCCACCCGGCGGGCCTCCGGCTCCGGCTGGCGAAGAAGCTCCTCGTACAAGTCCTGGAGAATGGGCATCCGCTCCGGAGCCGGGTCTGCCAGATAGGGGCGGTAGACATTCCGCACCGCCCGGTCGATGACGGTCTTTTCCACCGGGGCCAGCCCGCCCCGGCCCCCCACGATGAGCTCACACAGGGACAAGATAAAGTCGCTTTTCAGGGATAGCGGATCTTCATCGTCGGCATAGTCGGGGGTAATGTCCATGGGGTTGATGTAGGTGCCGGAGCTGGTCGAAGGGGTGAGCTTCACCACCTGGCCCCCCAGGCGGTGGACAAGGGGGTAATATTCCCCCTCCGGGTCTGCAATCACGATGTCGTCCTCCGGCCACGTCAAAAACACATTCACAATCTCCCGCTTGGCCGCGAAGGATTTTCCGCTCCCGGGGGTGCCCAGGAAAAGCCCGTTGGGATTTTTCAGCCGCTTGCGGTCAGCCATGATGACGTTGCCGGAAAGGGCGTTCATCCCGTAGTAGAGGGCCTGCCCGTCCATCCGCAGCTCCTTTGTCATAAAGGGAATGAAAATCGCCGTGGAGCTGGTGGTCATGCCCCGCTGGATCTCGATGCCGTTGTACCCCAGCGGCAGAGAGGACATATAGCCCTGCTCCTGCTGCCAGTCCAGCCGCCGCAACGCGCAGTTGTGCTTTTGGGCGATGCCGGACACCGTGAGCACCTCGTTCTCCAGCTTCTCCCGGGTGGGGGCCGTGTTCACGATTAAGAACGTGAGCAGGAACATCCGCTCGTTGCGGGATTGGAGGTCGGCCAGCAGGGCCGCCGCGTCCTTGGCGTAGGTAATGAGATCGGGTGGCAGGATGTCCGGGTCATAGCCGCTCCGGGTGGCCTTGCGCTGCTCCTCCACCTTCATCTTGTCGATGTCGGAGATTTTACCCTTGACCGTCTTGATGGCCTTGGTCTGGTCAACGGTCTGGACGTGGAGGGTGACGGTCATTTCCGCGTCCAGCTCCAACAGCTCCAGAAGGAGCTTGTCGGACAGCTCGGAGGCCATGATCTGCAAGTAGGAGGCCGCGCCCCAGGACTGGCCCACCCGGAAGGAGCGGGACTGCCGGAAGTCGAAGCTGTAGGGAACAATGAAATCTTTCGTCCCCATGCCCGTCTTGGGGATGTCCCCCCAGGAGAAGCGGAAGGGCTCCCGGCCCCCTGGGTGCATTTGCCCATGGAGCGCCTCCAGCCGCTCCCGCCCGTCCAGGGCTACGGAATGTACCCCCAGCCGCTTGAAGTTGCCCATGATGTCCGCCTCCACCCGCTCCAGCCGGGGCCGGGCGGCGGCGAGGTCGGCGGCGGCAATACCAAAGGTGATGTACTTGGAGCGCACGATCCCGTTGTTGCTCCGGGCAATCTGCCGTTTGAGCATTTCCGTATACTCGGCCCGGATGCTGTCAAAGGCATCCTGGGCCGGGGGAATGTTCACCTTGTAGCGGCCCCCGCCACGGGAGCGGTGGTTGACGAAGGAGAGCTGGAAGGGCAGGGCGCTGTCAAAGTAGTTCAGGAAGGAGCACCAGCCGCTAAAGATAGCCGCCTGATCCTCCGTGGAAGCCACCGAATAATTGATGTCCTCATAGGCGATGGTCTTGGTATAGTAGCCGTCCCGCACCTTGCAAACGCCGTCTTTGAGCATTTCCACATAGGGGACGGTCTGCTGGGCGGACAGGGCCGCCCGCCCTTTACCCCTTGCGGGGCCGTGTTTTGCTGTGGGGTTACTTTTGGTCAATCGGCTCCTCCTTTCCTGTAAATGGGGCGTACATATTCTCCGTGCGGTAGGGCCTCACGCCGGGGCGCAGAAACCGCGCCCGGACGATGTGACCCACCACCTTTTCAAAGGGCTGGCCGTCCCGCTCATACATCGCCAGGAAGAAGGCCGGGAGCATGACGGCCAGCATCAGGAACATAGCCCCGGTATTGCCGATGGCGCTCCGAGTCAGTAGGAAGGCCGGGACGCCCACCAGCGCCGCGCCGCCGAAGCACAGGAGCTGGCGGCGGGTCAGGTTCAGCGCCAGCTTGGTCTTGATTTTGGACAGGTCATTGGGAACGTTCACATAGGCCATGCGCTGCCTCCTCTCCGGCCCCGCCCACCTCTGGCCACGATGGCCATAAGTTGGCGGAAGGCGTTACCTCGTTGCCCCACACGTCCCAGCCGGGCGTGGTCTGCCGGGCGAACAGCTCCACGCGGGGCACGTCCCCCAGCAGGGCCACAATCTTGTCCCGCGCCTCGTCCGGCTTTTTGCTGTGGGCCTCGATGGGGGAAATGATGAACTGGTGGACGTTGGCCGCCTGCCGCTTGGGGCGGCCCCTGGTCGCCAGCAGGCACACCTCCGTATTGGCCCTTGTCCAAAAGCCCAGGCCATAAAACCAGCTATCCGCCTTGCGGTTCTTTTTCAGCCAGACAAAGGCCGCGCTCTTGTAGGTGAAGCCCCAGGCCCGGATCAGCCGCAGGGCCTCCGGGAGCTGGGGGAAGGTGGCCCACAAAAAAAGCGCACAGTCCGGGGCCGCCAGATCGGCCACGGGCAGAGCGCATAACTCGTCAATCCCCATTGTGGGGTAATGCTTTTCAGCCGCCCCCGGTAAACCCTTTTGAGCGTAGCGCCAGGGGGGATCGGCGTAGATGATGGAATAGTCTCCGATAGTTACACTCCCTTCCCGCCCTGGTTGACGGCCTCCCGCGCCCGTTCCAGGCGCTCGGTGGCCGGGCCGTAAAAGGCCGGGGCGTTTTCAAAGCAGATGTATCGGCGGCCCGTGTTCAGGGCGGCCACCGCCGTTGTGCCGCTCCCCGCGCAGATGTCCGCCACCACCTGGCCCTCCCGGGTGTAGGTGCGGATCAGGTACTCGCACAAGTCCACCGGCTTCTGCGTGGGGTGGATACCGCTGGCCACGGTGGAGAAGGCCAGCACATTCCCGGGGAAGCGCCGCCCGTCCGACTCGCCGCTGGTACGCTCAAACTTCCCATAGTTGGGGCTGTTGCCGCTGCGGTGGTGGATTTTCTTGTACGGCTCCCCCTGGTCGAACTGCGGATAGTAGGCCGGGGCCTTGCGGTAGAACACCAGAATGTTCTCCGACTTTTTCAGAGGGGCCCGGCGGGCGTTGAGAAACCCGGTGCAGCGGCTTTTGTACCACACCCACTCATAGCGGAGCATGGGGAGGTTGGAGGCCCCCAGCACCTTGTCATAGGGACACTGGACGAACAGGAGCACCGCGCCCTCCGGCTTTACCGCCCACCGCACCGCCTCCCACAGCTCCGGGAGGGGCAGGGGCACGTCCCAGTAATTCCGGGTGGTGCCGTAGGGCGGATCGGTCAGGAGCAGATCGACGGAGTGACGGGGCAGGGAGCGCAGCCCCTCGATCCCGTCCATGAGAAACAAACCGTCCGGGGCCAGGGGCCGCCCGTCCGGGGCAAAGCTCTGGCCACACTGGCCAGAAGTAAAATGGTCTGTCATGTATCACCTTTCCTTTTAGTGAGCGCCAAACACGCGCTGGGCGATGCCGCCCGTTTTGAACAACATGAAGCAGAGCAAAACTGTGTAGCCGATAGTTCCCCACACGGCCCCAATGGGGTCGCCGCTGGTGGCGATGCCCTGAATGAGCACGGCGTAGATCGCCACGCATACCAGAATGAGCATCCCCTGGAACGCCACGGCAAACAGGGCTTTTAGGTAGTTCTGCCCCGTCCCACCCAGCTCCCGGTTAGAGAGGGTCGCCACGGGGATGGGCGCTAAACTGGTGAGCAGGTATATTTCTATCATACGGCCATACACCAGCACGAAAATAATGAGGTTCAGGGCCAGCATGGTGACATTGATGAGGATGGACTGCATAAACAGGCCCAACAAGGGGCCCAGCTCCATGCCCTCCAGCGTCGTTTCCAGGTTCGCCAGCATGTCCGGCGTGATGTCCGTGGAGCCTTGGATCAGCCCCGCCGCGCTTGCAATCGCGCTCTGCGACACGTCGAACACAGCCATTACAATATTGAAGGTATTGGAGAGAATGAGGATGGCGCAGGCGGTTTTGAATACCCACTTGTAGATATTCGCCACGTCAAACTCGTGCATATTGTTCTTTTCCAGGATCATCTGGATCAGCTCATAGGTTGCTACAAAAGTCAAAACCAGCCCGGCAATCGGCAGGATCACCGTTTCGGAAAGCTGGCGGATCAGGGAGAACACCCCGGCGTGCCACGCCGCCGGGGTCGTCCCCACCTGTGCCGCGATCTCCCCGACTTGGGCGTTGACGTTATCAAACAGGCCGCTCAGGTTGCCCATGATCCCGTCAATCAAAAGCTCTTTAAGCCATTCCGTGATCCAGTCGGTGAGAATACCCATGTGCTGCCGCCCTTAAAACAGCGAGGACAGCAGGGGGATCAGCGTCGTGCCCAGGACGATGATGCCGCCCCCGGCCATGAGCTGCTTGATCCCCTGGCTTTTGGCCGCTGCGTTATCCGAGCCGTAGCCCTCCAGCAGATTGACCACGCCCCACACGGCCAAACCAGCGCCCAGGGCGATCACAAGGGTTTGAAGGGTCGTAACGGCGGTAGCGAAAAACTGCATAGTGCCTCCATTTCTCCGGGGCGCTCGGCCCCGGCCATAAAAAAGCCGCCCTTTCAGGCGGCGGGTTCATCTTCTGGCCACGATGGCCAGAAGCTATACAAAGGCGTCCGGGTCGTCGAGATCGTCATAGTTGAGGATGTCCTCGTCCTCTTCCATGTGCTCGTCCGGCACGTCCACCTCGTACACGGTATATAGCTCGTCGGGGTTTATGTCCTTCATGCGCCGGTCAATCAGGCGGCCCAGGTCAAAGGCGTTTTTCTTGTTGGCCTCGGCGGTGTATTTGTAATTGGGGTGCTGTTTCAGATCGTACTTGGGGGAGTAGAACGGCGGCAAGCCCCGGAGCTGCAAAATGCACTTGTCGCCCGGCATGGTGGCGAGCTCGGCGGGGGTCATCAGCTCCCGGCCCAGCCGCTGGGTGTTCAGGTTGAAACTTTCCGACTGTCCACGGGAGCGCCCTTCGGTCTGCATGGAGATGGTGGCCTTGCCCAGCCAATTTTCTGAAATCTCCTTGATGGTGGAGCTTTCCCGGCCACCCAGGAAAATCACGCTGTCCATGTTGCCTAAAATCGTCTCCGCGTTCTTGTCATAAATGGCCTTACACTGCGCCATCTGCTGGTAGAACAGGCACAGACTGACCTCGCGTGAGCGGATAACGGCCACCAGCTTTTCGAGCTGGGGCACCTGTCCCGTGTTCGCAGCCTCATCCCAAAGCACCCGCACATGATGGGGCAAGCGGCCCCCGTGGACGGTATCGGCCCTCTCACAAAGCAAATTGAACATCTGCGAAAAGGCCAAAGCCACTAAAAAATTGTAGGTGGTGTCGGTGTCGGAAATGCAGAAAAAGGTGGCCGTCCGTCTGTCGCCCATGCGGTCAAGCTCCATTTCGTCATAGGACATGATCTCCCGGAGTTGGGGGATGTCGAAGGGGGCCAGCCGAGCGCCGCATGAAATAAGTATGCTGCGCGCCGTCTTGCCGCTGGCCAACTTGTACTTTTTATACTGCTTCACTGCGAAACAATCCGGCTTGCGCTTTTCCAGCCCCGCGAACATATAGTCCACCGCGTTCATAAAGTCGTCGTCCTCTTCCTTGACCTCCATGCCGGAAATCATGTCCACCAGGGTATTCATGTTTCGATCCTCAGCGGGGGCCTCAAAAATGATATAGGCGATTAAGGAGCAATACAGCAAGGTTTCCGCTTTCGTCCAAAAGGGATCGCCCTCCTTGCCCTCCCCCTTGGTGTTGGAGATCAGGGCGTTGACGAACTTAAGAATGTCGGCCTCGTTGCGGATGTACGCCAACGGATTGTAGTGCATGGATTTTGAAAAGTCGATGCTGTTAAAAACCTTGATCCTGTACCCACGCTTCTTTTGCAGAAACCAGCCCACTTGGGAGAGGACGCCGCCTTTCGGGTCTACCACCACATAGCTGCATCCGCCGTTTTTGTCCGCGCTGGCCTGCAATAGCTGGGGGGTCAGCCAAAACCGAGTCTTGCCGGAGCCGGACGAGCCGATAATACAGCAATTCAGATTGCGGGCGTTGGCCGGTATCTTGGGCCGGGTGTTCATGGTGAGAAACTCCGTCCCGGTGAGAATGACGTTGTTTTCAAACTTGGGATCGGTGAAGGGGGCTATATCCTTGGGGGTACCCCATCGGGCACTGCCGTACTCCGCGTCGGGCCGGTATTTCTTGGCCTTTTTCGTCTTGCAGTAGATGAGCAGCCGGAAGGCCGCCGCCCCCACGATGCCCACCAGCCAATCGAAAGGTACAAGCCCCGGCGCGAAGTCGGCAAAGGCCGGGCCGATGGTCTGGATCGTCCCGATGAGCTTTTCACCGAAGCCAGCGCCGGATGCCAGACGGTAGGCCGTCCCCACCTTCAGGCAGGCCCACAGGATAAATAGATAAGGTAGATTGGGTAAAATGTATTTGCGTATTTTATCTGTCCTCAGCCGCTACCTCCTTTTCCCTTTCCCGTTGGCGCTGGGGCTGTTGGCATACCAACGCCTGGGCGCGTTTGAGCTGTTCCCGGATGGGGACGCGCCGATCCTTGGAGCGGTTCAGCATACGGCGGGAGTATTCCGCAAAACAGCCCGTGACAGCATCGGCCTGTCTTGCCTTGAACAACAACAGGTACTTACCCTTATCCACGGGCCGGATGGCGTAGTCCACGCCCCAGCGCCGGGCCACCCGGTCAAACAGCCGGGTATCGCCGGGCAGCTCCATGCCACTGGTGTCCCCAACCTGGCCCATGAGCTTTCTCACGCTCTGCTTGCCCTGGGGCGTTTGGGCAGCCCGCTGGGCTTTGCGGATTTTCCTGGCCGCCGCGCCCAGCACATAGGCCAGTCCCTGCGCCGTCAGCTTGCTGGCCCGGACGGTGATGGCGATGGCGCTCCGGGAAATTTCGTCACTTACCAGTAGCTTCACCACCTTCAAAAAAGTTGTTGTTATGATATAATAATGTCAAAAGGGGGGATCGATTTGGAAGAACAAGAACGGTGCTATTGGTGCGGAGCGCCTGCAACTTCAAAAGAGCATGTTCCACCAAAGTGTTTATTTCCAGAAACAAAGGATATTAAAAAAATATACGGCAAAGATTTGCGTAAAGATTTAATTACCGTTCCATCTTGTGATGAGCATAATTTGCGGAAGTCAAATGATGACGAATACCTGATGGTCTGTCTTGCATCAAGGACGGGGAATAATGCCGAGGCCTATATTCATACATGTACGAAAGTAAGACGAGCAAGAGATAGAAATCCACGACTAGTAGTAGTTGAAAGTGAGGATGAAATTAGAACAGAAAATACAGTTTTTCCAGTTCAGTGGGTTAACGTGGATATGATCCGGCTGTTCCACTCCTTTGAAGCGATAGCTCGTGCATTGTATTATTATGACTTTGGGGTGCGCTTCGAGGGTGACTGCCAAATCGTAACACGGCTTTGTTTTCATCCAGAAGCGATTGAGAGCACTGTTTTCAATGCAAGGGCATGTAAAATGATTGAAATGGAAATGCCACATTGGCACACTGAAGTAAAAGGGAATAATCCCGCTATCTTTACATATCAGTTCAGCCCAGAGGATGCCATGAAAGTTAGAACACTTTGTTTGACATTTTATGAGAAAACACAAGTGTTTGTTGCGTTATCACGAATGACGGCCGAAGAAATTGCCTTTCAACGGGAGAAAAACAAAAATATTATTGATGCAATATTTGGAGATGTATTGAAGCCTGACTGATTTAGCGAAATCAGCTCAAAGTAGAGACACAATTAACGGCGCCCCTGGCCCTTGACCGTCAGGATGCCCTCCAGGGTGGTAGCCGTGATCCCCAGCCGCTGGGCCACGGCGATGTCGTTTTTCATTTCCTCAGTAATAGGGATGCCGCACACCACCAGCACACGGGAGCGCCGGAGCAGGTCGCGGCCCATGTCGATGCCGTTCTTGTGCTCCTCCGGCACCGCGTCATTGAGGAACAGGGGAAGATACAGCGTCGGGCAGATGGGAGCAAAGCCCGCCTCATACACGGTTCGGCAGTATTCCGCCGCCTGTTGCGTCACCTCGCAGGGATCGCCGCGCCACGCGGCGGTTATATACGCAAGGGGTCGTTTCATAATGAGAACCTCCAATTTCTAAATTGAGTTGCGGGGGAGCGGTCAACCCTATCCCCCCGCCCTTTCCCTATCCAGGGAAAGGGGGCGGCTCTGGAGGATATACCCCTGCCGCGCCGCTGGGTGTGGCACAGCCGGGGCAGGCCGTCAAGGGCAAACCGCCGCAAGCGGCGGGGCGTGCCGCCCCCTTGACAGCCAGCTCCCGCCCGCGCCCGGAGATAGGCGGCGACGGGGGATATAAACCACCAGACCCTTTCAGTAGGGGGGACGCGGGGAAAGAAAAAACTTCTGGTCACGATGGCCAGAGGTTACTCCTTTTCCATATCCACCTTTTTGTCGCCCTTGCCCAACTCCGGGGGCTGTTTCTCCTTCCATTCGTCCAGCAGGGCCAGAATCTGGCCCTTCATTTCATCAACCGGGGCCTCCGGGCCGAAATACTTCTCCAGTTCAGCGCCAGTAATAATCACGTTGCGATCCTCCTTCTTTTTTACTTCACTCAAAATGGTATCAACCACATCGGTATTCAGTTCTTTTTTCTTGTCCAGCTCCCGCATCCGCTTTGCCTGTCCCTGGGATGGGGAGCCCAGTGTATCAATGGAAGCGGCGATATACTTCTGGAGCTTAGGCCGGATACGGGAAATCTCCACGGCGGGGGTAAAGGACAGCTTGCCCTCGTCCATTGTCTTTTTCAGTTCGGGAACAAGGTCATCCAGCCAGAGATACCGCTGCACCGTCTTGATGCTCATGCCGTTGCGCTCACCCACCTGGGCAAGGGAGAGCTTACCTGCCTCCTCGTCATCCCCACGAGCCCCCTGGTGCTTGATCGCCTCATATTGCTGTTTGATGGCCAGGGCCTTCTCGCTGGGCAATAGCTTTTCCCGGTGCCGGAGGTTATCGTCCGTCATGGCGATAATGGCCTCATCATCGGTCATTTGCCGGACGATACACGGCATATTGAAGTACCCGGCCAGTTCGCTGGCCTTGTGCCGACGGTGGCCCGCGATAATCTCGTAGCCGCCATCGGGATGGGGGCGCACCAGCGCGGGCTGGTTCACACGGCCCGTCTTGACGCTTTCCACCAGGGCCTGCATTTCCACATCATCCCGCACGCCGAAGGGGTTGAGCGGGGAGGGGTGGAGCTCCGACAGGTTGATATATTCAACCTTCTCCTCCACGCCGCTGGAAGCATCGCGGGGCTCGGGCGGGTCAACCGTGGGGGCCGGAGGGTTCTCAGCAGTCGAGCCTCCTTTATCGGCGGCCTTGGGAGCGCGGCCTGCCTTGCCCGGTGCGGCCCGCTTGCCCTTGCTGGGGGTATCCTGGGTTTTGGGCGGGCGGCCCCGCTTGGGCTTCTGCTTGCGGGCCTCCAGTTCGGCGCTGGGTATTTCCCACTCCTGACGGTCATCATCCTCCAGGGACTTACCCCTTTGGGTCGGGCCATCAGGGGAATCAGTCACCTCCGGCGCGGGCGGGTCTTTCTTATCCGTCACGGCGGCCTCGTCACCGCCGCCAGCGCCCTCCAGAACATCCGAGAGGTTGGTCACCTTATCCGAAGACGCGGGGGGATTGTCAATCCCCGGAATCACGCCCTGCTCGGCGGTAGGGGGGCCCGGTGTCTCAGGCTCATGGGACTCCGGCGCGGGCGTTTCCCCCGTGCCGGTGATTTTCGTTTCGTCTGCCATTCACGGATACCTCCTCTTTCTTGGCATGAAAAAAGGCCAAACCTAACGGCGTGGCCTACGAGGATATATGAAAACGCCGCCCATAGTCTTGAAGTGACCCCCAAAAGTTAGACAAATAGTTTAATTAAGCAGCCGCAAGGGCTTGCTGTCTGTGCATCGCAGGTGGCAAGCCCATTGTCTTTGCCTTGCGACGACGGTTGTTGTAGTAATCAAGATAGTCAGTCAGTTCATTCTTAAAATGTTCCATGGAATGAAACGTCTGCAAATACAGCAGCTCACTCTTGAGCAGGCCAAAGAAGCTTTCAATCACCGCGTTGTCCAAACAGTTGCCTTTGCGACTCATGCTCTGATAAATTCCTTTTTCTTTGAGCATTCTTTGGTACTGCTTGTGCTGATACTGCCAGCCTTGGTCGGAGTGTAGGATAAGATTTGTTCCATCCGAAATTTTTGCAAAGGCATTGTTCAGCATAGTTGTCACCATAGACAGCGCTGGCCTGTCCGAAATGGTGTAGCTGACGATATCCCGGCTGCACAGGTCGAGGATTGGCGACAGGTAGAGTTTTTGCCCAAAGAGACTGAACTCCGTGACATCGGTCACCCACTTTTGATTCGGCTTCTCTGCTTCAAATTTGCGCTCCAGCAGATTTGGCGCAATTTTGCCAACTTCTCCTTTGTAGGAATGATATTTTTTCATCCGGACGCGGCAAATGAGTTTCAGGTCACGCATCAGTCGCTGTACCGTCTTGTGGTTGAGGACAAAACCTTTGTCACGCAATTCGTCTGTGATACGGCGGTAGCCGTAGCGACCTCTGTGCTCATGATAGATGGCCGATATCAACTCTTTTTCCCATTTGTATTTTTCTGGCGCGGCCTGTCGCTTTATGTGGTAATAGTAAGTGGCACGCGGGAGTTGAGCGATGGAAAGGAGCAGATCCAGCCGAAAATCTTGCCTCAGTTTTTGAATCACCAGTGTTTTTTGTGCTGGCGTCGCTCGTCTTCCAAAACCAAGGCTTGCAAGTTTTTTAGGTACGCATTCTCCGCTCGTAGCCGCTGCACTTCTGCAAGCAAGTCTTCTTCTGTTTTTTCAGGTAGCCTTGGTGGACGTCCCTTACTCCCGCGTCCACGACGCTCCACGCAAAAGCCTTCCGGACCTTCTGTTAGGTAAATACGCTCCCACGCCGCGACCCGCTTGTCGTCTCCAACCTCGAATTGTCGCGCTGCTTCCTTGTAACTCAACCTTTCCTGTTGCATTGTTTCTACCACTATCGTCTTAAACTCTGGCGTGTATCGCTTGTTTGGTCTCCCTTTTGGCATAAAAAGCACCCCCAACGTTTTCAGTATACCATACTGTCTAACATTAGGGGGGCAGTTCATCTCCATAGGGCGGCGCTTTGCTCATAGTTTAGTTTTTTGTTGTAAATACTGCTTTCTGATTGCCTACAAACCATTGATTTTACTGGGTTTCTTCAAATCCTATAATTCCACTCCGACCATTGGAAAGACCGTCGACTTTTGTCGGCGGTCTTTTACTACGCCTTTGTTTAGCAGGTTTATCAGATATAAAAAACGGTTAAGTCCCACAATTCACTCGGAAGCAAAACTGAGTGACAGGATTTACTATAAGTGCTATACTTTATTAAATATTATTTATGTTTAAGGATGAAAATATGGATAAATTTCTAGAAGCAATCATTAGTGGAATAGAGAAAAACTTAAAAAATCCAAAACTATATGCTTTTATAGCAGTAGTTATATTCGTGTGTGCACTTGTTTTTCCTTACATTGATGCCAACTACTTTTTTTATCATCGAATCGAAAAACGAATTCGTATTTTACAAAGTATTTCACAGTTTGACTATGAAGAAATATCCCAAGAGCCCTTACTTAAAAAAGAGTATGATGCTATACTTGTGGAAATAGACCAACAAAGAAACTGGTCCATTTCCAGTGCTGCTCAAAATTCAAATAGCGATGATGTCAAAACAGTTATGTTATTTAAATTTCTATCTGGTGCTGTTCTTTCTTTGCTAATAACTTTATGTATTCCTTTTATGAACACATTTAAAGACAGGCAGACTAAAGTAATAGCTTTTTTCTGTCTTCTAATTCTTAGTAGCGTCCTTGGAGGAATTGGCTATTTAATACCAACCTTTTTTAACCCTTGGATAAACTATGTGGGCTGGCCAATTCTGCAAATTGTTTTTGTAGCTGGATTGGCCATGAAACCAAAAAAGACAGAATGAGTACAGCTTGCCGCTTGCGTCTATAAAATTGTTTTTCCA
Source organism: Beduinella massiliensis (assembly GCF_900199405.1). NCBI lineage: Bacteria > Bacillati > Bacillota > Clostridia > Eubacteriales > Beduinellaceae > Beduinella > Beduinella massiliensis. Next base: position 3,218,203 of record NZ_LT963430.1, read on the forward strand.
GTTCGCTCCAAGTCCTACAATTACGCTCCGACCAGGAAAAAGGCCGTCGACGTTTATCGGCGGTCTTTTCATTTCCCTATGTTTATGTGGTTTATCCCTCAATTTCTCTACCACATCCTTATGGCAGGCTCCCGCACAGAGTTCAGAACCAGAATTTTTAATTCGCAGTCCTATTAAAAACATATATTCTGATTCACACTATCGCATTGCAATGCGAGATGTGCCCGCCTCAGCACGCAAGCAAGGCCTCCATCCCCAAAAACGCCGGCATAAATCATTCTACCCAAATGCTGCCGGCAGCCATTTGCCGGCAGCATTTTTCATGCGCTCCTTATTTCTTTTCCCACCGCGCCCGCAGGAAGTGCGCCGCCAGCTTAGGCCTGCGCTCGCGCGTGAACACGCCCTTCTTGTTGCCGCCCACACGCATGATGTTCTCCGCGGTCGCAAAGTCCGCAAAGTTCCAGACATGCTCGCCCGTGATGAACGGCAGGCGGTCAAAAACCTCGCCGTAGGCCTTTAAAAAAGCCGCCTGATATTCCTCGCTGAAAAGGCCCGGCGTCGCGTCGTGCAGGCCCGCGATCGTATCCGCGCCGTACTCGCCCAGCATGATCGGCTTGTCAGGACAGCGCCTGTGGAAGCCCAGCAGCTCGTCCTCCAGCAGCTTAGCCGCCGCAGGCAGGTCGCCCGCCGTGTCGTACCAGCCTCGATAGCGGTTGAGCACCAGCACGTCGCACAGCTCCGCGACCTTGCACGTCTCCGGCGTGGAGCCTCCGTACGTCACGATCGTCACCGGGCGGCGCTGAGGGTCGAGCGTACGCGCCAGATTCGTCAGCGGCTCGAAGTACTCCCTGGCCCCCTCCTCCTCGCTCGCGGGCTCGTTCGCCACGCTCCACATCACCACACACGGGTGGTTCTTGTCGCGCGCGATCATCTCGCCGATCACGTCCCTGTGGTGCTCCGCCGTCTTCATCGTCTTCCAGGTGCCGTTCGGTTCGCCGCCCAACAGACCCACCGCCGAAAAGCCCGTGTGCAGCCCGACGGCGGGCGCCTCCGCGATCACGAGGATCCCCTCCCGGTCGCACAGGCGCAGCATTTCCTCGCTGTACGGATAATGGCTGGTGCGGAAGGAATTGGCGTTGAGCCACTTGAGCAGGGCGACGTCCTTGACGTTGTACGCCTCGTTAAACCCGCGCCCGTTTACCGGGCTGTCCTCGTGCTTGCCGAAGCCCTTGAGATATACGGGCTTTCCGTTCAGGCAGACGCGGCAGTTTTCGAGGGTCACGTCCCGGAAGCCGAACGGCTCCTCGTACACGTCCTCGCCGTCCGCCCCCGCGAGGCGCACCGCCAGGCGGTAAAGCGCCGGCTGCTCCGGCGACCAGGGCGTGACGCCCTCTACCCTTCCCTCAAACGCGGCCCCTGTAAACGCGGCGAGCTCCCGTCCCTCGCCGTCCAGCACGCGCGCGGAAATTTCGCCCGCCCCGGACGTCTCTACGCGGCAGGAGAGCCGCCCGTCCGCGTGCGCGACGATCGCGACGTCCGTGATGCGCACGTTCGGCACGAGCATCAGCTTCACCGGGCGCATGATGCCGCTATAGTTGAAAAAGTCAAAGTTCGGCAGGTCGATCGCCTTGTCCGGCAGGCCCTCCACGCGCCGCGTGGTCATCCGCCCCGCGGGCAGCGTCGTCTCGTCCACGACGTTGTTTACCAGCACCGTCAGCAGGTTCTCGCCCGGACGCGCCGCGCCCGTAACGTCCGCCTCGAAGGGCAGGAAGCCGCCCCTATGCCGCGCCACGAGCTCGCCGTTCACGTATACGCTCGCCTGATGGGTCACGCTGCCAAAGCGCAGCAGCACCCGCTTTCCCGGCAAAAGCGCAGGTATTTCAAACGTCCGCTGGTAACAGAGGTTGCCCACGTGCTCGCGAAAGTCGCGCCCTTCGTACAGATCGTTATAAGCGCTGGGCACGGCCATGGCGCGCAGGTGCGGCAGGCGCCTTCCCGCCCAGCCCTCCTGCGCCGAAAGCCCATCGTCCAGTTGAAAATCCCATATGCCGTCCAGGCTGAAGACCAGACGGCTCTGCGTCATCGACGGATACAACATGTTAAAAAACCTCCGTTTCTCGTCCTTCGCGCTTCAATCGGCCAAATCGCCCAAAATCTCCCTTTCCGCAAAAAGCGCCGTCGCGCCGCCTGTATGCCAAAATACCACCGTGCTGCCCGCCGCCACCCTGCCCGAGCGCACGTAGTCCAGCATTCCAGCAAACGCCTTGCCCGTATAGACGGGATCCAGAAGCAGCCCCTCTGTCCTTGCGAGCAGGCGAATCGCCTCCGTAGCGGCTTCGTTCGGCTGCTCGTAGCCCGGTGCAAAGTAGCCGCGATCCACGCAAATTTCGTCCGCGCCGACCGACTCGCCGCTCCCCAGATAGCGCAGCGTTTCGGTCGCGAGCGCTGCGCAGCGCGCTTCGTACGCCGCATCCTTGTCGCTGACGGCGATCGCCTGGATCCGCGGCCCTCCGCCCAGCAGGCGGCGGCCCGCGCAGAGGCCCGCGACGGTTCCGCCCGTACCCGTCGCGCTGAACACGCAGTCCGGCGCGATGCCTTCGGCATCGCACTGCTCGCGCAATTCCAGATAACCGCCGACGAAGCCCGCCGATCCGACGGCGCTCGCTCCGCCGAGGGGGATGTCGTAGCAGTGGCGCCCCTCGGCCTCAAGCCTCGCGGCGTGCGCGCGGCCAAGCGCGAAGCAGCGCGCCTCCGTCGCCGCCTCGCTCTCGCCCTCTTCCCCCTCGACGATGTGCATCTCCGCGCCCAGAACGCGGTCCAGCAGCATGTTGGAGCGCACGTCGCGCGCATCCGGCTCCACGTACGCGTTCAGGTAGAGGATCGGGTTCAGGCCCAGCATGCGGCAGGCGGTCACGGTCTGCATCGCGTGATTGGACTGCGTCGCGCCGTAGGTGAACACCGTATCGCAGCCTCCGGCCAGCGCGTCGCCCAGCAGATATTCGAGCTTCCGAACCTTATTTCCACCAAAGAGGCTCCTGCCGGAAAAGTCGTCCCGCTTGACGTACAGCTCGACGCCCAGCATCTGCGACAGGCGGCTCAACCGATGCAGCGGCGTCGGGAAAAAGCCCAGCCCGGCGCGCGGCCTGGCCGCGAGCATCGCGTGCACGGCCTTGTATCGTTCCTCCATCTTCCATTCCTCCCAGCGTGTTCCATTCGCTTTTCTTCTTGCATTCGCCGCACACCCGTAAATTCCTGCCGCCGGGCTTCGCGCCGTCCAAAAACGCCGCTTCCCCTTGCGGCGGGCGGCAGATGCGGTATAATGGAAGAAAAACAGGAAGAGGGGCTCTTCAATGCAGGACGCTCAGCTCATTTCGCTCGTGGACAGGCACCGCGGCGCGATCCTCAGTACGCAGGACTTTCTTTGGGCCCACCCCCAGACCGGCTATCGCGAATGGGAGGCGGACCGGTACATGGCCGCGCACTTCGAAGCCCTCGGCTACCGCCTCACGCGCGCGGGCGACATCCCCGGCTTTTACGCAGACGTGGACACGGGTCATCCGGGCCCGAAGGTAGCCCTGCTCGCGGAGCTCGACTCGCTCATCTGCAGGAACCACCCGGACGCGAACCCCGAGACGGGCGCTGTGCACGCCTGCGGCCACAGCGCGCAGTGCGCCGCGATGGCCGGACTGGCGGCGGCGCTGCGCGAGCCGGGCGCGCTGGACGGGTTGTGCGGGTCGATCCGGCTGATGGTCGTGCCTGCGGAGGAGCTCATCGAGATCGGCTACCGCGAGGCGCTCAGAAAGCGGGGCGTGATCCGCTATCTCGGCGGCAAGGTGGAGTTCCTCGCGCGCGGCTTCTTCGACGGCGTGGACATGGCGATGATGATCCACAACAGCGCCCACAGCGAGGGCCCTGCGATGCTCGTCGGAGAGGGCTGCAACGGCTGCGTCACCAAGCAGATGACGTTCACGGGCGTAGCCGCGCACGCGGGCGGCTCGCCGCACGAAGGAATCAACGCGCTGTACGCGGCGACGACGGCGCTCTCCGCGGTCAACGCGCTGCGCGAGACGTTCCGGGACGAAGACCACATCCGCTTTCACCCCATCATCACGAAGGGCGGACAGGCGGTCAACGCCATCCCAGACACGGTGGTGGTGGAAAGCTACGTGCGCGGCGCGACGATGGAGGCGATACGCGCGGCAAACGAGCGCGTCAACCGCGCGATGGCGGGCTGCGCGGCTGCCTTCGGCGCAAGCGTGCACCTGCAGGACCGCCCCGGCTATTCCCCGCTGCTGAACGACCGCACGCTCGCGCGGACGGCCTGCGAGGCGGCGGAGGCGGTGCTCGGCGCCTGCGAGGCGGCCTATGACGGCACGTGGGACACGGGCTGCACGGACATGGGCGACCTGAGCTGCGTGATGCCGGTCGTCCATCCCTACATCAAGGGCTCGCAGGGGCTGGGGCACGGCGACAACTACCGCATCGCAGACCCGGAGATGGCCTGCGTCGTGCCCGCGAAGATCCTGCTGCTCACGGCGCACCGGCTGCTCGCAAACGGCGCCGCGCGCGCCAAGGCCGTGCTCGAGAGCTTCAGGCCCCGCTATGCCAGCCGGGAGGCGTTCCTGTCGGCTATCGACGCGCTCTATCTAGATCGCGAGGCCGTCCGCGTACAGGAGGACGGCACGGTTCTGCTCGACTACAAATGACGGAGAAAAAATTGGACGGGGCCATCGCCTGCATTTCAGGAGAGGCCCCGTCCGCTGTTTTTCATCCCCGGCGTTTACGGACGCCGCGACCGCTCATAGGCGTCGATCTTGTCTTGGATCATCGCCCACGCCTCGCGGTTCCTTTCCTCGTAATCCCAGGGTTCGCGCGCCTGCGAAGCGAGGTTTACCGACAGCCAATTCGGCGGCTTTGCGCCCAGATACGGCCGGAATCCGAACTTGCCGTAAACCGAAAGCGCCCGATAGCTCCACGTCTGCGAGGTCAGGTACACGTAGCCCGCATACCCCAGCTCGTTATACAGGTCGAGCAGGCGTGTCACCAACGCCTTGGCGATTCCCCGCCCCTGATGGTCCGGATGCACGGCGACCCAGTGCAGGCGCTGGCGCTCCACCCCGAAGTGACGGCCCGGCCAGAGCGCGCCCGTACCCACGACGTCTCCCGCTGCATCCGTCACGAAGAGAAGACGTCTGCGCATCTCTTCATAGCAGGGAAACGCCTCGGCAGGTATATCCCTCCGTTCGGGCGGCCGCGGTTGCGCCCAGTCCGTCCCACAGCCCAGGAGAAACCCGCTTTGGAAGACTTCCTCCGCCTCCTGCAGAGAATCGACGTGGCCTACCAGGTGCTGCAATCGCGCCCACCGCGCTTCAAAGCCCGGCTCAAACGCGCTAAAGCGATACCCCTTCGGCAGCTCAAAGCGCGGATACGCCGCCGTATCCCGCTTTTCCATGATGACGCCGATGTGCGGCAGGGACTTGTCCAGCCCGGTGCGCAAAAAGCGCTCTTCCATAGGTTTCCCTCCCTTGGCAGGCAGCTTACGGGACGAAGGGCTTCGCCTCCCGCTCCGGGAGCGGACAGTGCGCCCAGTTCGGCGCCTCGCGCCAGCTGACGCCAAAGCCCGCGCCGTGGCTGCAGAACACGGAATCCGGCGTATCGGAGAGGCTCGCGAGCGGGTTATAGCCCGCGAGCGCGACGACCTCCTCCGCGTTCGCGCAGGGCGCGTAGTGCGACAGGGCGAACGACACCGCCCCGCGCCCGCGCGTCGCCGCCGTAAACTCCGGCGGATACTGTAGGAACGTCGCCGCCGGGCAGAGCCCCGACAGCGCGACGAGGCCGCCCGCGCTCACGGGCGCATCGAAGTCCGCGCGCAGGCGCGTGAGGTCGGAGAGGATTCGGCCCAGCGATTCCTCCGGCGCGGTGAGGGTAAAGCGGCAGACCGGCTCGAGCAGCACAGAGCGCGCGCCCATCAGCCCCTGCCGGATCGCGCGGTAGGTCGCCTCGCGGAAGTCGCCGCCCTCCGTGTGCTTGAGGTGCGCGCGTCCCGTGAGCAGCGTCACGCGCACGTCCGTCAGCGGCGCGCCCGTCAGCACGCCGCGGTGCGTGCGCTCCATCACGTGCGTATGGACGAGGCGCTGCCAGTTCAGGGCGAGCAAATCCACCGGGCATACGCTGTCAAACGTGACGCCGCTGCCGCGCGGCCCGGGCGTGAGGCGCAGGCGCACCTCCGCGTAGTGGCGCAGCGGTTCGTAGTGCCCGGTGCCGATCGCCTCGTCCGCGATCGTCTCCATGTAGAGGATGCGGCTTTGACCAAAGCCGACGCGCATGCGAAAGCGCGCCTCCAGAAGCTCCGTCAGCACTTCCAGCTGAATCGGGCCCATGACGCTGACCTCCAGGTCGCCCGAATCTGGGTCCGCGCCCACCGAGAGCGCAGGGTCCTCCTGCTCCAGCAGCCGCAGCGCCGAAAGCACCGCGTCCTTTGAAAGCGGCGGCGAAAACAACACGCGCGCGCGGAGCATCGGGCGCGTGTCGAAGCGGGAAAGCGCGGGTGCGCCGCCGATACGGTCGCCCGGAAGCGGCGTCTCCAGCCCCGTCGCCGCGACCACGTCCCCCGCCTGCGTCCGCTGAACCACGCGATACTTGTCGCCGCTGTACACGCGAAGCTCGTGCACCTTTTCGCGCACCGCCTCGCCCGCGCGCGTCAGGCTTGCGACCTCATCCTTGACGCAGAGCGCGCCGGAGAGCACCTTCATATGCACGACCCGCGCGCCCTGTGCGTCGCGCCGCACGCGAAAGACACGGGCCGCGAAGGGCGCATCGAGCTGGGGCGCTGCGTCTTTGAGCAGCGCGTCGAGCCCATAGAGCAGCTCCCGCACGCCCTCCCCCCTGAGCGCCGCGCCCGCGAAGGCCGGAAACAGCTGTCTCTGCGCCGTCTCCAGCCGCGCTGCGCGCAGAAAGTCCTCGCTAGATGCCGTACCCGCGAGGTAGCCCTCCAGCAGCGCCTCGTCGCGCGCGGCGATTTCCTCCTTCGCGGCGGGCGCAAACGAGCCCTCCGCCGCGCCCGCGTCCAGCAGCACGCAGTCTCCCGTGAGCCGCGCGCGGATGCCGTCCAGCGTGCGCCGGACGTCCGCCCCCTCCCGATCCGTCTTGTTCAGGAAGAAAAAGACCGGAAGCCCCGCCTGCCGCGCGAGCCGCCAGACCGTCTCCGTGTGGCTTTGCACGCCCTCCACGCAGCTCACGACCAGAATGGCCGCGTCCAGCACCTGCAGGGCGCGCTCCATCTCCGCCGAAAAATCCGCGTGGCCGGGCGTGTCGAGCAGGGTGTACTGATTTTCCCCCAGCGCAAAGACCGCCTGCCCGGAAAAGATGGTAATGCCCCGGCGCCGCTCCAGCGCGTCCGCATCCATGAAGGCGTCCTGATGATCCACCCGTCCGGGCGCGCGCAGGACGCCCGCGAGGTAAAGAATCTGCTCGGACAGGGTGGTCTTGCCCGCGTCCACGTGCGCCAAAATGCCAATCGTCCTGTTCATGCAACCGGCGGGATTCTCTCCCCGCGCGCCTCCTAACCCATTTCATTTGGACAAAAGGACACCGGAAGCCCAGCTTCCGGCTCATCTCAGTCTCTGAGCGTCTTCGGGTACACGCCCGCGGCGTGCAGCGCCTTCAGCTCGCCCATGACGTAGGGCTTGTCCTCCCTGTAGGTAATGCCGAACCAGACCGCGTCCGTGGAGAGCACGCGCACCGACAGCCCGCCCGCCCGCATCAGGTCGTCCACCATGATCGGCAGCAGGCACTCGCCCTTCACGCTGTCCGGCGCAAGCGCCTTTAAGAACGCGGTAAAGTAGGCGTCCGCCGCCTCGAAGATCCACGGGGTGAAGCCCCAGAAGTTCATGGAGACCAGCGCCTGCGGGTCGAGCGCCGCGCCCTCCTCGCTCTGGGAGGTATCGCGGATGGTGCCGTCCGGGAAGGGGCGAATCTTGTACGTCTCCTTGACCGCGGCCAGCTTGCCGTCCAGCAGCGAACAGACGCCGCGCGTCACCGTGCCGTTTTCGGAGACCGTGTTGCACAGGCGGTATCCGACCATCGCCGCCTCGCCCGTGGGCGCGAGGCTTTGCAGGCAGTCGTGCATGGACTGAAAGGCGGGCACGCCGTAGTAATCGTCCGCGTTGAGCACCGCGAAGGGCTCATGCACGACGTCCCGCGCACAGAGGATGGCGTGCACCGTGCCGAACGGCTTGGTGCGCCCCGCCGGCACCTGATAAAACGCAGGGAGCGAAGAAAAATCCTGAAAGGCGTATTCGACCTTCACCTTTTTCGCGATGCGGTCGCCCACCATCTCGCGCACGGTATCCAGCATTTCGCGTTTGATGATAAAGACTACCTTGTTAAAGCCCGCGCGGATTGCGTCGTAAATCGAATACTCCATCAGGATCTCGCCGCCCGGCCCGATCGCGTCCACCTGCTTGTTGCCGCCATAGCGCGATCCCATGCCCGCCGCCATGATGATAAGCGTCGTGTTCATCTCTGTTCTCTCCTCTTTTGCCGCGGCCTGCAGCCGCATCATCGGTTTGCTGCATTCAGTATAGCAGATTTTGTCTGTTTCGTCCACTCATGGCGCTTGACAGAATGTGCCTGTTATGGTATCCTTTCTCCCGTTTATATTGAATATCAAAATATTAGAACATCAAAGGAGAAAACGCCATGACATCCACCCCCAAGCATTCCGCCCGGCGCCACCCGCTGCGAATCCTGCTGGTCTGCGTCCTTCTCGCGCTGGTCGTCGCCCTTGCGGCCCTGCTTACGCTGTTTCAAGGCGAGCTGCGCACGCTGATGACGGTCGAAAAGCAGCGCGAATACCCGCTGTACACCATGAACTACCTGGGCGACTACGGCTTTGACAAGTACCTGGCGGAGGGCTCTGCGAGCGATGCGGAGCTGATCGCCTTCGTCACCCGCACGCTGCTCAAGGGCATCCCCCTGCCGTTCAGCATCCCCGACCTCGGCTGCTCGACGTTTAACGCCGTCACCCCCGAAGGAGAGGCGATATTCGGGCGCAACTTCGACCTTTCCTACTCGCCCGCGCTGCTCGTGCGCACGCAGCCGAAGGACGGATATGCGTCTCTTTCGATGGTCAACATGGGCTTTCTGGGTTACGGCGAGGGCAAGCTGCCGGATTCGCTGCTTTCTTCCTTCATCCTGCTCGCCGCGCCTTACGCGCCGCTGGACGGCGTGAACGAGAAGGGCGTGTCCATCGGCGTGCTGCTCATTCCCACCGAGCCGACGGCGCAGGAGACGGGCAAGACGCCCATCAGCACCACCGCCGCGGTGCGGCTGGTGCTGGACAAGGCCGCGAGCGTGGACGAGGCGATCGACCTGCTCTCGCGCTACGACATGCACGCCTCGGCGGGCAGCAGCTACCACTTCCAGATCGCGGACGCGCAGGGCCATTCCGCCGTCGTCGAATTCGAGGGCGACGTCATGAGCGTCGTGCGCGCAGACACGCCCTATCAGGCCTGCACCAACTTTTTGCAGACGCCCGCCTATTACGGCCAGGGCAAGGGGCTGGAGCGCTACGACCTGCTCGTGCGAACGCTGGCGGAAAAGGGCGGTGTGCTCACGATGGAGGAGGGCATGGCGCTCCTGTCCGCCGTCAGCCAGCCCTTTGAGGACGTGACGTCCGACAGCGACACGCAATGGTCGGTGATGTACAACAACGCGACGGGCGAAGCCGTGGTCTGCGCGGGCCGCGACTACGAAAACCCGTATTTCACATCGCTCTGACGCGCCGCGCGCTTGTGTTTTTTCCCGTCCTGTGCTAAACTGCCAGACAGATTCACGCGAGAAAAGAGGCGCATTTCATGATTCTGTTTCTGAACGATTACAGCGAGGGCGCGCACCCGCGCATCCTCGAAGCCATGGCGGAGGGCAACCTGCGCCAGCAGCGCGGCTATGGGCTGGACGACATCTCGCTTCGCGCACACGAGCGGATTCGCGCGCTGATCGACCGTCCGGACGCGGACGTGCACCTGCTCACCGGCGGCACCAGCGCCAACCTCGTCGCGCTGAGCGCCTTCCTGCGCCCGCACGAGGCCGTCATCTGCGCGGACTGCGGCCACATCAACACGCACGAAACCGGCGCGCTCGAGGGCGCGGGCCACAAGATCCTGACCGCCCCTTCCCACGACGGCAAGCTGACCGCGCAGGCCGTACGCCGCATCGCCGCCGCCCATACGGACGAGCACATGGTGCGCCCGCGCGCGGTGTTCATCTCGAACGCCTCCGAGCTGGGGACGGTGTACAGCCTGGAGGAGCTGCGCGGCTTACGCGCGGCCTGCGACGCGTGCGGCCTGTACCTGTACATGGACGGCGCGCGCCTGGGCGCGGCACTCGCGAGCGAGGGCTGCGATGTGCGCTTCAGCGACCTGCCGGGCCTGTGCGACGCCTTTTACATCGGCGGCACGAAGAACGGCGCGCTCATTGGCGAGGCAATGGTGCTCGTAAACCCCGCCCTCAAGGCCGACTTCCGCTACCTCATCAAGAACCGGGGCGGCATGCTCGCCAAGGGCTTCGTCGCAGGCTATCAGTTCGACGTGCTGATGCAGGACGGCCTGTACCTGCGCCTTGCCCGCCACGCGAACGGGATGGCGCAGGTGATCCGCGCCGCGTTCTCCGAAAGGGACGTTCCCTTCTTCGTGGAGACGGCCACCAACCAGCTCTTCCCCATCCTGACCGCCCCGCAGATCGCGTATCTCGAGCGGGATTTCGGCTTTCAGGTCTGGGAGCAGCTTTCGGACGGGCGCACCGCCATCCGCATCGTCACCAGCTGGGCAACGCCCGAGGAAAACGCCCGCGCGCTCGCAGAGGCGATTGCGGGGATGCCGTAATATCGCAGCTACGGAGGTTCCTGCGTCTCCCCGCGCCGAACCCTCTTCGTCTCCTCACGGAATCGCCATGAAAAACCGGCGGCATAGCCTCTTCAGGGCTGCGCCGCCGGTTTTTGTGCGCTATCAGGCTTCTTTTTCGAGCCGGATCACGTTCCAACTGAGGTTTCCGAGCTTTACGGTCAGCCTGCCGCCCTCCATCGCGCCGCCCGCGCCCCGCACAGGGGCGACCGCATCCGGGTTTTCCAGCGTGTTCTTCGCGCCCACGTCGTCGTGGTGCAGGACGATGTGCTCCGCCACCCGCAGGTTTTCAAAGGCGCGCAGGTCCAGCGAGAGGGCGATGTCCTCGTGCAGGTCCTTGTTGACCGCAAAGACCGTCACGCCGCCCCCCTCGTTTTCGACCGCGACCGCGTCCACGCAGGGCACGGCGCCGAGCTCCTTCGTCTCGTAGGCCGGGCTTTTAAGCACGGGCAAAAGCGCCGTGCCGCGCCCATAGCGCGAGGCGTGCATGAAGGGGTAAAAGATCGTCTGGCACCACGCGCCACCGCCCGCGCGGGTCATGATCGGCGCGATGACGTTCACGAGCTGTGCCATGCAGGCGACCTTCACGCGGTCCGCGTGGCGCAGCAGGGTGATGAGCATGCTGCCCACCAGCAGCGCGTCCTCGAAGGTATAGTCGTCCTCCAGCAGCGGCGGGGCCTCGCGCCACACGCGGCTGTCGTAATACTTCTGGTCGCGTCCATTGGAGTGATACCAGACGTTCCACTCGTCGAACGAAAGGTTGATCTGCTTCTTCCCGTGCTTTTTGCCCTGTACGGCATCGCAGATGCTCACGACGCTGCGGATGAACGCGTCCATGTTGACGCTCTGCGCCAGGAACGTGGGCGTGTCGCCCGCCGCGTTGCCGTAATACTGGTGCAGCGAGACGTAATCGACCGTGTCGTACGCCTCTTCCAGCACCGTGCGCTCCCAATCCCCGAACGTGGGCATGGTGAGGCTGGACGAGCCGCAGGCCACCAGCTCGATCGACGGATCGATCCACTTCATGACCTTGCCCGCCTCAGAGGCGACGCGCGCGTACTCCTGCGCGGTCTTATGGCCGATCTGCCAGGGGCCGTCCATCTCGTTGCCCAGGCACCAGAGCTTTACGCCGAAGGGCTCCTGCGCGCCGTTTTGCCGCCTCAGATCGGACCAGTAGCTTCCGCCCGGATGGTTGCAGTATTCCACGATGTTTCGCGCCGCGTCCACCCCGCGCGTGCCCAGGTTGATCGCCATCATCACGCTGCTGTCGGCCTTCTTCGCCCAGTCGCAGAACTCGTGGATGCCCACCGCGTTGGACTCGGTCGAAAACCACGCCATGTCCAGGCGCTTCGGACGGCCCTCCCTGGGCCCAACGCCGTCCTCCCAGTTATAGCCGGAAACGAAGTTGCCGCCCGGCCAGCGCACGATGGGCACGCCGAGCTTGCGCACGAGGCCCAGCACGTCCAGACGGAAGCCCTGCTCGTCCGCGAGCGGATGGCCGGGCTCGTAAATCCCGGTGTAGATGGCGCGGCCCAGGTGTTCCAGAAACGAACCGTAGATGCGCCGGTCGACCTCGCCAATGCGATAATCCCGGTCGAGGATCATGCGTGCTTCTTTCAAAGGATATTCGCCTCCCGTACGGATGAACTTTTCCCTCATGATAGCCCAAAGCGCGCGCCGTGGCAAGCAAAATCTTCAGGCCTCCTCGAGCGCCTCGATCACCCAGCGGATGCGGGCGGGGTCGATGTCCCGGGGCAGGGAACAGTCCGCGCCCACGATCAGGCCCTCCGCGCCCGCCTCGTTCAAAAGCGTGCGCGTGAACGAGCGCACCTGCCCCTTCCCTCCCCGGTGCAGCAGCGCGCCCTCCCGGTTGTCGAAGCCGCCCATGACCACGCGGCCCGGGAAAAGCGAGCGTCCCTCCGCGAGGCTGAGCCCCTCCACGCCCACCGCCCAGTTGACGATGCGGCCCGGATAGTCCTTCCACAGGTCGAGCTGGTTGGGCACGCCGTCCCAGCCGCACAGGTGCAGGAGGTTTGCGTCCGACAGCTCATTTGCGCGCAGGACGACGCGCCGGTCGCTGGGGGCGATCAGCCGCGCGTATTCCTCCGGCGAAAAACGCCCCCGCTCCGCCCCCTGCAGGGGCAGCATCATCCCCCGCGTGCCGGTCTGCGTCAGGATGCCCTCGATGAGCAGACAGGTATCCTCCGCGATGACGTCCAGCACGTGCAGCGCGGCCTTCTCGTCTGAACGGAGCAGGGCCATGCTCTGCGCGTCGCCCATCGCGTGCTTGAGCGTGGCGTACGGCGAAAAGGCGTTGTACAGGGTAAACGCCTCGCCCGAAAGCGCCTCGTTGATGCGCGCGGCGCGCTCCACCTGCCCGGAAATGTACGCGCTTTTCCTGCCCAGCGGACGCAGAGAGAGCAAGTCCTGCGCGGACGGCGATTCGGGCAGCGGATAGAAGAAGAACTCGTCGCACATCATCTTCAGGATGTCCTCCCCGCTCTCCCGGTAAAACCGCACGTGCTCCCGCACGGTCGCCTCGGGCCCGATATCGCCAAAGTGATGCCAGAAGCATACGGGCGGACGGTCCACCGGCCTGCCCAGCAGGGTATTGACGGCGCGTGTCATGCGATTCATGCTCATTCCTCCCCTGCAAACCGCTCAAAGACGGCGTCCACCTTCTGGCGGGCGATCAGAAACGCGGCCTCGCCGTCCCGTTCCACCGCGTCGTAGGTATCGCCGCAGTCAAGAAAGCGAAGCGTCCACTCCGTGCCATCCGTAAAGGTATAGGTAAACGACGCGCGGCAGGCGCCGGGCTGCTGCCCCTCGCCCAGCCTGCGGTCGATGAGCAGGCCGATCGCCGCCTGATAATACGGCCTAAAATCCTCCAGCTCCACCGCCTCGCCGTCCACCCAATAGCGCGCTTCCCCCGTCTGCGTCCGCTCCACAGAGAGCCGGTGCGTCTCCCCGCCGCGCCTGAGCGTCAGCGTCTTTACGTCCGCAAGCGACACCAGGCCCGGGAGCTGCTCCGCCAGGTAGGTCACGCGCGCGATCTCGGGGATGCGCGCGGCGTCCTGCGAGAGCGCGTACACCGCGTCGCCTTCGTCAAGGCGCGCGTACAACGCGCCGTCCGCCTCCCCCACCTGCGCGTCCAGGGTTTCCTCGCCCGCGCTCAACAGATGAAGGGTGAAGAGCGGCGCGTCCAGCCCGTAGGTGGAAAGCGCCTCCTTCCCCTCCGCACGGCCCGTGTAGCGCTCAATTTCGAGGCCGCAGACCGCGAGGAAGAGCTCTGCCGCACGCTCGGAGCTCGCCGGATAGCGAATCGGCTCCGTCATCTCCGCGACGGTGTTGAAGGGATTGGCCTCCGTCACGCGCGCGACGCTCACCGTCTCCCCGCCCCGCGGGGTGACCGCCGCCCGAAGGAGCGTCTCCGCCTGGAACATCGTGAGGTCTGGAAGCGCGGCAAGCGCCTTTGCGCCCGCGCTCAACGTCTCGTAGACCGCTCGGTTGACCACGTAGACGCCGTCCGTCCCCTCCACCTGCGCGTAGCGGCCCTCGCCCGTGGCGGGCGCGTCGCCCAGATGAAGCGTCAGCGTCCGGCCGTCCGCGTAGGTAAAAGACGCCGACACCCGGGCTGGGTCGAGCCCAAAGGCCGCCGCGTCCTGCGCGTCGATGCGCTGGCGGGCGAGCAGCGACGCCCCGCAGCTCAGCACGCGCCTTGCGGCCGCCGCGTCGATGGAGAGCGCGTCGTCCGAAAGCGCGAAGCTTCCGTCCTCCCCCGCGCGCAGGGTATAGGCCTCTCCCTGCGCCTCGACCCGCGCGGCCACGGGCGTGCCCGCGCCTGCCGGGATGAGCTGCGTAAGGCCGCTTTCGGCCTTCTGCGCCGGGGCATTCGTGGGCTTCTGCTCCCTCGCGGGGAACAGAAGCGCCGCGCTCGCCGCAAGGAAGATCGCCGTCAGCGCGGCTAGGACGCGGGGCGCGCGCGGGCCGCGGCGAGGAAGCGCCCTGCGCAGCTCCGCCGCCGGACGAAGCAGCGGATTCTTTCTCTCTTCGCTCATCTTCTGCGCCTCCTGACCTGCACCGCGACGCCGGCGACCGCCGCGGCCGCCGGCAGCGCCAGCGTCAGCGCGAGGATGCGCCACGCGGCTGCCGCGCTGGGAATCACCATGCTGGTATCCGCGATTTCGCGCACGGGAATCGAAATCCCGCTCTCGCGCTCCGAAAGCCAGGAGAGCGCGCTCGCCATCAGATCCAGGTTATAGGTCGAATAGAGCAGGCTGCTGTCCATCGCGGTGTACAGGGAACCGATGAAGACGGCGCGCGTCTTGCCCTCCTCCTGCGCGCGCTCCACGGATACGGCCAGCTGACAGCTTCCTGCCGGATCGCCCGCCTCGCGCGTGAACGCCTCGCTGTCCGTGCGCTTGACGTAGGCGCCGTCGGATGTCGTCAGCAGCGCCTCGTACGTGTACCCGGACAGCGGAATCTGCGGTCCCGCGACGGCGCGCGCGCCGGGCAGGACGACGCGCTGATCCGCCGCCATGCCGGAAAGCGCCGCTGCGTCCCGGTTCAGGTCGGGCGCGAGGTAGAGCGGCGAGTTCATCCAGTTGCCCGCCGCCGTCTCGGCCTCTACGACGATGCCGGGCTCAAACGAAAGCGAATAGCGCCCAGCGAGCTCCGCGAAGCGCGGCAGGTTCTCCATGTTCACCGTCGCGTCCACGGCAAAAAAGAGCCGCCCGTCCTCATCCAGCCAGCGCTGCAGCGCCGCCGCCTCCTGCTCCGTCAGGTCGCGCGCGGGCGAAAGGACCAGCAGCACGTCCCCGCTCTTCAGCGCCGGGTCCTTGAGCAGCTCGTAATCCGTCACCTCGTAGTTCTCCGCCGAAAGCCTATCGGCGAGCGTCTCGCAGTCCCCGGTGGACAACTCGCCGTGACCCGTGAGGAAGCCGATGCGCGGCATGTCCTCGCTCGTCACATAGGCGACGGCGGAGGTGAGCTTCTGCTCCGCATTTACGCCTGTGAGGGCGTACCCGCCGGATCGGGTGCGCGTGTACGCGTACATCTCCCGCGCGTTAACGACCTTAAAGCGGCTTCCGTCCGCATTGGCCACGATGGCCGAGCCCTCGGCGATCGCGTCGTCCCCCGTCTTAAAGGCGGCGATGCGGTTCGGCTCCGTCACCGGATCGATCGTGTCCACCGTAACGTCCCATCCCCGGGCCGCGTACTGCCCCGCGAGCGTCTCCAGCGTTCTGCGAAGGTCGGTCGCCGTGGCTTTCTGAAAGACGAGGTGGATGGAAACGGGCTCGTCCGTCTGCTCCAGAATTTTGAGCGTCTGCTCGCTCAGGCGCGAAATGGCCGTCGGCGTCAGGTCGATTTGCAGGGAATACCGCGCCTGCAAGGCGCCCGCCGACGCGCACACGAGCGCCGCCGACAGGACGACCGCGGCGAGCTTCATAAATGCGCGCAGCGGGAGCGTGCGCCCGGCCCTCTCTTTTTTCGTCTTCGACACGTTCAGGCCGCCCCCTTTCTGCTCCAGCGCCGCCTGTCCATCAGGTAGACCGTGATGCTCAGCACGACCGCCGCGAACGTGGCATAGTAGGCGACGGACGCGGGCGCGATCATGCCGCTGGTGAAATCGGCATAGCGGGCGTTCAGCGAGAGCACGCCAAGCAGGCCGGGCAAGAACGGCAGGTAGGGCACGTGCAGCGTAGGCGCGATCATCTCCAGGAGCTGCAGCAGCATGTTCGCCCCGAACGTGAGCACGGCGGCCGTAATCTGGCTCTCCGTGACGGCGCTCATCAAAAGGCCGATGGCGATGTAGCAGGCACACAGCAGGAAGAAGCCCAGGTAGTTTGAAAAGACGAGCCCTGCGTAGACCCGCGCGTAGCAGCCGATGACCGCGACGTACAGAAACGTGCCGGCGAGCGCGACGAGCAGTACCGCGCAGGCGGCGAAGAACTTGCCCAGCACGACGGAGGCAAGGCTCGCCGGCGCGCAGTAGAGGAGCTGCACCGTGCGGCTCCTGCGTTCCTCGCTCAGCAGCCGCATCGTAAGCAGCGGCACGATCATCATGAAGAGGTACGACATGTTGCCAAAGAGCGCGCTCAGGTCGGACGAAGCGGCGAGCACGTTGTACAGGAAAAAAAAGACGGCGCCGAGCAGCCAGAAGATGCCCGTGAAGACGTAGCCCGTGGGGGTCAGGAAGTACTGCATAAGCTCGCGCTTGAAAACGCTCGTCATCGTCTCACTCCTCCGCTTCGTCTTCGGTCAGCCGCAGGAAGATGTCCTCCAGCTCCACGTCCATCGGGTACAGCATGCGCAGGCCGCAGCCCGCCTGAAGCAGCGACCGCGCCAGCAGCCCGCCCACATCTTCCTCCGTCTCGAGGAGGAAGTCCTGGCAGCCCGGCTCGCGCGCGGGCAGAGGGGCCAGCTGCCGCAGCCCCGGCAGCGCCTCAAGCGCAGCCCTCGCGCCCGCGCCCTGTACGCGCACCTTGAGCCGATGCCCTTCGCGATGGCGCGCGGCGATCTCGTCCATGCTGCCCGCTGCGACGACCCGTCCTTTTTTAACGATGACGGCGCTGTCGCAGACGTCCTGAATCTCGTGCAGGATGTGGCTGGAGATGAGGACCGCGTGATCCTCCCCCAGCGCGCGGATGAGGCTGCGGATGCCCACCATCTGCTGCGGGTCGAGGCCCACGGTCGGTTCGTCCAAAATGATGAGCCCCGGATTGCCGACGAGCGCCTGCGCGAGCCCGACGCGTTGGCGGTATCCCTTGGAAAGATTGCGGATGAGCCTTCCCTGCTGCTCCGAAAGGCCCGTCAGCGCGCACACCTCCTCGACGTGGCTCCTGCGCACGCGCCGCCTGATCCGTTTGAGCCCGCACACGAAATCCAGGTATTCCCGAACCGTCAGATCCGGGTAGAGCGGCGGGATCTCCGGCAGGTACCCGATTTCCTGTTTATAGGCGTCCCCGAGGCGCAGCGCATCCTGCCCCTGAAAGAGCACGCGCCCTGAGGTAGGCGCAAGGCAGCCCGCGAGGATGTTCAGAGTCGTGGACTTTCCCGCGCCGTTCCGCCCCAGAAAACCCGTCACCTGACCCGCGCGCACCTCGAAGGAGACGCCGCGGACGGCGTCGTGGTTTCCGTAGCGTTTTGTGATGTCTTCCACCTGCAGCATGTATCTGGCCTCCGTCCGTCGTCGCCCGGTCTTATCCGAAAAGGCCGGCCGCGTCAAACGCGGCCGGCGCATTCCCCGGAGCCTGCGGGCTCCGCGCTTCAAGCTTTCGGGTTGCCGCGCGCCGTCAGTCGACGAACGCGTGGTACTGCTCCGTCCATACGGCGCTGCGGATCTGTCCGTCGATCTCCCAGGCGGTCTGCACGGTCTGGTTCCATTCGTCCTCGGTCAGTTCGCCCACGAGCGCCTTCTCCATCGCTTCCTTGATCAGCGTGTCGGCGTCGTTCGTGAGGTACTCCGCGTCGGTGCCGTTCAGGTCGTAGGGCACGTAATAGTCAAAGCTCGGGATCGCCTGGATGCCCGCGTCGATCTGCTCGCGCATCTGCCAGGCGGTATAGGTGCGCCAGTTGTCCTCGGAGAAGTAGGGCTCCGGGTACTTGTCGTAGTCGTACCACTCGAGCAGCTGATACTCCAGCATGTAGCGGTCGGTCGCGCCGTCCGGCTGGGTAAACGTCTTGCCGTCCTCGCTGAGGATGTAGTGGTCGCCCTCGATGCCGTAGGTCGCGAGCATGTAGTTCTCCTCGGAAGCGTAGATCCAGTCGAGCAGCTTGAGCGCCCACTGCGGGTCGGTGCTGGTCGCGGAGAGCGCGACCTCCGCCATGTAGGTCGGGTTTCCGCCCCACGCGCTCACGCCGCTGGGCGCGTCGGTGAAGTTGGGAATCGCCGCCCAGGAGCAGGAGCTGTCCGGGTTCGCCTCCATCAGGCGCGAGGTGCCCTGCAGGCCCATGTTGTACCAGCCGGAGCACATGCCGATGCGGTCGGTCGCGCCCATGTCGTTGGCCGTCTCGTTGGTCATCGTCAGGTAATCCTGATTGATGTAGCCCTTCTGATACCACTCCGCACCCTTGGCGACCAGCGCCCAGGCGTTCTCGTGCATGTACCAGGGCATCACCGTGCCGTCCTCGGTGAGGTAACGGTCCTCGTTGTCGCAGTTGCCCTTGGTGCCCAGGTAATAGACGTGCAGCGGGCCGTTCCACAGGCTCTGGAAGTACGGGATGTAGCCGTATTCGTCGTTCGGATCGCCGTTGCCGTTCACATCCTGCGTCTTCACGCCCTCAAAGTACGCCTCCAGCTCCGGCAGCGTGGTGGGCATTTCCATGTTCAGCTTTTCGAGCCAGTCCGTGCGAATGGAGGGCACGCCGCCCGCGGTGAACGACTCGTGGCGCGGCAGCGCCCAGATGTTGCCCTCGGCGTCCTTGCAGGGGATCCAGGCTTCCTCAGGGATCATGGCCATCACGTTGGGAAGATACGTGTCGAGCATCTCCTGCGTGTAGGGCACGATCGCGCCGTTGGCCGCGTAGGTGGACCAGACGCCGCTGTTCGCGGTCAGGTTCAGGGTGTCGAACTTCTCCGAGCCCGCGATCATGACGTTGACCTTCTCGGCCCAGGTGTTCTCGGCCACGACGATGACCTCGAAGTCGATGCCCGACTTTTCCTCGATCAGCGCCTTGATCTTGTCGTTCTCCGTCTTGTTTTCCTTGTTGGAGTTGGAGCGGATGACGAAGCGCGCAGGCTCTTGCTGCACCGCGTCCTCGGCCGCCGCGCCCGCGATCATCGCAAGCGCCATGACCGCCGCCAGTACCAGGGAAACAACCTTTTTCATGTAGGTACCTCCTCTTTCTATGTCGCTTTTCGCACCCATCGTCGCCTCAGCCCTTCACCGAACCCACCAGCATGCCCTTGACGAAGTACTTTTGCAGGAACGGGTAGACGCACAGGATCGGGACGGTGGCGATGACGATGGTTGACATACGAACGGTTTCCGCCGGGGGGATGTTGTCCATCGCGGAGCCGACGGTGGCGATGTCCGCGACGGTGGCGCTGTCGATCAGCTGGCGCAGCGTGTACTGCATGGTCCACATTTCCTTCCTGTTCATGTAGAGCATGGAGTCGAACCACATGTTCCAGTGATACACCGCGTAAAAAAGCGTGATCGTGGCGATGGACGCGGTGGAAAGCGGCAAGTAAATGCGAAAGAAGATGTGCAGGTCGTTTGCGCCGTCCAGCTTTGCGGATTCCTCCAGCGAGTCGGGAATCTGCATGAAGAAATTGCGCATGATGATGAGGTTAAAGGCGTTGACCATCGAGGGCAGGATGTACACCCAGAAGTTGTTGATGAGCCCCAGGGACTTGTTGAGCAAAAAGCTGGGGATCAGCCCGCCGGAAAACCACATGGTAAAGACGATCATGCCGGTGAGGGCCCTTCGCGGCGGGTAGTACTTCTTGGAGAGCGGGTAGGCCAGCAGCGTGGTCACGACGATGTTGAGCGTCGTGCCGATCAGCGTGCGGGCGATGGTGGTCAGGTAGGAATTGATGATATTCGACCCGGAGGACAGGATGAACCGGTATCCGGACCAGTCGAACGTCCGTGGGATCAGGCGCAGCGGGTTCAGCGCGCGCTCAAATTCCGGCGTCACCGAGCGGCCGAGGACGAAGAGGATGGGATAGATCATGATCGCGCACAGCACCACCATGACGACGTCGTTGACGACGAGAAACGTCTTCTCGCCCTTTGTAACCGTGCCTGCCATTTGCTTTCCTCCCCTTCTCAGAACAGACCTTCAGCGCCCAGCTTTTTGGAGGCGCGGTTGCTGAACAGGATCATCGCCAGCGCGAGCACCGACTTGACCAGGCCGACCGCGGCCGTGTAGGAGAACTTGGACTCCTGAATGCCGTTGCGGTAGATGTAGGTTTCAAACACGTCGGAAACCTCGTAGACCGAGGGGCTGTAGAGGTTGAAGATCTGGTCGAAGTTGTCGTCGAACATCTTGCCGATCTGCAGGATCAGCATGATCGCGATGATCTCGGAGATGGCGGGCAGCGTGATGTGGAGGATCTGCTGAAGCTTGTTCGCGCCGTCCACGCGCGCGGCCTCGTACTGCTCCTGATCGATGCTGGTGATCGCCGCCAGGTAGACGATGGAGCCGTAGCCGATGCTCTTCCAGATTTCGCTCAGGATGAGGATCGGGCGGAACCACTGCTTGCTCGTCAGGAAGTAGACCGGCTGGCCCCCGCACAGCTTGATGAGCGCGTTTACCGCGCCGCTGTCGGGCGAGAGCAGCGTGTTGAGCAGCCCGGCCACCACGACCCACGAGAGAAAGTAGGGCATGTAGGTCACCGTCTGCACCGTGCGCTTAAACCAGGTAGAGCGGATCTCGTTGATCATCAGCGCCAGCAGGATCGGCGCGGGGAAGCTGAAGATCAGGCGCAGGACGCTCAGGTAAATCGTGTTGCTAAAGACGCGCTTGCAGTAGATCGACTTGAAGAAAACCTCGAAGTTCTTGAGCCCCACCCAATCGGACTGCATGATCGCGGCAAAGCCGCCCGCCGCGCCCTTGTAGTTTTTAAAGGCGATGAGGATGCCGTACATCGGCACGTACTTGAAGAGGATAAAAAAACAAAGTCCCGGCAGCACCATCAGGTGCAGATAGCGGTATTCGACGACGGCATGCCAGATGCGCTGCCCCATCGACCTTTGCAGCGGCCCCCTCGCTCTTGCGACACCCGAAGCTTTCATGGATCTACCCCTTTTCCATATGCAAATAATTACACGATTTGTTGGCATTCTTTGCCGTCGACGCCAAGCTTTATGTGAACTCATTATACAAAGCATTTTCGCGCACTAAAAGCGCAAAAGACGCAGAAAACGTGCAGAATCAATCATCATGGGGCCCGGCGTTTGGTGAATTGTCCCCTATGCGTTCCTGCGCATGCGCGCGAAAATAAGCGTTTCTGCGCGAAGGTTCGTCGAAAACGCGATGGCTTCAAAAGAGGACTTCCTGTATAATAAAACACATCAGCAGAAGGAGGCGCTTTCATGACATACGTTCCCGCCGAATCGCGCTACGACGCGATGCCTTACCGCCGCTGCGGGCGCAGCGGCCTGATGCTCCCCGCGATTTCGCTTGGGCTCTGGCATAACTTCGGCAACATCACGCCCTTCGGCGTGCAGCAGAGCCTGCTGCGCACCGCCTTTGACAACGGCATCACCCATTTCGACCTGGCCAACAACTACGGCCCGCCCTACGGCGAGGCGGAGCGGAACTTCGGCGTCCACATGGACCGCGACTGGAAGCCCCACCGCGACGAGCTGGTGATCTCGACCAAGGCCGGTTACGACATGTGGAAGGGCCCCTACGGCGACCACGGCAGCCGCAAATACCTGATCGCCAGCCTCGATCAGAGCCTGCGGCGCATGCACCTTGACTACGTGGACATCTTTTACCACCACCGGCCCGACCCCGACACGCCGATCGAGGAGACGATGGGCGCGCTCGACCAGATCGTGCGCTCGGGCAAGGCGCTCTACGTCGGCCTTTCCAACTACAACGCCGAGCAGACCTCCGAGGCGGTGAAGGCGCTGAAGGCCCTCGGCACGCCCTGCCTCATCCACCAGCCGAACTACTCCATGTTCAACCGCTGGATCGAGGGCGGGCTGACCGGCGTGCTGCGCCGGGAAAGCGTCGGCTGCATCGCCTTTGCGCCGCTGCAAAACGGCCTGCTCACGAGCAAGTACCTCAAGGGCATCCCGGCGGACTCCCGCGCCGCGCACGACCCGCGTTACCTGCACGCCAGCGACATCACGCCCGAAAAGATCGCGAAGATTGAAAAGCTGAACGAAATCGCCCTGTCGCGCGATCAGAGCCTCGCCCAGATGGCGCTGTGCTGGGTGCTGCGCGACGAGGTGGTCACCTCCGCGCTGATCGGCGCCAGCCGCCCGGAGCAGATCGTGGAAAACGCGGCGGCGCTGCGCCACGCCGGGTTCACGCCCGAAGAGCTCGCGCGCATCGACGCGATCCTCGCGAAGTAATCCCCTTGGCCCCACGGCCCGGACGCCCTGCGCGCCGGGCCTTTTTTCCGCCGCCCCGCCCGCTTTTTTGCCCGATCCCGCTTGACATTTTGCCAAATTCATGCTACGTTGAAGCTGTTATACGACTGACGGAAGTGGAAGGAACCACGGGGAGTATAACCTTGGATAAGCCGACCGTCTGGGCAAACGCTTGGATACGTGTGCGGCTTTTTTCGTATTTCATCGCCGCCGCGCCCAGGCCGCTTTCAATTCAAAAGATCAGAGGAGGAATGGTGCTTGAAAACGCCGCTCGAACAGCAACTGAAGGAAAACGCCTATCCCGGCAGGGGAATCGTCATCGGCCGGTCCGAAGACGGAAAGTCGGCCGTGACCGCCTACTTCATCATGGGCCGAAGCGAGAACAGCCGCAACCGCGTCTTCGTCGAGGAGGGCGAGGGCATCCGCACGCAGGCGTTCGACCCCTCGAAGATGAAAGATCCCAGCCTCATCATCTACGCGCCGGTGCGCGTGCTCGGCAACAAGACGATCGTCACCAACGGGGATCAGACGGACACGATCTACGAGGGCATGGACAGGCAGCTCACGTTTGAGCAATCCCTGCGCACCCGCGCATTCGAGCCGGACGCGCCCAACTACACGCCGCGCATCTCCGGCATCCTGCACGTGGAAAACGGCGCGTTCAGCTACGCGCTGTCCATCCTCAAGAGCGCGGACGGCGACCCGGCGCAGTGCAACCGCTTTACCTTCGCCTACAGCGACTGCCTGCCGGGGCAGGGCCACTTCATCCACACCTATATGCATGACGGGGATCCGCTGCCCAGCTTCACGGGCGAGCCCAGGCCGGTCGCCATTCCCAACGACATCGACGCCTTTACGCGGCTCCTCTGGCAGAGCCTTAACGAGGACAACAAGGTCTCCCTCTTCGTCCGCTTCATCGACATCGCGTCCGGCGCGCACGAGAGCCGCATCGTCAACAAGAACCGGTAAGACATCCCCGTCGGGGCGGCCGAAGGACGCCGCTTCTTTATGAGTAGAAAGGAAGACGCCACGTGAAAGAATTCACCCTGAAATACGGCTGCAACCCCAACCAGAAGCCCTCGCGCATCTACGTCGCGGACGCCAGCGACCTGCCGGTGGAGATCCTCGGCGGCAGGCCCGGCTACATCAACTTTCTGGACGCGCTCAACGGCTGGCAGCTCGTTCGCGAGCTGAAGCAGGCGACCGGGCTGCCAGCCGCCACCTCGTTCAAGCACGTCTCGCCCGCGGGCGCGGCGGTGGGCCTGCCGCTCAGCGATACGCTCAGAAAGATTTACTGGGTGGACGACATGGGCGAACTCTCGCCGCTGGCCTGCGCCTACGCGCGCGCGCGCGGCGCGGACCGCATGTCCTCCTTCGGCGACTTCATCGCGCTGTCCGACCCCTGCGACGCGAGCACCGCCGCCATTATCAAGCGCGAGGTCTCCGACGGCGTGATCGCCCCGGGATATTCCGAGGAGGCGCTGTCCATCCTCCGCCAGAAGAAAAACGGCAGCTACTGCATCATCCAGATCGACGAGCAGTACCGCCCCGCCCCGCTGGAGCACAAGGAGGTCTTCGGCGTCACGTTCGAGCAGGGGCGTCAGGAGCTGCCCATCGACGACGCGCTGCTTTCCAACATCGTGACGAAAAACACGGAGCTGCCCGAAGCGGCCCGGCGTGACCTGAAGATCGCGCTCATCACGCTCAAGTACACGCAGTCCAACTCCGTATGCTTCGTGAAGGACGGTCAGGCCATCGGCGTGGGCGCGGGCCAGCAATCCCGCGTGCACTGCACGCGCCTGGCCGGGCAGAAGGCCGACAACTGGTTCCTCCGCCAGTCCCCGCAGGTGCTGAACCTGCCGTTCGTGGACGGCATCCGCCGCGCGGACCGCGACAACGCCATCGACGTGTACATCGGCGAGGAGTACATGGACGTGCTGGCGGACGGCGCCTGGCAGCGTCTCTTCAAGGAAAAGCCGCCGGTCTTCACCCGCGAGGAAAAGCGCGCGTGGCTCGACCGCCTGCAGGGCGTGACGCTGGGCTCCGACGCCTTCTTCCCCTTCTCCGACAACATCGAGCGCGCGCACAAGAGCGGCGTTCAGTACGTCGCGGAGCCGGGCGGCTCCGTGCGCGACGACGCCGTGATCGAGTGCTGCGACAAGTACGGCATGGTGATGGCCTTCACCGGCATCCGGCTCTTCCATCATTAAAAGCTGAAAAGCAGCGCATCAGCGCTCCGCCGAAGGGGGAATCCCTTCGGCGGAGCATTTTTTATGCCAGCGGGGCATCAGCCGACGATGCGCAGCTCCTTGGGGTGGTGATTGAAGAGCTCGCAGCCTTCCTTCGTGACGCAGACCAGATCCTCGATGCGCACGCCGAACGCCCCGGGCAGGTAGATGCCCGGCTCGATGGAAAAGCACATGTTTTCCGCCACCGGCAGGTTCCGTCCGCCCACGTCGAACGGCTCCTCGTGATAGTCGATGCCGATGCCGTGGCTGGTGCGGTGCGGATAGCGGTCGCCATATCCCGCGCGCTCGATGACCTCCCGCGCCGCCCGGTCGATCTGCGCGATCGGGACGCCCGGCCGCACCGCCGCGATGGCCGCCCGGTTCGCCTCCAGCACGACCTCGTAAACCTCGCGCTGAAGCGCGGAACAGCTTCTAAAGAAGACGGTCCGCGTCATGTCGCTGTAATAGCCGTCGATGCGCTTGCCCGTGTCCACGCTCACCGCGTCGCCCGGACACAGCCGCGCGTCGCCCGGCGCGTGGTGCGGCTCCGCCGAGCCCTTTCCGAAACAGACCATCGGGTCTCCCTGAAAGCGCCCCACGCCCCGCCTTTCAAAGCACTCGGAAAAGACGGCGCCGAGCTCCAGCTCCGTCATCCCCTCCCGAAGGCGGGCAAACGCGTCCTCGAACACGAGATCCGTGATCTCGCTCGCCCGCCGCAGGCGCATGACCTCGTCCGGCTCCTTGATCATTCGCGCTTCCTCCACGCAGGAGCTGACCGTGAAGCGCAGCTCCGGGCGGGCCGCCATCAGCGGAAGCAGAAACCTGCTGGCGAGGTAGCCGTCCACGCCCGTATCAGCGTCCTCCAAAAGATCCGAAAGCGTCGCCGCGGTGCGCCCCGTGTCGCTGTACACGGTCACATCACACCCCTCCGGATTGATCACCGCCAGCACGTAGCAGAGCATCCTGCACGCCGCCTGCGTGACCACGAGCGCGTCCAATCGGTCGTGCGGTTCGACCCACTCCCCTGTCAGGTAGTAAATCGCCTGCGGCTGCGTGACGATGATCTGAGACAGCCCGTTCATCGCCATCCGTTCCCGCACGCGCCGTAGCCTGTTTTCAAGCATGAGCCCCATCCTTTCCAGGTTGATTGATCTATATCATAACACAAAAGCTATGCATTGTCCGATCTAAAACGAGCAAAAAACGGGATAAATCGCTTAAACCTCGCGGGGCGTGCGCCGCGGCGGCAAAAAGGTCGTTTTTGCTCGATTTCTGCGCCATTCCCACATGCAAATGCCTGTGCCATGCGTTATGATGTGGACTGATCGCACACCTTTACCCCGCAAAGGAGGGATCTACCATGGAAGCCCCATTGTCAGAGCGCGTCGACGCCTGGCTTCACGCGCACCGCGAGGAGATCATCCGCGACCTGATCGAGCTCGTCGCCGTGCCCAGCGTGTCGGAGCCCGGAAGCGCCGTCGCGCCCTTCGGCCAACCCTGCCGGGACGTGCTGGATCACATGCTTTCTTTAGGCCGTCGGCATGGATACGAGACGCGAAATTACGACAACTACGTCGGCGCGATTGAATTTCAAAAGGGCGATCAAACCGTCGGCTTCTGGGCACACCTGGACGTCGTGCCCGTCCCCGAACCGGGCGACTGGGATTACCCGCCCTTTGAAGCCACCGTCGTCGAGGATCGCTACATCATCGGCCGGGGCGTACAGGACAACAAGTCTCCCGCCATCGGCGTCTTTCACGTGATGAACTGCCTGCGCGACCTGGGCATTCCGCTGCGCCACGGGTACACGCTCTATCTGGGCACGAACGAGGAGTGCGGCATGGAGGACGCGCGCTATTTCGCCGCGCACTATCCCTGCCCCGACCTCTCCATCGTGCCCGACAGCGGCTTCCCCGTCTGCTGCGCGCAGCGGGGCGCGATGACGCTGTCGCTCTCCGTTCCCTTTGTTCCGGACGTCTCGATCGAGATGCGCAACAATCCCTCTGTGACGCCGGAGGAAATCACGGCGCGCCTGCCAGGCGGGGAGACGCTCCGCATGCACGGCAAAAGCACGCATGTCTACAACGCCTCCCCGGAGGACAACGCGATCCTCCTGCTGCTGGAAGCGCTCGCGCAGCGCCTGCCCGAAGAGGCTGAAAAGCTTCGGGCGCTCCGCACGCTCTGCGCCGCCGCGGACGGCGCGCCGCTCGGCATCGCGTTTGCGGACGCGTTTTCCGGCGCGCTCCTGATGGCGCCCACCCGTATGGAGGTCACGCGGGGACGTCTTTACGTAAACGTGTTTGCGATCCTGCCCGTTTGCTGTGACCCCGATGCGCTGGTACAAAGCGCGAAGGACGCGTGCGCGCGCCTCGACGTTCAGGCGGAGGTTCTGCGCCTGCGGCGGCCCGTCAGCTTTCCCCGCGAACACCCGGTCGTCCGCCTGCTCACCGATACCTATAATGAGGTCATGCACACCGACAGCGCGCCGTTCGCCATGTCCGGCGGCAATTATGCCTCCTGCCTGCCGAACGCGTTCGGCTTCGGCCCCGGCATGCCGGGCCGCGAATTTCCCCGTCACATCTTCCGCGAAGGACACGGCGATTACCACCAGTGCGACGAAAGCGAGGACATCGAGCGCCTGCTCGACTTCATGCGCGTCTACGCGGCGGCGGTCGTCGCGCTGGACGCCCTCGACACCCTCTCGATAGAAGGAGCTACACATGGAAGCAAATGCCTACCTTGACATCCTGCGCGAGGAGATCAAGCCCGCCCTGGGCTGTACGGAACCCATCGCCGCTGCTCTGGCTGTCGCCCGCGCCAGAGAAGCGCTCGGCGCCATGCCGGACAGCGTGCGCCTGCGCGTGAGCCGCAATATCCTCAAAAACGCGATGGGCGTCGGCATCCCCGGCACCGGCATGGTCGGTCTGGAAATCGCCGCCGCGCTCAGCTGCGTCGCGGGACGCTCCGACTACGGGTTGGAGGTGCTCAGCGGCGCGGACGAGAAAGACCGCGCACGAGCCCGGCGCCTGGCCGCGCAGGGACTCGTTCAGGTCAAGCCCAAGGAGACGGACAAGAAGCTCTACATCGAAGCGGAGCTCGTCAAGGACGCGCACACCGCACGCTGCGTCATCGAGGACGCGCACACTCACATCGCGCTCGTGACGCTCGACGGCGCCGTGCTCGAGCAGGGCCGCACGGGCGCGCAGCACGCGGGGGCCGCATCGGACCATCCAATGGACGTCGCGGGCATCTACCGCTTCGTCACTTCGGTGGACGTATCCGCGCTCGCGTTCCTGCGCGAGGCGATCGAAATGAACGAGGCGATCGCGGAGGAAGGGCTGCGCAGCGATTACGGCATGCGCGTGGGCAAAGTGCTGCGCGGGGATGGCCCTATAGGCGACGTGCCGCTCAAGGATTACGTCGTCGCCTACACAGCCGCCGCTGCGGACGCGCGCATGGCGGGCTGCACGCTGCCCGTGATGAGCACCGCAGGCAGCGGCAACCAGGGACTCACGGCGACGCTGCCCGTCGTGGCCGTCGCCCGCCGCCTGAACGCGAGCGAGGAAAGCCTGCTGCGCGCGCAGGCGCTCAGCCAGCTCGTCACCATCCACATCAAGACCCACATCGGCCGCCTCTCGCCGCTGTGCGGCTGCGCCATCGCCGCCTCCATCGGCTCGTGCTGCGCTATCACGTACCTGCTGGGCGGCACGCAGAGCGCCCTGTGCCGCGCCATCAAGAACATGATCGCGGACATCTCCGGCCTCATCTGCGACGGCGCGAAGTCGGGCTGCGCCCTCAAGATCGCCACGTCGGTCGCCAGCGCCATGCAGTGCGCGCAGCTCGCCCTCGCGGGCGCCGGCGCGGGTTGCCTGGACGGCATCATCGCGGAGGACGTGGAGCAGACGATTCAAAACCTCGGCAGCCTGGGCAGCCTCGGCATGCAAGCCACCGACCGCGTCATTCTGGATATGATGATCGCCAAGTAAAAAACACCCCAGTATTAAAGGAGGTCCTTTTTATGAACAAGCGTGAAAGAGTCCTGGCCGCCCTGAACAACCTGCCGGTCGACAGGCCTCCCGTAGGCTTCTGGTTTCACTTTCAGGCCGATCAGGGCGTAGGCGAGGCGTGCGTCAAGGCGCACCTGGACTACTACAACCACATCGACGTCGACATGGTGAAGATCATGTGCGACAGCTATTTCGACTACCCGAATCCCGTCGCCAAGTCGGTCCAATCGCCGCAGGACTGGTACAACATGCAGCCGCTGGGGCCGGATTCCCCCTTCATCCGCGAGCAGGTCGCGCGCGCGAAGGCCGTGAAGGCCGGGCTGAAGGACGACATGGTGGTCATCTACAACGTGTTCGCGCCCTTTTCCCTCATCCGCTTCGGCACCAGCAACGAGCTGGTGACCCGCCATCTGAAGGAAGATCCGAAGGCCGTTCAGTACGCGCTCGACGTCATCGCGAAGGACGCCGCTCTGCTCAGCGAGCTGCTGATCCGGGAAGCCGGAATCGACGGCATCTACTACTGCGTACAGGGGGGCGAAAAGGATCGCATGAGCGTCGAAACGTACCGCGAGCTCATCGGTCCCTCCGACCGCGCGGTGCTCGAACACGCCAACCGGTTCAGCGAGAACAACGTGCTGCACTGCTGCGGCTGGGCGGGCATCCCCAACCATCTGGAGGTCTGGCAGGATTACCCGGCTAAGGCCATCAACTGGGCCTGCTTCATCGAGGACATGGACCTCACGCAGGGCAAGGCGTTCTTCGGGGGCAAGTGCGTGCTCGGCGGGTTTGACAACCGGCCCTGCGGGGTGCTCTTCTCCGGCACGCGCGAGGAGGTCGAAGCCACGACCCGCGCGCTCGTTCAAGCGGCCGGCACGACCGGCGTGATCCTCGGCGCCGACTGCACGCTGCCCGCCAGCATCGACAAGGAGCGGATCGGCTGGGTCGTGGACGCGGTGCGCCGTCTGGCGTAACCCCGGCGTCCCTCAGGTCCATCACAGCTTCCGGGAGCCCGCAAGGGGCTCCCTTCTTTGCGCGATCTGCGCTTCCCGCTTGACATCGCCGCCTTCCATGCTATAATCAAAGCCATTCGGGCAACGTCAAGCGAGGTGTCTTCATGGATACGCGACAGGACGCACAGCAGAACATGCAGCACAACATCTTCTACAGGCATTTCGACCTGCCGGCACACTTCCCGGTCATCGGCCTGCTGGGCGACTCGTGGCAATACGTCCGCGAGCCTGTTTCCCGCATGCACTTTCACAACTGCCTGGAAATCGGTTACCTCTACAAGGGCAGCGGTCAGTACTACGTGGACGACAAGGAAGTGCACTTCGAGGCCCCGGCCATCGTGCTCGCGCCGCCCAACGCGCCCCATGCCAACATCGTGGACGAGGGCGCCGTCTGCGGCTGGAAGTGGATTTACGTCGACCCCATTCAGCTGCTGCCCCAGCTCTCCCCGCGCCTGGCCAACGCCATCAACCAATACCAGCGGCTTCTCGCAGGGGCGGACTGCATCCTCTCCGCCAGGGAGCACCCGCAGATTTTCGCGCTGACCGAGATGATCATCGGGGAGATGGAGGGGCAGGGCCAGCACTACCACCATATCGTGCGCGAGCTGCTGTACGCGTTCTTCCTCCTGCTGCTGCGCGTCTCCCCTACCGTGCAGCCGAGCGATCACTTCATCAACCCCCGGATGGGCTGCATCGCCCCGGCCATCTCCTTTATCGCGGAAAATTACATGAACGACCTCTCCATCGAAGAGCTCGCCCAGCTCTGCCACGTCAGCACCTCGCACTTCCGGCGGCTCTTCAAGCAGGTGCTCGGCTGGGCCCCGCTGGACTACCTGCAGGTCATCCGCATCGACCGCGCCTGCGTGCTGCTCTACAACTGCGAGTATTCCGTCACCGACATCGGCATGCAGGTGGGCTATCCATCGCCCTCCAGCTTCAGCCGCCAGTTCCGCCGTATCCACGGCATATCGCCCAGCCAATGGCGCCAAAAGATGCGCAGCGAGGAAAACCCCATCGTCACCGCCTACTTCAACTCCGTTCCGCACGCCACGCAGCAGTTCTTCCCGCTCGAGCAGGGCTGAGCGTCCGGCGGCGTGCCGGCGCGCGCGGCCGCATCCCGCGAATTTCCGACAAACCCAAAAAGCCGTTCCCCGTGTACGGACGCTGCGGCGCCCGCATTCAGGGAACGGCTCCTTTTTTCATTTCACGGTTCATTCAGCCCAGCAAAAGCGTCCTTTTCCCAGCGACTTCGCCCGGTACAGCGCGCGGTCCGCGCGCTGATAGAGGGCGGTAAAGTCCTCCCCGGCCCGGCCGCTGAAAGCGATGCCGGCCGAGCAGCTGACGTGCGTACCGACGCCCTCCGAGAGCGTCCGGCAGCTTTCGGCCAGCGCCGCGAAACGCCCTTCCGCCTCCTTGCGGTCCGAGACGGCGCTGTCCCATACGGCAAATTCGTCGCCGCCCATCCGTCCCAGAATCGCGGAGGGGGCGAAGGCCCGTTTAAGCGCGCGCGCAAACTCACGGATGACCTGATCGCCCGCCAGATGACCCATGGTATCGTTGACGCGCTTGAATTCGTCCAGGTCGATCGCGAAAAAGCAGCCGTTTTCCCGCCCGATCGCCTGGGTCACGCGCCGCTCCATATAGACCCGGTTGTACAGCTCGGTCATGTGATCCATCTCGACCCGCCGTTCCAGCGCCTTTGTCTTCTTGAGGGCTTCGTTGGCCAGCGAAGCGAGCGATTTGGGGTAGAACTCGTCCTCCCCCTGGTCGGCATACGGCATGGAATGGTGCACGGTGCAAATTTCAACGCCGCTTCCCGTGTCCCGGCAAACCACGGTAAAGCGGCTGCCCTCCATGTCCACGAGCACCGCCTTGCCGGGCGTCACCTTCTCACGCGCCCAGATGCTGCCGTAGACGACGCAGACGTCCGCGCTGATCGCCTGTACGTCGTACCACTCGTCCTGCAGTTCAAATTGAATGTCGCGCGCCTCCGTCTGGTCGGCCATCATCCCCCGCAGGAATTCCTCCCGGCACTTGTAAAGCTCGTGCCTGCCCGTCCCGATCATCAGCAGATCGGCGGGAAGCGATGCCAGTTCCCTTTCCATTTGGTCCGGATTCTCGTTCACGACATAAAGGTGCCAAAGGCGCCTGACCTTATCCATCGCCCTGCGATGAAAATCCGAATACGTCCGGGCCATTGGAACCCCCTCCTTTACCGCGGGCCGCGCGGCGATCCCTGATGGGAAAAGCCTCGCCGCCCATCCTGCGCCTCTGTCCATCAGTATAGTCGATAAACGCGGCTTCGTAAAGCGCATGCGGCGGGCTTTTTTGCCTTTTTGCAAATTTACAAAAGATGCCGCCGGAATCGTACGATCCCGACGGCTTTCAATGGGGCCTGCGCCTGTGCGGCCCGCTTCGGAGCCTTCGCGCGTTTCGGCGCGCTTACTGCTCCATCTGACGGCCCACGATGGAAGCCGTCGTCTCCGCAACCTTGAGCTCGGTGTCGCCCATCTTCGCGTTCTGTTCGCGCGAAAGGAGCAGCACCGCGCCGATGGATTCGCCGTCCGCGATGATCGGGCAGATCACCTGCGCGGTGTACGCGGCGGCGTCTTCCTCGTTCGTCACGGCCAGCATCTTGCCGCCGGATTGGCGGCTGACGTTGACGACCTGGCGGCCCTGAATCGCCGCCTCCAGGTCGCGGCTGATGGGCTTATCCCACAGCTCCTTGCGCGATACGCCGCTGGCGGACACGACCATGTCGCGGTCGCAGATGCACGCGATGTGCCCCAGCGAACGGAAGAGCGACTCCGTGTAATCCTTGGCGAAGGAGGAGATTTCCCCGATCGGGGAATACTTCTTGAGGATCACCTCGCCGTCCTTGTCCGTATAAATCTCCAGCGGGTCGCCGTCACTGATAACATGGGCATCGAAAACCTTGTCCTTTTGGTTCTTCGCGCTTTGGACAAGACGGCATTGCAGGATATTTTCGATGCCCCGGTTAAAATTTACGGCTTCCTCCAACGTGCAGGAGCGAAGCAGCGCGTCGATGTCCGCCTGCAGGTAGATCTCCAGATGGTCCTCGAATACCCGGATGCGGTCGATGATGAGTTCGAGGTCGTTGCGCTCGAGCTTCTCCTTTTCCAGCACGTCCCGGAATACGTCCATCGCCGTCTTGGCGACGCGGTTGACCCGCAAAATGGTGTTGCGCCTGTCCGAAAGCAGGCCGATCTGACGGTTCAGCCCTTCTATCTTCCTTTGCAGATCGCCCTCCAGCTCGTCGTACGTCTCTTCCAGCAGGGCTTCCTGCTCGGGGTGCTTCATCAGATCCCGGATGCGCTGGCGCTTGGTGGCCTTCAGCTCCTCGTGCAGGTCGCTGAGCACCTCCGCCAGATGATCGGCGGACTGCTCGGTCTCCGCCACGTCTTCTCTCTCCCGGGAAAGGCCGGCGTTGAGCTGTTCCAGCATGCCGGAGGAACCCTCCATCACGCGCCGGACGTAGATTTTCAGCAGCTCATCCAGCCTGTCCGCCCGAATATGGTGAGAGGTGCACCCGGCGAGGCCACGCCGGTGGTACGTACCGCAGGTGTAGGCGGGCTTCAAGTCGCTGCGGCTCATGGCGAACATGGGGCCTGCGCAGTCGCCGCATTCCAGAAAGCCGGAGTACACGTTGTCATACTTCTTCACGCCCCGGTAGTTGGAGCGGGTGCGCTTTTCCCGCAGGGCCCGCGTCGTGGCGAAGGTGCGGTAATCGACGATGGCCTGATGGTGGTTTTCGATGACGATGTGCTCTTCCTCGTCCCGCTTCACGTCCCTGCCGTTGATCTTGGCCCGCGTATACTTGCCCTGCCGCAACGTGCCGATGTAAAAGTCGTTGTCCAGGATGCCCTGAACGCTCACGATGCTCCACGCGGCCTTTACCGGGCGGTTGTAGCTTTCGCCCTCGGCTTCCTTGCGCATCTGTTCGGACATACGCGGGGTAGGAATCCCCTGCTCAGTGAGGAAGTTGGCGATCTTCTTGTATCCCCAGCCCTCGTGATTGTAGAGCGCAAAAATCCGCCGAACGATGTCCGCCTCGGTTGGCACGACCTCGAATTCCCGCTGCCGGTTCACGATATAGCCGTAGGGCGCGGCGCAGATCCACCGGCCGTCCACCTGCCGCCGCTTGATGACGTTTCTGACCTTCTTGGAGGTGTCGGTGACGGGCATCTCATTGATCAGGAACTGAAACTGAATCTTCAGCCAATCGTCGTCATTGGGAAAGTCGATGCCGTCGCCGATGGAGATGATGCGGACCCCGGCGTCGCGGAGGTCCTCCAGCTCCACCAGGCCGCGACTGTTGCGGCGGGAAAACCGCGAAAAATCCTTGACGAGGAGGATGTCCTTGCGGTGCGCCATCAGCTCGCGGCGCATGGACTGATAGCCCTCGCGCTGTTCAAAGGTATAGCCAGAGCGGTCGCGGTCCTCGTAAAAGGTGAGCGTGCTGCCGGGAAAACGCTGCTTCACGTAGTCCGCGAGGATCGCCTTCTGGTTTTCGATGGAGGTGTTGTCCTTGTCCAGCTCGTCGTCCACGGAGATGCGTGCGTAGCCCGCGATGTCAAAGGTTTCGATCACTTGCCGTCACCTCGCTTGCCTTTATATTCTGCCGTCCCGCGGTTGCATCCGGAGACGGTTTCGTCGCTTTCCAGAGGCCCTCCAGACACGGAAAGCCCCAAGCCCTATCAACAACAGTGATTCTATCCATTCCTGTATCAGATAACATTGTAACGCAATGCGGCCGATATTACAAGCGCTAAGCCAAAGAAATGGGAGAGCGCCCGCCCTCCCATCTGCATCCCGATACCCTGTCAATCGGCTGAAATGAGAGGGCGCCTCGTCCTCCCGTTTTTTCTTTTTCTCAAAGCGGCAAATTTTGCTGCTGCTCGTGCCGGACAGCCAGTTCCGCAAGCCGCTTTTGATTGTAGGAAAGCAGGTTCAGCGTGCTTTGATAGAGATCGCAGCCGCCGGACGCATACACGGCGACCAGATATTTTTTCAGCTTGTACTTTGCATAGAGGGGCCTCAGGCTTTCCCGCACAGCGGGATCGTCTTTTTCCGCGTTGGTCAGCCAGACCTCCACCAGCCGGCGTTCGTCGCTTATGCGAACCTCCAAAGGTCATCACGCTCCTCCCTTCCAATCGTTTCCTCGCCTTCCTCGATTTATGCAGCCGGGGCGAACGCAAAAATCGAGGCCCGAAGGCCCGCGAGGAAGCGCGGCGGAAAAGAGGCGTAAAACAGGAAAGGCCGGGCCGCAAAAATCTGCGAACCGGCCATTCTGTGTTCCTGCTGGGCAATTCTTCGCGTCAAACTCCCGCGATTTTCATCGCGCCGTGCAAGCCCATTTTGCCCGAAATTTCCGACGGCACCTGCTCGGCGTCTTCGATGCCCATCGCGCCCAATACGTCCCTGATCGCGCGCTGCAGGGGCATCTTGCCCGCGATATAAACCTTTACAGACGAAACGTCCGGGATAAATGCCTGGAGCGCCAGCGCATCCTGCGCGAGCACCGCGCCGAGCAGGTAACTGCGCAGGCGAACGCTCTCTACGCCGCCCAGTTGATTGAGGATGCGCCCCGCAAACGCCGAGCGCCCCAGCCCGCAGCGCAGGCATTCCATCGCGCCCCTGCACGCCATCTCCGCGTCGTAGTCCTCCTCCGTGGCGAACGCGCGCCCGACGGCGTCGGCCAGGATCGTGCCGTGCGTGACCGCGTCGAGCAGCTCGCCGGAGATGGAGGTCATGCAGCCGAGGATCTCCCCTTTCGCGCTGACGCGGACGAACTTGTTGTGCGAGCCGGGCAGGATGAACACGCTCTCCTGCCGCGGCCTCAGCAGGTCATAGAGCCCGATCGATTCGGTCTCCTCGCCGCGCATCATGTCCATGCCGGAGCAGTTTTCGAGCGTCACGCTGCCGGCGAAGTTGCGGACGCCCGGGATGAAGGCAATCTCAAACGGCGCGATCTGCGGAAAGCGCTCTGTGCGCATGCCGCGCCGCAGGTCTTCCGCTGAGACGGGGGCGATCAGATGCGGAATCTCCAAGAGGCCCACGTTGCTCGTGATCATGCCGAAAGCTACGCAGCGCGACACGTCCCCCATCTGCAATCCGGCCTTTTGAAGGACCTCCTCCATGCACTCGGCGAGCATCGCCTTGAGCCTGCCGTTGTGTCCATCGATCGCCGTATGGCGCACGCCGCCGGAACGGCTGCCGCGCGCGAGAACCCGGCCGTCCCCGCCCAACAGCATGCAGCGCAGGTTGGTCGTGCCGCAGTCCACGATGATCGTCGCGCTCATTTTTCCGCCTCCCACGCCGCAATCGCCTGGGTGAACGCCTTTGCGCGCGCCTCAATCGCCGCGTAGTCGCCTTCCCTGACCGCGTCCGCAAGGACGAGCGGCCCGCCCACGCCGAAGCCGCAGACGCCCGCATTCAGGAAGTCCCTGACGTTATCCGGCTTGACGCCGCCCACCGCGCTCATCGGAATATGCTTCAGCGGCCCGCGCACAGCCTTGATGTAGCCCACGCCGAGCTCGCCCGCCGGGAAGAGCTTGACGATGTCCGCGCCCGCGTTCCACGCGGTGACGATCTCCGTCGGCGTCAGCGCGCCGGGCATGGAGACCATGCCGAGCTCGCGGGCCCTGCGGATGACCTCGATGTTTACATCCGGGGAGATGACCAGCCCCGCGCCGGCCTCATGTGCCGCCGAGACCTCGTGGACGCTCAGCGCCGTGCCGCAGCCCACCGCGACGGTATCGCCGTAGTGCTCCGTCACGTAGCGAATCTTGTCCGCATTCTCCCGCAGATAGTTCTCCCGGTCGTGGTCAAACGTAAATTCCAGCACGCGCACGCCGCCCGCAATCAACGCACGGACGACGCCGTCGATGCGGTCCATCGGCAGGCCGCGCAGAATCGCGACCAGGTGCTCCCGGCGGATGATTTCAAGGACTTCGTCATGACTTCTGTTCATGCTTTTTCTTCCTTTCCGTACACGATAAAAAGCGAAGCGGGAAGCCGGGCAACGATCGTAAGCCGGCTTCCCGGGCAATCAGAGCCGCTCTCCCGGCGCCGGGCAGCGACGGCTTACCACTCGGCGATGATGCCGTCGCTGTCGCGCCAGATCGGGTTGTGCCAATCGTGCCCGCTTTCGGCCATCTTGCGCACGTACTCCTCGTTCACCTCGATGCCAAGGCCCGGCCCGGTCAGCAGGCCGCACATGCCGTCCTTATACGTGAACACTTCCGGATTGCGAATGTAGTTGAGCAGGTCGTAGCCCGCGTTGTAGTGGATACCCGCGCTCTGCTCCTGGATGAACGCGTTGGGCGAGCAGAAGTCGACCTGCAGGCAGGCCGCCAGCGCAATCGGTCCCAGCGGGCAGTGCAGCGCGACCGCCACGTCGAACGCCTCCGCCATGGCCGCGATCTTGCGCGCCTCCAGAATGCCGCCGCAGTGGCTCACGTCGGGCTGCAGGATGTCGACGCCGCCGCGCGTGAGCATGTGCTTGAACCCCCAGCGGGTGAAATTTCGCTCGCCTGTCGCAATCGGCGTATGGCACGTGCGGGCAAATTCGAGGAACTCGTCCTCGTTCTCGCAGAGCACCGGCTCCTCCACGAACATCAGGTTGTACGGCTCGAGCATGTGGATGAGCTGCTTGGCCATCGTCTTGTGCACGCGGCCGTGGAAATCCACCGCGATGCGCATGTCCGGCGCGACCTCGCGGATCGCCGCCACGCGGGCGACCGTCGCTTCCAGCTTGTCATAGGTGTCGATCCAGCGCAGCTCGTCCGTGCCGTTCATTTTGACGGCGCGATAGCCCTGCGCGATCGCTTCCTTCGCCGCCTCGCCGGTATCGCGCGGATGATCGCCGCCGATCCAGCGGTACACCTCGATTCGGTCGCGCACCTTGCCGCCCAGCATCTCGTAGACCGGTACGCCGAGCGCCTTGCCCTTGATGTCCCACATGGCCTGCTCGATGCCCGAAATGGCGCTGGTAAGGATGGGGCCGCCACGGTAAAATCCCGTGCGATACATCAGCTGAAATGCATCCTCGACGTCCGTGGCGCTGTGTCCAATCAGCTGCGCCCCCAGTTCCTTCACCGCCGCGGCGACGGTGTCCGCCCTGCCCTCGCAGACGGGCTCGCCCCAGCCAGTCAGGCCGTCATCGGTCGTCATCTTCAGGAACAGCCAGCGCGGAGGAACCTTGAACAGTTCAATCTTCGCGATCTTCATGATCTCTACCCCTATTCTTACAAAATGCCGTACTTTTTGAATGCGTCGGCGGCGCTCATCCCCGCGCGGATCGCCTTGCCGACCGTCTTTTCACCGGTGGCCTTCTCCCACGCGCGCGAGATGACCTCGGCCTCGACCTCGCGCGGAATCACGACCACGCCGTCAAGGTCTCCAAAGACGATGTCCCCCGGGCAGACGTGCACATCCCCCACGTCGATCGGAACGCGCCAGGCCGTCACGCGCCCGCGCGGCGCCTGATCCTGCGCATACCGCCCGCGGCTGAAGCACGGGAAATCCAGCTCCAGAATGCCGCGCGTATCCCTGTGCGGGCCGTTCATCACCGTTCCAACCGCGCCGCACGCCTGCATCCGCGTGCACATCAGCTCGCCCACCACCGCGTAATCCGGCGAGGACCCCGAGCAGATGTACACCTCGTTCTTTTGCAGCCCATCCAGCGCGTCGAGCATATAGCCAAACGTCGGTTCGCTCGGGACGGGCTCGCCGATCTGGGGAAGGTCCTCCTCCAGCACCGTCATCGCCCGCCCGCAGACGACCATGTCCTCGCGGATCGGCTGAATCTCCATCGGGAGAAACTGATGGTACCTTCCCATCTGGTCCAGAATATCGCCGATGACGGCGGAGTACAGGTCACGCCGCATGATGGCAAACAGTTCATCGTCATTCTTCCACGTCAACATCGTTCGCTCCTACTACGGCGCCTTCCGCCGCCGATTTGCTTATCGCCTGATAGACCTTCAGATAACCGTCCGGAATCTCCTTGCGCGGCCTCGTCCAGCGCGCTTTCCGCCCGCGCAGGGTTTCCTCCGGCACGCGCAGTTCAATGCGCCTGTTCGGGATGTCGATTTCGATCTCATCCCCGTCCTCGACCAGCGCAAGCGCGCTGCCCTCGTAGGCCTCGGGCGAAATGTGCCCGACGAACAGGCCGCGGTTGCTCCCCGAGAAGCGCCCGTCCGTGATCAGCGCGCAGCTGGACGACAGGTTCATCCCCTCCAG
This sequence comes from Beduinella massiliensis, assembly GCF_900199405.1. Lineage (NCBI taxonomy): Bacteria > Bacillati > Bacillota > Clostridia > Eubacteriales > Beduinellaceae > Beduinella > Beduinella massiliensis. Next base: position 3,257,672 of record NZ_LT963430.1, read on the forward strand.
CGCCTTCATCGGCCGGTACATCTCCGGCATGCCCGGCCCTCCCTTGGGGCCCTCGTAGCGCAGGACGATGCACGTGCCGGGCTGAACCCTGCCTGACCAGATGGCCTGAACTGATTCCTGCTCGTCTTGAAAAATCTGCGCCTTTCCGCGAAAGCGCATCAGGTCCGCGGGGACGGCCGCGGGCTTGACGACAGCGCCGAGGGGCGATAAATTGCCCGTCAGCACCGCGACGCCGCCCGTCTCAGAAAAGGGCTCGCGCGCGGTTCTGATGACCTCGCGCGTGTCCGGCGTCCGAACCGATTGAAGGTTTTCCGCCAGCGTCCTGCACGTGCAGGTGACACAATCCAGGTGCAGATGCTCCTTCAGCTCGGCAAGCACCGCCGGGACGCCGCCGGCGTGGTAAAAGTCGACCATGTCGTAAGGCGAGGCGGGATAGACCGACGCGACCTGCGGAACATTCCGGCTCATCTCGTCAAAGCGCGAGAGCGGCAGATCGCCCAGCCCCGCTTCCCGGTGGATAGCCTGCAAATGCATAATCGCGTTGGTCGATCCGCCCGTGCCCATGATGAGCGCGATGGCGTTCTCCACGCTTTCCCGCGTGATGATCTTCCGCGCGTGAATGCCCTTTCTGACCAGCTCCATCACCGCGCGGCCCGTCTCATAGCCCGCCTGCATCCGTTTGGCGTCGACCGCCGGGATGGCGGCGCAACCGGGCAGGGACATGCCCAAAGCCTCCGCGACCATGCCCATCGTGTTCGCGGTGCCGAGCATGGCGCAGGAACCGACACACGGCTCCGCGAGGTTCTCGATGCGGCGGAACTCCTCCGCGTCGATCTCGCCGCGCTGCTTCCAGCCGATCGACTCCGTGACGATGTTGCCGTCGTAGTCCCTGCCCCGATAGCGCGCGGGATACATGGGGCCGCCGTTCAGGAAGATCGCGGGGATGTCGAGCCGCGCCGCGGCCATCAGCATGCCGGGCACGATCTTGTCGCAGGAGCCCAGCAGCACCATGCCGTCAAAGCGGTGCGCGCGCACCATGCACTCCACGGAGGCGGTGATCACGTCTCGGGAGGGGAGAATGTAGCGCATTCCCATGTGCCCCTCGGCGATGCCGTCGCACGGCGCGATCGTCGAAAACGTCATGGCCGTGCCCCCGGCCGCTTCAATGCCGCGCGTCACCTGATCGGCGAGCTGGTTGAGGTTGGCGTGTCCCGGCGTCGCGTTGGTATAGGAATTCACCACGGCGATCAGCGGGCGGCTGAGCGCCTCGTCGGTAAAACCCATGGACTTGTAAAGCGCACGCTTGAGCGCGCCTTCGTCCCCGCGCAGCAAAACATTATAATTCTCCAAGCAATAGCCTCCTTTGAATCAGCCGTGCCCCGCTCACGCGTCCGCCGTCTTGTCCATTTCCGCCTTTGCCGCAGCCTCGCGCTTCATCAGGCGCGGCGCAATGGCCAAGGAGAGGATGGACAGGCAGATCAGGATGATCGAGGGCAGGTTGCTGACCAGCGGAAGCAGCGCGCCTCTGCTGAGCATCAGCGCCCGCCGCAGGTTTTCTTCCGCCAGCGGCCCCAGGATAAAGCCCAGTATAATCGGTGTAATGGGGAATTTAAGCTTGTTCATGACGATGCCGACGATGCCGAACGCCAGGACAACCCATGCGTCGAAGACGCGGTTGTTGATGGCGATCGCGCCCACGAGCGAGAGCACCATGATGATGGGCAGCAGGATGTGCTTGGGCACCGCGAGCAGGCGCACGAAGATCTTGATGCCGAAGTATTGCAGCGTCACGCACAGCAGGTTCGCCAGCAGAAGCGCCACGAAGATGCCGTAGATGAAGTCCGCGTTCTTGGTCATGACCAGCGGACCGGGCTGCAGGCCGTGCACCATCATCGCGCCCAGCATGACCGCGGTGAACGTGTCGCCCGGAATGCCCAGCGCGAACAGCGGGATCATCGCGCCGCCGACGCAGGCGTTGTTCGCGGTTTCGGACGCCACGAGGCCGCCGATGTAGCCGGTGCCGTACTTTTCCGGGTGCTTGGAGGTCGACTTGGAAATCGAATAGGCGACCAGGTTCGCCGTCATGCCGCCGATGCCGGGCAGGATGCCGATGAACGCGCCGACCGCGCCGGAGAGGAGCATATTGCCCGTCTGGCTCTTGAACTCCGCGCCGGAAAAGCCAAAACCCTTGATCTTGTAGTTGGCGACGGGCTTGACCTTCCTGTCGAACGCCTTCGAGGCGTTGATCAGCTCTCCTACCGCGTAGATACCGATCAGCGCGGGAATCAGGTCGATGCCCGCGTCCAGCGCGTGCATGCCCATCGTCATGCGGGTGGAGCCGTCCACCGCGCTCGCGCCGATGAACGAACACAGGAGACCCAGACAGGCGACCGCCAGGCCCTTCCAGAGGTTCTGGCTGGAGAGGGAAACGACCATCGTAAGCGCGAAGATCGCCATCCAGAAGTAGTCCGCCTTGCCGAAATTGATCGCGATATTCGCCACCGGGCCGGACAGGAAGAACAGCGCGGCAAAGCCGATCAGCGAGCCCAGGAACGAATAGAAGATGCCTACGCCGAGCGCCTTGCCGGCTTCGCCCCTGCGGGCCATCGGCGCGCCGTCGAACTGGGTCGCGACGTTCGAGGCCGCGCCGGGGATGTTGAGCAGAATTGCGGAGATCAGCCCGCCGGAGCAGGAGCCGATATAGATGCCCATGATCAGGGCGAACGCCGCCATGCGGGGCAGCTTATACGTCAGAGGGAGAACCAGAACAAGCGCCGTGTTCCCGTTCAGGCCGGGAACGCAGCCGAACATGACCCCCAGGAAGACGCCGAAGGCCGTCATGCCGACGCAGAGCACGTTGGCCATCTGGGCGAATCCCTGTGCAAAGAGCTGTAACATCAGTTTGCCTCCTACATTTGATCCCTCATATTTGAAGTTTTCCGCATCCAGAGGACGATGCCGGATGCGGCTCAGCCAAAGATCGCCCGGTAAAGGCTGCCCAGACCCAGGTCGACGAACGAAACCTTGGGCACGGCGAGGCCGAACGCACATCCAAAGATGAGATAGATCCCGACGGAAGCGAGCAGCGCGATCACGACGCTCTTCCCCCAGCTCTTCCAGGAAAAGTCGATGGACAGAAGCGTGATCTGCAGCGTCAGGAAGAAGAACGTCGAAATCGTGAAGCCGACGCGCGGCATCGCGAGGATGTAGAAAAAGACGAGGACGTGCGTGACGGGCATCGTGATCTTCTGAAAAAGACGCCGGTTGGCAATTTCCCTGTCGTCCATGCCCGCGCAGTCTTCGGTGCCGTCAGCGTCCTCGACCTTGGGCAGCGTGCCCTTCTTCATCGCGATAAACCACTTGAGGGTGATGACCGCGCCGATGACGAACATCGCCGCAGCCACGATCTTGGGGATCGTGTCCGGCGCGGTACGCCCGCGGCCGGTGCCCAGGAAGGACTTGGTGCCGAAAGTCGTCCAGAAGAAGAACGCGGCCAGGGCCATGATGACGATTCCGGATATCAGATCCTGAAAATTCTTTTTCTTGTTTTCCTGCATACGCCAAACCTCCGATAGAAAAAGTGCGGCAGACACCGCAATGGATACCTGCCGCACGCTTCCGTAAATCAGTTGCCCATGAGCGCCTCAGCCATCGGACGATAGACCTCCTGAACGCCCTTCATGAAGGCCACGCCGTCCTCGCCCGGCTGGAAGTTCGCGCGGAAGTCATACAGCGCCAGCGCGTTGCTGTACGGCTCCATCTCGATGGCCTGGCCGACCGCCTCGGTGAACTTGGCGACGATTTCCGGATCGGTGCCCTTCTTGAAGCCGAAATAGTAGAACCATTCCGCGCCGAAGGGGAATCCCAGCTCGTCGGAGCACGGGATGTCCGCAAAGTTCGAGTTGCGCTCGTTGCCGAAGACGAACAGCGGGATGAAGTCGCCGCTTTCGATGTACTCCTCGCCCTGGCTGTAAAGCGCTTCGAGGATGTCCACCTGGCCGCCCAGGAACGCGACGTTGCGGTCGGACGCGGAGCCGAGGTCTACGCAGTCGACCTCGATGTCCAGCGCGTCCATCATGGCCAGCGCGTGCATGTGCAGCGTGCCGCCGATTTCAACCGCGTAGGTCAGGTCGTACGGGTTTTCCTTCGCGTAGGCGACCAGATCCTCAAACGTCTCGATGCCCTTTTTATTGTCCTTGCGCACGAACAGGCAGTAGGTGTTGCCGCCGCCGGCAACCGCCGAGATGTCCAGCGCGTCTTCCCACTTCCATCCCTCGTCCATGCGGCCGAGCAGCTCGAGGAGCAGCGTGTCGACGTGATGATAGAACACGGTGTAACCGTCCGCATCGCGGTTCGCCACTTCGTTCATGGCGACAGAGCCGGCGCCGCCGGCCATATTCGTGACGACCACGGGCTGACCGAGGATCTCGGTGAGGGATTGGGAGATGGCGCGAACCGTCGTGTCGGTGTCTCCGCCGGGGTTTGCCGGGATGATGATCTCGATGGCCTTCTCCGGATAGTCTGCGAGCGCGAAGGTGCAGGCAAAGACCATCAACGCGGCAACGAACAGAGCAACAATTTTTTTCATGGGGGTTCCTCCTTTTATTTTCAACGCCCTTCCAGGGCGTTGCATACGCTTTGTCGAGCAAACGAGGCATGATGTGTGTTTATCACATGTCATACAAGTATCCGTAAATACAGAGAATCAATCTCTGTTCTTGAAAAACTCGGCGAGGCGGGCGATGTTGTAGCGCCCCATCTCGTCATAGCTCCGGATGACCCCCTTCACGTCGCGCTTGCGCAGGAGCGTCGCGAGCTCTTCGTGGGAGGCGATGCCGAACGTGTCCGCGCTGGGCAGCTCGTTCATCGCCTCAAAGACAAACACGAGCAACTGACGGTTGGCCTTCACCGCGTTTTCGAGGAAGACGTTGTGCGCGCAGCGGACGACGGCAAGATGAAAGTTATAGTCCGTGTCGCTGAAGACCCGGCTGTCGTCGCGCGTGCTCTTCATCGCGGCGACGCACTTGTCCAGCTCATCAAAATCGCTCTCGGTCGCCGCGGCTTTTGAAAGGGACACGGCGCTGTACTCGACGCTCTCGCGAAAGTGCAGGAAATCGCGATACATTTCCTCCGTCAAGTCGATCGACTGCGTGTTGATCGTAAAGTTGGTCGGGTTGGCTACGTAGGTGCCGACCCCCTGGCGCGTGACGATCAGCTTCTCACTTCGGAGCTGCTGAAGCGCCTCACGGATGACGACGCGGCTTACGCTGAAGGATTCAGCGAGCTTGTTTTCGCTCTCAAGCTTAGTGCCCTCCGGAAATCTTCCCGAAACGATCATGTCCCGAAGCTGCTGGCAGACAGCGTCTACAAGGTTCACCTTTTCAATCTTTACAAAATCCATCCAAAGCGTCCTCGTCCGTCATGTTGTTACTTGTCATACATCTGACTGAAGTATAAACTCGTTCGACCGCACTTGTCAAGTACAAATGCGAAATTTGTCGCGTAAAATTTAAGCAGTTCCGTACACACCTGAAAAACAGAGGCGCAAAATATGGTTTGATGCGCGGAATTTCACCGGCGGCGCAAACAAAGACGGCGGCCGCCGAAACATCCGGCCATTTCAGGGATAGACGCGTTCCCTTCCATGTGGTATGATATAATACAACTATAACATATATGTTCGTCGCTGCTGCCGTTTCTGGCCGATTGGAGGTTTTCTGATGCAAGCTATGGAGGGAAAGGCCCTGGCCGATTTGCGCAGGAGGGAGCGGTCCATGCTGCTGCTCTCGATGCTCCTCTTCTTCATTTCCCTGTTCGCGCTGGTTTCACGCTGGCCTGTCGCTTATCCGATGATCGTATTTTCCTGCGTCTTTCATCTCGTCTCCCGGGGGCTTTACAAGAGGCGCTATCGCGCCTTCTACACACAGGCGCTGCTTACGCACGTCCTCAACGGCGCCGGAGAAGTTCTCTCTTTTAAGGAGACAGAGGGGGCGGACGGCCTGCTCGTGCAAAGCGGGCTGACGCCCGCGGTTGCTTTCGTTCCCGGAGCAAAACAACACCATGTGGTGCGCGGCCAAATTGGCGTCACGCCGTTCTCGGTCGGAGAAGCGGCGTTTATCAGAAAGTTTGCAAACAAGACGATCGAATCCGTCGGCGGTACGTTGCTCGTCGCGCAGAACGCCCTGCCCCCGGAAGAACGGTGGGTCATACTCTGCGCCGGTGCGCTGAACCGCGTCTGCCCGGAGGAGGAATACGCGCGCGGCGGCTATATCAAAGCCGCGAAAGACGAATTGGGGCTTTCGGACGCGTACGTCGTCCTCGCGCATGCGGGTAGTTCCATCGCCTGCCTGTCCGCCTGTGCGCCCATCCTGATGAGTGGGAATCCCGATGATCGGCCGCTCGTGCTCGCCGCGCGGGGTGGCGCGCTCTCCCTCTTCGCCGTCGGCGCATTCTTTGCGCCCGGCAAGGCCGATCTGGCCAAGCGATATGACGAGCAGACGCTGAAGGGATTCCGCTTCCCGGCGCTTGAGCTGCTGAAAAATCTGCTGGCGTCGCTGCCGTCGCAGAATGGACGGACTCCGTCGCCATAAAACCAAACCCATAATGCCGGCCGGTGGAGCTGCTTCAGCGCGCCGGTTTTTGTCTTCCGAAGGCAAATAGAACAAGAGGCTGTGCCTCCCCGGAAACGGGGAAAGCACAGCCTCGTTCATTCAATGGCCCTTTACGGCAGAATGATGATGTCGTCCGTGGTGATTTCATCCTCCGGCGTCTCGACCGGATCGCCCAGCCAGGCGTAGAGGATCGCGTCCGCCCACGTCTGGTTCGACGTCGCCGCGTAGTCCTGCAGCTTCGTCGTGTAGAAGTCGAAGTACACGTTGCTGTACAGCGGCACCGCCGGCAGCACGCTGTTCCAGTACTCTTGGAACGCCACCCACTTCTTGCAGTAGCTCAGGTAGTCCCCCACCTCCGTCTGCCGCATGTCCAGCGCCAGGGCTTCCAACCTGCTGTCCTCATAGCCGGTCGTGTTCACCAAAGCGCCTTCGTAGCTCGCATCGTCTGAAAACATGACGTACGGGTCGTAGACCAGCGTGAAGTTGGAGGCCATGTAGAACATGTCGTAAGTGCGCGCATCCTGACGGTAGTAGTGGCGCAGGAGCTGCGAGAACGGCACCTCCTCCGCGAGAATCTCCATACCGATCGCTGCGAGCGGCTCCACCAGCATCGCTTCCAGCAGATCCGCTGCGCGGTTGTCCGGCGTCTTCGCCCACCTCAGGCTCAGCCGCATCAGCTCGCCGTCCACGTCCTTGTAGCGCACGGCGTCCGTACCCTTTGCAAAGGCTTCACCCTTCTCGTTGAGCGTCCATCCGTCCGCGACGAGCAGCGCTTCCGCCTTCTCGAGGTCCTTTGCATAGTGCTCCAGATTGTCAAGCGACAGCTCGCCCCACGCCTGCGTCTGTGCCGCGGTTTCCGTTTCCCCCTCCGCCAGATGCGAGAGCGTCCCGTTCACCATCTGCACCATCCACTGACCGAAGCCGTAATAGCCGTAGACTGCCTGTCCATAGTTTCCGGTAAATTGCGAGGTAAAGTCTTCCGTATCCAGCGCGTAGGCTACCGCCTTGCGCACCGCCTCGAACTGCGCCGGGCCCTGTTCGCACGCGAAGCTGATAAACGCGAGCCCCGTGCGCGGATAGTTTTGCGAGCCTGCCTGATCCCCTGCGAACAGCTGCAGGCCCTTGGTGATCACGTCACTGTCCGTGCATTTGTTCAGCAGGTGGATTTCTCCGCTTTCGAGCATCGCGACGGCGTTCTCGTTTTTGACTTCCCTGAACTCAAGCTCCGGAATCGTCGGCCGCTGGCCCTCGTAATTCCCCAGGTAGTACTCGTTGATGGCGAATTCCGCCACATGGTTTTCCGCGTCGTAATCGACGAGGTTGTACGGGCCGCAGGTCAGGCGCGGGTTCGTCAGATAGCCCGACTGCGGGTTCAGCAGCGTCTCGCGCAGCAGGCCTTCCGTAAACACAGGCTCCGTCACCGCAGCGTCCGCGTTGGCCACATAGGCGCCGTTCCCGTCGTCCGCCACCCTGCATCCCGGGGCGATTACGGAAATCGGCGCGGGCTCGCAGCTGAGCATGGTCAGCTCATAAAAGAACGGCAGGGCGTCCGCCTTGATTTCAATGGAGAATTGGTAATTGCCCAACAGCCTTACGCCCGCCAGGTACGGCGTCGTGCCGGCGTTAAATTCCTCAAAGCCGAGCACATAGCTCAGGCCGCTCGTGTCGCCGCCGATTTTCTGAACCTGCGGCGCCGCTCTGAGCAGGAGCTGAAATACATAGTCCGCCGCCGTGATGGGCGTGGAGTCGTTGTACATCAGGTTTCGGTTCAGCGTGAGGATATACAGGCGATTTCCGTTCTCGTCGTCCGAGACGGTCGCGCTCTGCACGACCATGGGGTTCACCGTGTACACCGCATCGCTCGTCCAGGCGACCGTATCGTAGCCGTGGATCAACGACCGCACGTCGATGTCCGCGGTGTTGTTGCCCCACATGTCGGTAAAAAAGCAGCCGTTCATCTGCGTGGTGGAACCCACGATCAGCCTTTTAATTTCCTCTTCCGGCGCTTCGCTGGCGGCAGGCACAGGCCGCGTCGCCGCCTCCGCGCCCGGAATCAAAACAGAATCCTCCGCAGATACCACCGCGCACGATAGAATCATCAGCGCTGCCAGCACAAAAGACAGGAGTTTCTTCACAGATCATCCCTCCAAGTTCGATCTTGTAAGCCTCCCCCGGCCCGGGTGGACAAGCCGCCCGGGCCGGGGGATGTTCTACTTACTCGAAGCAGTCGCCAACGTTCATGATCGTGCCGCCAAATCCGAGCGGTACAGCCATTTCTTCGATCGTCAGGGTTCTCGTACCCGGCGTCTCTTCATTTGCCGCTTCCGCCGTATTGATTATGGTGGTGCCATCAATGGTTGTCGTAAATCCTTCGACTGTATCTTCCGTAATGGTGACCGTGTAGAGGTGTCCGTCGTTCGGATCGTACATCGGCACATCCGGGAACGTGTACTGCGTGACGCCGTTCGTCAGGTCTTCATAGTCCAGCAGACGGCCGTCGAGCAGCAGGTTCACGCGGATCGTCGGGTGCGCTCCCGGCGCGTTGCGCCAGATTTTGTTCACCGTGACGCTATGCGTCGTCTGCACGATGCGGTTGGTGACGTTAAATCCGTCGATCACCGTCGTGTATCCCGCAACCGCGTCCTCCGTGATGGTGTAGGTGTACGCCCGGTTGTTCTCGTCATAGCGCGGCAGCAGGCCGAAGTCATACGTCCATTCGCCATTCGGATTCGCGCGCACGGTGCGTTCCGCGATCTCCGTTCCGTCGCGCAGCAGGTTGATCGTGATGGTCAGCGGCCGCGTCAGGGATACGTTGTCGCCATCGATCCAGGTCTTGACGCCCGCCACCTGCATCTCGCGGTAGTCAGGCACGTCGTTCGGGCCCAGATCGTCGATCGCCCAGACCGCGTAGAGCACGATCAAGCCGTTCTCAGCGGTCATCGCATCCAGCAGCTCGCCAGCTTTCAGAATGCCGGCCGCCAACTCCTGATCAAGCGTCGTAATCAGGCCATTTTGCGTCTGGCTCCATCCGAGGAATGTCGCGCCGGTACGGGCCAAGCCGTTTGCGTTGTCAAGCACGACAGGCATATCGCCCACGTTGTACAGGTTCGCATCCAGCGGCGCCGTGCCCGCCGTATTGCCATTTCCATCGTAGATCACCAGTCCGCGAATGGTCAGGTCGCCATTTACATAGGTGATTTGATAGTTTGCCGTCACGTCATTATCCGCTGCATCCAAGATACGCGCGCCGCTGGGGACTAACAGGTCAATATAGTCGCCCACATTCACTTGTTCTCCGCCCTCCGCCGTTACGAGCACCGACTCAGGAGCAAGCACGTGTCCCTCTGCCAGATCATCGCTCACCGTATAGGGGGCCAGTACATTGATGCCGTGCGCCAACCCGTCAAACGGCACATTCAAGTTGTCGTTTGCGGTGATGGTCAGTACAATTTTCGTAGGCGTTTCCTCTGTGTCCTCACCTTCTGGCGTCTTGGGATTCTCCGGATCTTTCGGATCTTCGATCGGATCACCGCTGGCCGTCGCCGCGTTCAAAACGCTGCCATAACGTCCCTCGGAGCCCAAATCAGTTTCTGCGACGGTGTATGCCGCATTCACCACAACACTCTGGTTCACAGGCAGACTGTCAATCACCGCGATACCTGCGTCGTTTACAGTATAGCCTTCACCGGGCAGGATTGTCGCGCCATCCAACATATCGATAACTTCCACGTTGGTGAACGTCACATTGCCCTTGTTCGTCACCCTGATCTCATAGGTGATCGTCTCGCCTACACCATAAGCACTTCCGCTCTCCGGATTGCTCGTCGTCGTCTTCTCGACCGTCAGCGTCGTGTCAACCGGGTCAATCTTATCGGTCGAAGTGGACGGGGTAAACGTTTTGTCTTCCACGCGAACAGTCGCTGTGTTGCCAACGGTTCCTTCAAGTATGTCTTCCGAGGTAACCACGTGCTGCGCGTTCACTGTGACACTGCCGCCTACCGGGATGCTTTCAATAATGGCTTTGTGTTCATTTTCCAGTGCGTAGCCCGTGCCTTCCACGATGACAGCATTATCATCCGTTATCGTAACGTTGGTCAATTCGTGGTCTGTGATGTTCTCGACGGTAATCGTAAAGGGAATGAAGTCTCCGAGCTCATAATCGCTCTCCACTTCCGGCGTAGTCTTTCCGGGGATAACCGGATCGCCTTCCACCGTCAGGATTCCAATCGACTCCGCCACGGTATAGTTACTTTCCTTCGCTGTGTAGTCGTTGTCATCAGCCGCCCATTCGATTTCGTAGGTGTTGTCGCTGCTTCCGACCAACGTCTGGCTACCGGTCGTAACAAAGCCGATTGTTTCCTCTCCCACCAGACCCGTATAGCTTCCTTCCGCTGTCAGCGGCTCGCCATCGTAGGGCTTGGTTGCGGAGGGCGTCGTTACTGTCAGCGTTGCGGGGGTGATCGTCACCGTCGCGCTTCCGTACGCGTCCTTGTACCCGTACAGGCTCGCCTTGAATTCCACCGTCAGATTCCCGACATTCCTCTGCGCCGGGCTCTCCTCCAGCGTGTAATTCCCTTCTGCGTTCTTATACAGGATCGTCGCTCCAGACGGCACCGACTCCGGCGATACGCCGTACGCCGTTCCGTCGTACATCTCCTCCACGTTCTCCGCGCTTACGCTCAGGCCGTTCTCGTTCGTCGTGATCGTGAAGTTCCCCGGCCTTACCGTGAACTCGTAGTTCGTGTACGCCGCGTTCAGCCCTTCCGCCGTCTGGCCGATGTTCAGAACGCCCGTATGCGTACCCAGCGTGTCATCCCCTGCGTCGCTTCTCGCCACGCTCAGGTCGATCCCGTCCAGCTCCGTTCCGATATACTCGCTGATCGCGGCATTCGCGAATGCCGGATCCTCATTGCCGTATACCTTCCCGGCGTCCGCCGCCGTGATCGTCACCGGCTTCGGCGTGATCGTCACCGTCGCGCTTCCGTACGCGTCCTTGTATCCGTACAGGCTCGCCTTGAATTCCACCGTCAGATTCCCGACATTCCTCTGCGCCGGGCTCTCCTCCAGCGTGTAATTCCCTTCTGCGTCCTTATACAGGATCGTCGCTCCAGACGGCACCGACTCCGGCGATACGCCGTACGCCGTTCCGTCGTACATCTCCTCCACGTTCTCCGCGCTTACGCTCAGGCCGTTCTCGTTCGTCGTGATCGTGAAGTTCCCCGGCCTTACCGTGAACTCGTAGTTCGTGTACGCCGCGTTCAGCCCTTCCGCCGTCTGGCCGATGTTCAGAACGCCCGTATGCGTACCCAGCGTGTCATCCCCTGCGTCGCTTCTCGCCACGCTCAGGTCGATCCCGTCCAGCTCCGTTCCGATATACTCGCTGATCGCGGCATTCGCGAATGCCGGATCCTCATTGCCGTATACCTTCCCGGCGTCCGCCGCCGTGATCGTCACCGGCTTCGGCGTGATCGTCACCGTCGCGCTTCCGTACGCGTCCTTGTATCCGTACAGGCTCGCCTTGAATTCCACCGTCAGATTCCCGACATTCCTCTGCGCCGGGCTCTCCTCCAGCGTGTAATTCCCTTCTGCGTCCTTATACAGGATCGTCGCTCCAGACGGCACCGACTCCGGCGATACGCCGTACGCCGTTCCGTCGTACATCTCCTCCACGTTCTCCGCGCTTACGCTCAGGCCGTTCTCGTTCGTCGTGATCGTGAAGTTCCCCGGCCTTACCGTGAACTCGTAGTTCGTGTACGCCGCGTTCAGCCCTTCCGCCGTCTGGCCGATGTTCAGAACGCCCGTATGCGTACCCAGCGTGTCATCCCCTGCGTCGCTTCTCGCCACGCTCAGGTCGATCCCGTCCAGCTCCGTTCCGATATACTCGCTGATCGCGGCATTCGCGAATGCCGGATCCTCATTGCCGTATACCTTCCCGGCGTCCGCCGCCGTGATCGTCACCGGCTTCGGCGTGATCGTCACCGTCGCGCTTCCGTACGCGTCCTTGTATCCGTACAGGCTCGCCTTGAATTCCACCGTCAGATTCCCGACATTCCTCTGCGCCGGGCTCTCCTCCAGCGTGTAATTCCCTTCTGCGTCCTTATACAGGATCGTCGCTCCAGACGGCACCGACTCCGGCGATACGCCGTACGCCGTTCCGTCGTACATCTCCTCCACGTTCTCCGCGCTTACGCTCAGGCCGTTCTCGTTCGTCGTGATCGTGAAGTTCCCCGGCCTTACCGTGAACTCGTAGTTCGTGTACGCCGCGTTCAGCCCTTCCGCCGTCTGGCCGATGTTCAGAACGCCCGTATGCGTACCCAGCGTGTCATCCCCTGCGTCGCTTCTCGCCACGCTCAGGTCGATCCCGTCCAGCTCCGTTCCGATATACTCGCTGATCGCGGCATTCGCGAATGCCGGATCCTCATTGCCGTATACCTTCCCGGCGTCCGCCGCCGTGATCGTCACCGGCTTCGGCGTGATCGTCACCGTCGCGCTTCCGTACGCGTCCTTGTATCCGTACAGGCTCGCCTTGAATTCCACCGTCAGATTCCCGACATTCCTCTGCGCCGGGCTCTCCTCCAGCGTGTAATTCCCTTCTGCGTCCTTATACAGGATCGTCGCTCCAGACGGCACCGACTCCGGCGATACGCCGTACGCCGTTCCGTCGTACATCTCCTCCACGTTCTCCGCGCTTACGCTCAGGCCGTTCTCGTTCGTCGTGATCGTGAAGTTCCCCGGCCTTACCGTGAACTCGTAGTTCGTGTACGCCGCGTTCAGCCCTTCCGCCGTCTGGCCGATGTTCAGAACGCCCGTATGCGTACCCAGCGTGTCATCCCCTGCGTCGCTTCTCGCCACGCTCAGGTCGATCCCGTCCAGCTCCGTTCCGATATACTCGCTGATCGCGGCATTCGCGAATGCCGGATCCTCGTTTCCGTATACCTTCTCGGCGTCCGCCGCCGTGATCGTCACCGCCTTCGGGTTGATCGTCAGTGCTCCGTCCACCGTCGTCACCGTGAACTGATGGGTAACGTCTTTGCCATCCTTTGTAATGACATAGCCGTCAACTTGGTGCTTTCCATCCTTCGTTTCGACATTGGTGACATTCTTGCTGACCTTCGTCGTTACCTCATAGCTGTAACCCTCCGGCAACCCTGTCACCGTAACCTTTGTTTTGTCCGCCTCAATCGGCGTTCCGTCATACGTCTTAGAGAGGTCTTGAGCCTTGATCGTAACGACGCCCTTTGCCGCAAAATGGGCATAATACGTCGCGTTGGCCGTCACGTTCGTCGGGGCCCATGTTTCGTTCGTGCTAACTTCCGTTTCTGCTGCGTCTGTCCAATTGACAAAGTAGTAGCCGTCCTTTGGCTGAGCCGTCGCACCGTTAGCATCTTGACCGAACCTAACGGTTTCTTCCGTCTCACCTTTTCCGTCTACCCATCCGCCCTCGGCCGCGATATAGGTTACCGTAACCGAGTTTAACCGATAGTAGAGCTTCAGCGTTGTCGTACCGTCCCCGAGGATCGTCGCAGACGTCACGGTGCCCGCGATGCTCTCATCGAGGGTATAGTCCGCAAACGTCTTTTTGTCCTCGTCAAGAATTCTCGCCGTGTCGCCAAGTTTTCCGAAATGCGTTACGGTTTCGTCTTCTTTCTTTTCGTAGACGCTGCTGCCGTCCGGCTGCAAAACCTGCAGGTAATACTCTACCTTGTATTCCTTATCGGTAACCGGTGTGTAATAGAAGGTGACGGTAGGCTCTTCTTTGCTCGCGATCTGCACAAAGGGGCCTTCCAGCTTATAGTCGTCTATCTTTTCATAGAAGACGACGCGCCTAGCGCCGGCCACATTCTCGGTGTACTGGGGAAGAAGTTCTTTTTCGGTTCCCCTCTCCAGATACTTGACCGTCAACAGCCAGGATTCCACTTTCTTATAGTAGATCTTGATTTTCTGGCCGTTGGTCGTCAGCGTCTCATCTACCTTTTCAGTGACGAGAATGTACCCGGGTATCTCCGGAAGATCTTCATAAGATACGTAGATCGAATCGCCGACCTGTCCAGAATGATCTTTGGATTCACTGATAATAGTTCCATCCTGATCGAGGTAGACATAACGATAGTTGACCGTGCCCTCGATCGTCCACTTGGCATAAAGATTCCAATCCTTGGCGATGACTGTGTTATTCAGGAACGGAATGGTGCATGCCGGGTCGGTATACCAACCGGCAAATACGTATTCCGCGTCCACACCCTCAACGCCGCGATTCTCCGGGTCCTTGGGCAAATTTTCTTCGCCCAACATTTCGCCCTTGGTGACCGTCGCGGTGTGATACGGATCCCTTGCGCCCTCGTAATTCAAATGCCACTGAACCGTCTTCGTCGGGGGCATCCACTTGGCATAGACGATCCGGTTGGCGGCAGGCATGGTTTCCTTCCCCCACTGCACCGGCGTCTGGCAAGCAGGATCCTTGTACCACCCTGCGAACTCATAGTCGCTATCCACGCCTGCTGGTTTACCCGGCGCGGCGGTGGGGGCGGTAAGCACGGCCTCATACTTATAGGGCGTAGAGGGCATACCCGTACAGTTCGCATAGGTCAGCGTAAAACTGTTGCGAGTGTTATAAACTTTAATAGTACTATTATAGGAAATCGATTTGAACCCGGAATTATCTTTTATATCTGTAGAAATTTTTGTAGAGTTATCTTTTTTGTATCCATATAAGCTGAAACCAGGTTCAAATTTTTCGCCTAAAGAAAAGTTATTTTTACCTGCTTCATAGTGGTCCTTTTCAATCCACCTATTGTTTTCGTTTGTCCAATTCAACGCCTCAACATACTGGTAAACATCCTTGCTTCCACCTGAAGTCTTATAAAAACTTACCGACGTGGAAGTCAAACTGCTACTAGTGAATCCATTCAAATATGTCCAGTTGCTACTACCTAGCCCACCTCTGTCTGTCCATCTGTTCCCGCTTCCTGCGCTTGGCCAGCCATTGGTTGTAT
Organism: Beduinella massiliensis; assembly: GCF_900199405.1. Taxonomy (NCBI): domain Bacteria; kingdom Bacillati; phylum Bacillota; class Clostridia; order Eubacteriales; family Beduinellaceae; genus Beduinella; species Beduinella massiliensis. Next base: position 3,273,276 of record NZ_LT963430.1, read on the forward strand.
AGCCAGCCTCTTCAAAGGTCTGACCGTACAAGCCTTTACGGGTCACACTATTCCGGCCGTTGGCCCCTTCGAATGTAAACGTCACCGTGTTGCGGTCAAAGTAGACGTTGATGACCGTAGACCCGTCCGCCTCAACCGTTACCGTCGATGAACCTGCATTATTTCTAATGTTTCCGACTTGAGACTTCGTGGTGTTCAGCTTGCAGAACGTGCTGCTAATGCCTACGTTGCTAACATTTACATTAATGTTAGAGACAGTGCTTCCAACAGCTCCGCGCCCTGAGATCTGCTTGACAAACTCATAGGTCTTCTGGTTATCGTTATAATCCCACTTGTCATTTAGACTCTGCAGCCAATAAATGACCGTATAATCCGCCTGTTTATTGGCCGTCCACAATGCAGTGACCTTCAATTCACTTGCGGGCATGGTGTCGTTTGCCGTATACGTCTTCCCGTCCGAGCCGCGCCACCCCGCGAAGGTGTAGCCGAGCTTGCTCATCTTATCGGTGCCGGGCAGGCCGAGCTTTGCGCCGTAACGGAGCTGCTTGCTCTCTACATATGTGCCGCCGTCGCTGTCTACGGTGAGCAGGTAGTTGTTGCGGTCGTACTTCACCTCGACCACGGTCGAACTGTCGGCCGCGATGGCGGGGGTAACGTAGGGCAGCATGGTAAAGCCCGTGTAATCCTTCTCCTCGACCACGCACTGTTCGCGTACCTTACCCGTCTTATCCACGGACTCAATCTGGGTATACGCATTATCGTTCACATTCTGCTGCAAGTACGATACTGCATACTTAGCATTTGCGCCCGTATAGGTAACCTTTTCGGCATGATTCTCTTTAATCTCATCAATGCTAAAGCGGACGCTCGCGCGATCCACGTTAAAGCCTTCCGGAACTGCCGGAGATTCTATCGTCAGCTCGACCGGATCGCCCTCCTCGAATTCTGACACATAGCTCTGGAAAGCGGTGCTGCCATCGCTATAGACATAGTCCACCCGTACACTGTACTTTGTCAGTTCCTGATAGGCAGCAGTAAAGGTCGTATCCGCCTTGACGGACGAAACGGTCGATCCTGCCTTATCGCTCGTCCAGCCGGTGAACTTATGGCCCTTTACATCGGGGATATCCGGTTGTACAGCCGAAGCCCCATCTTCTACGTATTGCTGCACCAGCCGTTTTCCGCCCTTATCATTGAACGTAACCAGCCAAGTCTGCGCACCTCTCACGACGTTCGAGGCAGTGCTGTTCCATCCGTCGGCAATCGCCGTAATAGGCAGCATCTGCCACAGCACCATCAATGTGAGCAGGACCGCAAGAAACCTCTTTTTATTCGGCATTTATACTTCCTCCTCGCAGTATCAACGAAACATAGCGGCTGAATCTATCTTTACCGGCCGCCGCCGAGGCGGCCGGTAAGCTATGGCTTAGCGATAGTAAACTACCAATTTCCAATCGTAGCTCAGCGTATCGACGTCCGCGCCAAAGGCATACGTGTCGTCGTTCGCGCCCGCGATGTCCTCAAACCCGTTTCCTTTGTCGCATTGCCACTGATACATGGTCTCGTAACCGTCAAAGCCTTCTATCTTGCTGGTCAGATATACGGTTTCTCCCGGTTCCATGACCGACCTGCGGGAGGAGAAGATGGTCACTTTGAACGCGTTTTCACCTTCTGTATTTTCCGCTTCTTCTTTAAGCTCGCCCGGTTCGGGGATGGTTCCTTCAACGCTGTCGATATAGACGTAGCCGATCACGCCATCCACATCGACCTTCACCCAATCCCCTTCTACAGCCAGCACGTTCAACTGCGCATCCTTCGGGATTGTCATGATGATCTCGCTGAGGCCGTCGCCTCCCAATCGAAGATTCGCTTCTTCCTTCACATGGGGAACGACAAAATCCTCTGCCTTCTGGGGCTCTTCCGGCTTCTCCGTCGCCTCGGGCTCCGCTCCCTGCTTGAGGAACTTTGCGCTCACAAACCCCTTGACCGGGGTACGGTCCACGCTCTCGCCCTGCACCAGACACCAGCCGTCCGCCTCAGCAAATACCTCCACGGTCGCGCCGTCGAAGATGCGGCCTACCAGCTCGGACTCCGCGTCCGCCGCCGCCCGCACGTTCACGGACTTGCCGTTCGTGCCGACCTTCGCCGTGTACAGCACGGTCTCGGGCTGCGCAGTCGCTACCGGCGCTTCGGTCGCCTCGGGCTGCGCCGTCGCCTCGGGTTCAGCCGTCGCTTCCGGCTCCGCCGTCGCCTCGGGTTCAGTCGTCACTTCCGGCTCAACCGTCGCTTCGGGTTCTGCGCTCGCTTCCGGTGCTGCCGTCGCTTCCGGCTCTTCCTCGCTGTTTGCGCTGATCGCCTTGTCCGCAACGACGAATACGTCCGCGCCCGCGGCCTTCTCGTCGTAACCGGCGAACTCATAGCGGCCATTCTTCCAGTTCAGGCGGCTGCCCGCCTTGCCGGGGTTCGCGTCGTTGCCGACGCCCCAGCTCCAGGCGCCGCGCATATCGCTTTCCTTGAGGCCCAGGTCCGCGCACATCGCCCTTACGTCGTCCTTGCTCACATAGCACACGTCGCCCTCGCGGACGATCTGCGCGCTGCCGGCCTCCTCATATTCGCCGTCGGCCATCACATAGAAGGTCGCGGTTCCGGGGGCTGCCGGCTCCGCGGCGGGCTCCGGCGTCGCGGTCAACTCGGGAGTGGGCTCCGCCGTGGCTTCCATCGTCGCGGTGGGTTCGGCCGCCGGTTCCTCCGTCGCCGCGGGGGTGGGTTCGGCCGCCGGCGCCTCTGTCGCTGCGGGGGCGGGCGTTTCCGTCGGCGCCTCCGTTTGCGGAACATCGGTCGGTTTTACTTCCTCCGCCTGCTGTTTGGCGGCTTCTTCCTCGGCGGCTTTCTTTGCCGCTTCCTCTTCCGCGGCCTTCTGGGCCGCCTCTTCCTCGGCGGCTTTCTTCGCCGCTTCCTCTTCCGCGGCCTTCTGGGCCGCCTCTTCCTCGGCGGCTTTCCTCGCCGCTTCCTCTTCCGCGGCCTTCCGGGCCGCCTCTTCCTCGGCGGCTTTCCTCGCCGCTTCCTCTTCCGCAGCCTTGCGAGCCGCCTCTTCCTCGGCTTTCTTCGCCGCTTCTTCCGCGGCCTTGCGCTCGGCCTCTTCCTGCGCTTTGCGCGCGGCCTCTTCTTCGGCTCGGCGCGCGGCTTCCTCAGCTTCCCTGCGCGCGGCTTCCTCGGCCTCGCGCGCCGCTTCCTCCGCCGCGCTGTTGTCCACCTCTTCCACCTGGCCTTCTTCGTTGGCGTAGATGTGGATCATCTTGTCGACGGCGTCGCTCGAGATCAGGATAAACGCGAGCAAGCCCGCAAGAATCCACCTGAACGCCTTGGTCTCGTAAAACTTCTTGTTCTTCATTTTCTAACCTTCCTCCCATGCGATCGTTCTCGCTTCGTTCGTCCTGAAACGCATCACGTCTGATATGTGCTTAACCGGTCGGAAACGCCGCGTTGCATTCCGCTTGCCGCGCCGTCGTATCCGGGGATTGTCTGTGAGACGTATCGTCTCGATTGAGAGCCGGCCGGTTCCCGCAAAAGTCCGGTCCGGTCTGCCCCTCCTTGATGCTGCGGTAGGCTTCCACGAATTCATCGTGCATGCGCTCATACCGCTTACGCTGCGCAACCGCCTCCTGCTTGGTCTCGAACTGCCCCAGGTAATAGCGATGTTTCTTAAAATAAATCAGGGCCGTCCACTTTCCGTTTCGTGGATTATAGTAGACGCCGGGACAGCCGCTGGTATTGTTGCGCTGAACGACCTTCGCCGCCAAACGTTCCACGCAGGTTCCGTCCACCAGGTGGATACCGCCGAAGTTCCTTTCGCGCGTGCGCGCGGCCTCGCACCCGCAGCTTCTCGCCTTTCCGCTGATCAGATCGTGCCGGGTCTGATAGGAGGTTCTGCCGCAGTCGCATCGGCAGACGAGGAGCAGGCTCCTGCCCCTGCGCTCCCGGCTCAATCCGATGACCGTCAGCATTCCATAACGCTGTCCTACCATCTGTTCCAGGCGCTCGCGCACCTGCTTTTCAGCCAGGCAGCCGCAGCTTCGCGTATGGCCGGATTTCAGGTTTGTGAGGCTTACCCGGCATAAGTTGCCGCAGCTGCAGCGGCACAGGCACTTCCGCTTTCCCGTTCCGTCAGGCGGCAGGTATTCCAAGACCGTCAACGCGCCATAAACAGCCCCGATGCCCGCCGGGCTACATTTCCCCCGCGTCTCAGCCATCCGCCGCATCCCCTTTCTCCCGCTTTTCACACGCGTACGATCGCTTTTTGCGCTGTTCTTGCAGAAAAAGCATATATTTTGAGATACGGCGGAAAAAGAAATAGCCGGAATCATGAGAAACGGTTTTGCTTCTCATAATTCCGACTTTACGGACGACACAATAGATATACATTTGTTGGCAAACGCGCCCGGGTCATGACATGATCACGCCGCAGAGGTTTGCGCTACTTGAACTCAGTCTTATTTTATCCCAACGATTCCCGGCATGTCAATGCTTGCCAGCCTCCGGGGGGTATTAATTTTTACTTAATATCCTTGCGTCTGCGCCGTCTTGGAGCCCAAAAAATCGCAAACAAACCGATAGTCTATATCTAAATGTAGAACGCTCCTCGAGAGGGACAGCCCCTGCCGTCTCTGTCAAAAACCGACTCCATTCTACATACTTCTACAAAGGCGGTCTTAGCAGCGACCAAAGGTATCCATTGTTGGAATTTCTTCCTATTTCACTGTTTCCCGATCTGGCGCAGAGGCCCCTGCCGGTTCTGTCCCAGGTTTCCCAAATCAGCGATAGAAAGACGAAACGGAACGTCCTCTCCTTTTCTGAGGGCGTTCCGCCTCGTCTTTCTATGCGATCCTATTGGGCTTTCCCTGAGCGCCCGCGCTGCCAGCCGCCGCAGGCACAAAGGGACATTGCCTTTTCAAATCCGGTTCATCCCCATCCTGCCCGCTTTCCCAGCTCCATCATCGCGAAGCAGAAGCGTTCCGACGCTCTCCCTGTCATCTGTGACGGGTCGCCCTCTCTGATTCGCAGCGTCCGCCTGATCTCCTTGGGGATGACCACGCGGCCCAATTCGTCTATTCTGCGCACAATGCCTGTTGCTCGCACCCCGGTTGCCTCCCTATCCATACGTTGATTTCCTCGACAAACCTAGTATGGAATTTGTCGGCTTCCTTATGCGCGGTGAAAAACGGGAATCGATGGAAGGAAGGAGGAGACGCCAGGCAGGAGGCCAAGGCAGAGCAAAAAAGGAAAATACGCCGCAAAACGCGAATAGGGACAAAAACGGGCGAAACCGCGCATTCTTTTCCAAGCGCTTTTCGCGGCGGCAGGAGGCACAAATGCAAAACAACGCTCGCCTAATCCACCTGGGCCCTTCAAAGGCACCCGTCGTCTACCTGCTCTCGGACGGGCCCGGCGAGGACGGCGCCCTTTGCTCCGCGCTTTCGGGACGCGCGTATTCCCTCGTCTCCGTCGCCGTGCCCGACTGGAACGCGGATCTCTCGCCCTGGCCCGCGCCGCGCGCCTTTCCGAAGGGCGAGGACTTCGGCGGGCGCTCCGGCGCCTTCCTGCGGGATCTTCTGCAAAAGGCCCTGCCCGAAGCGGAGGCGTCCCTGGGCTTTTCGCCAGGCATCCGCCTGCTCGCCGGATACTCCCTTGCCGGCCTCTTCGCCCTTTACGCCCTCACGAAGACGGATTGCTTCAACGGGATCGCCAGCGTGTCCGGCTCCCTGTGGTACGATGGATTTTTAGAATTCTTCGAGCAGGCGCTGCCCGGCCTTTCGCCGCGTCCCGTCTACCTGTCGCTCGGGGACCGCGAGGCGCGCACGAAAAACGCCCGCCTCGCGCAGGTGCTTTCCTGCACGCAGCGGGCGCATTCGCTGCTCCTTCAGGCCGGATTTCCGTCCGTCTTCCAGCTGAACCCCGGCAATCACTTCGTCGACTTCGCGCCGCGCATGGCGCGGGCCGTCTCCTGGCTGCTCGATCAGGCGGGCTCACAGGTTCAGGGCGCGTGATAAGCGCTCCGCGTCCTCCGGGCGCACAAAGCGCGTGCAGGCGAGGTCGCGCTGCAGGATCATCCGGTTCGCAGGGGTGTCCTCGATGCCGATTTCGCAAAGCGTCAGGGGCATGTGCAGCCCTCGCATGACGCTTCGCAGCGGCGCTTGCAGCTCCTCCATGCCGGAAAAGCGGAGCTGCCAGAAGAGCGCGACGGCCACGATCTCGCCGTGCATCGCCGCGCGCGCTTCGTCCGTGAAGTGCGTGCGGACGGCCTCGTAGGCCGCGTGGGCGATCGCGGACTGGTACTGCCCCCGCGCGGTGCCGCTCACCATGCCCGCCCCGGCGATGCTGAGGTACGCCGCGTCCCAAACGGCCTGCGTCCTTCTGCCAGCTTCGAGGTCCGCGTAGGCCGTGGGCGCGATCTCCATCAGGCGCTCGTAGACGTGACGGGCGATCAGCGCAGCCACCTGCGCGTCCGCGCCCTCGCCCGCCGTGCGAAAGCGCAGATGGTGGCTTACCTCGATCCACTTCGCCATCGCGTCCAGCATGCCGGCCGCCAGGAAGCGCGGCGGCTGCGCATAGAGAATGTCCATGTCCGCGAGCACCGCGCTCACTTCCAGCGGGAACAGCCAGGTGCCGCGCGTCTTTCCCTCGGGCGTATAGACGACGGAGAGCGGCGAGAACGCCGCGCACGTCGCGCTCGACGTGGGCACGCAGATCACCGGCAGGCCGGAGAGCCGGGCCGTGAGCTTCGCCAGATCGAGCGCCCGCCCGCCGCCGACGCCCACGACCGCGCCGCACCCCGCGCCCAGCGCAGCGTCCGCGTAGGCGCGGGCGCTCTCCTCGCTGCACGCGCCCGCGTGCTCCTGCCAAAGGCCCGTCACGCCCGCCGCCCGAAGAGAACCTTCTATTGCTTCCTCCGTCAGGGCGCGGGCGGTTCTGCCCGTGACGATCAGAACCTTCCGCGCAAGCCTTCCGCACTCCGGCCCCACGCGCTCCAGCGCGCCGGGCTCCTGCACATAGCGGCCGCATCCGAACTTGTAGGCCGCGTCCATCCGCGTCTCCATCGCATTCCCTCCTACAGCGCCCGCACACTTTCCAGCTCATCTCGTGCGCCGCTCGAAAGCGCCGAGAGCTCGCTCCCCGCGCTGAAGCAGGTCATGCCCAGCCGCTTGCAGCGCTGAAGGAGCCCCTTGTTGCTCGTGATGATGCCCGACCACTTCCCATGATCCCGCGCCGCCTGCGCCACGCGCTCCAGCGCGCGCACCATCTCCGGATGGTCGTACTGGCCGAAGATGCCCATGTGCTGGCTCAGATCGTTAGGGCCTACGAGCACGCCGTCCACCCCATCGACCGCGAGAATACCGTCGATCCCTTCCACCGCCTCCGGCGATTCGATCTGGCAGATGACGACATTGCGCGCGTTTGCCTCCCGCATGATGCCCTTGACGTCGCCGCTCTGGTAGCCCGTATGCGCCCGGAACGTCGAGATGCCGCGATCCCCAAGCGGCGCGTAGCAGCACACGTCCACCAGCGTCTTCGCCTCCAGCGCGTCCGCGCTGTTGGAGAGCAGGATGCCGCGCGCGCCCATGTCCAGATACTTCGTGATCAGCGTGCGGCTGGGCTGCGTCACGCGCACCACCACCGGCATGCCGATGCCGTCCGCCACCGCGATGATGTTCGCCGCCTGCGTCATGTCGTAATAGCCGTGTTCGCAGTCCAGCAGCAGGTAGTCGTACCCGCAGCGCGCCAGCAGACGCACGAGGTTGGGGACGTAAAGCTCCGAAAGCATGATGCCGTAGACCGTCTCGCCCCCGGCAAGGCGGCTTTTCATTTCCTTTTGCGTGTTCATCTTCGTCATCCTTATCTCTAAGCCAGCCTTGCGGCCTGCCTTTTATACAAGACGCTCCGCCATGCGGGCGAGCAGACGCATGCCCTCCATGACGTCAAACGCGTCGTCCTCCCCGCCAAGCCCCAGCGCCCCGCAGATCGCGCGGCGCAGCGCGGGGTTCTTCTCCGCGCAGCCGCCGGTAAACCGCAGCGCGCCAAGGGGCAGGTTTAGGCCCGCCGCCGCGCGCGCATAGTCCCCGGCGATGGCCGCGTAGAGCGATTCGGTCAGCGCGTCCGCGTGAAATTCAGGCCCAATGCCCTCAATGCGCCCTTCTCCTGAAAAGAAGTCCGGCGATACGCGCAGGGAAGGCTCTGCGCGCGCGCCCGTCATCATGTCCCACGCGCGCTGCGCGGCGTCCGCCTCCGGCACAAGGCGCCGGACGATCCCCTCGTAAAACCCGTGCAGCACCGCGACCTGGCGGCCGCCCGGCAATCCGGAGACGCTGCGCAGGTACAGCCCCGGCTCGATCCACGGCCTGCTCTCGTAGGGTCCCGGCGCAAAGGAGGCGGTCAGCGCGCCGATCAGGCCCGCCGTGCCGATGTTCACGTTCAGGTCCGTCTCCCTCGAAAGCCCCGCGCTGAGCACGCAGACCTGATGATCCCCTACGTCGGGGAAGACGCTCAGCGTCCTCCCGCCAAGCGAGGCCGTCCCCACCGGCGCAAACCCCGCTATGATCTGCGGAAACGCGAGGGCCGAAAGCCCCGCCGCCTCGATGCGCTCCCTCGACCAGGCCGCGCGCATGATGTCGGCCAGGCCGCTGGGCGCGGCATTCGTCAGGTGGCAGACGTGCCGCCCCGTGAGCCGCCCGATGACGTAGCCGCCGAGCGTGCAAAACCGCTGGCCCGCCGCGATTTCAAGGCCCGTCTGCGCGCGGGCGTAGAGCGAGCAGAGCGCCAGATTCGCCTTGACCGGCACGCCGCTTTTTTCCATGCACGCAGGCGCTATGCGGCGGCGCATTTCCTCCAGGAAGCTCACGCCCTCCCGCCCTATCTCGAGGCTTGCCCGATCCTGCCAGGAAACATAGGGGGTGACGGGCCGAAAGCGCTCGTCCGTGAGGAGCCATCCGTGCATCTGGGTGCTGAGGAGGACGCCCGCCGTGTCCGGCGACGCCATTTTCTCGAGCAGCGCGTGCGCCCCCGCGAAGTACGCCTCTGCGTCGATCTCATAGCGTCCGAGCCGGGAGGGGAGCGGCGCGGGCGTCCTTTCCACGCGGCTTTCGAGCACGCCGCGCTTCGAATCGACGCGCGCGCACTTCGTATACGTGCTCCCCAGGTCGAGTGCCAGCCACTCCATCGAGATTCCTTCTTTCTGCGTTGACAGGGATGATTGGCGCGTGCTAGAATGCCGCATACGAATATGGGCCGCGCGCATCCCCCGCGCATCGGGGGACGAAAGAGGTGATTCCGTGCTCATACCGGAGCGCCAGCAGGCGATCCTCGACTTTCTAAAGGAGCACCACGCTGCCAGTGTAAACCAGCTCAGCCGCATGCTCTTTGTGAGCGAGACGTCCATCCGCCGGGACCTGACGCGCCTGGAAAAGGCGGGGCTCGTGCAGAAGACGTACGGCGGGGCGATCCTGGTGCAGGGCGAAAACGAGGTGCTCGCCCTGAACGCCCGCCTGGAGGCCAACAAGGAAGCCAAGATCCTCATCGCCCGCAAGGCGGCGGCGATGGTGACGAACGGCAGCGTCGTCTTTCTGGATTCCAGCAGCACCGCGCTTTGCATGGTGCCCTTCCTCGGAAGGCTGCAAAGCCTTTCCGTCATCACCAACGGCGCGCGCCTCGCCGTCGCCTTTGCGGAATACCCGCACGTGCGCGTGTACTGTTCCGGCGGCCTGCTCGCCGCGCACATCTATTCCTTCAACGGCGCGATCGCGCAGCAGGCGCTGCGCTCGATGCAGGCGGACATGGCCTTCGTCTCCGTCAAGGCGCTCGACCCGCAGACGGGCGCTTTCTGCGTGAGCGAGGAGGAGGCGCAGATTCGGCGCATCATGCTGGACAACAGCCGCCGCCGCGTGCTGCTTTGCAGCGCGAAGAAGCTGGGGAACGTCTCCACGTTCCGGCTGTGCGGCCTGGACGAGATCGAATGCGTCGCGACGGACAAGGCGCCGGAGGGTTCAATGCGGGAAGCGTTCGCGGCGAAGGGCGTCCGCGTGCTTTAGCCGCACGTACTGTCCACGAAGAGGATGTCGTGGCGGTTGTATTCGATGGAAAAGAGCAGGTGGCCCGCCTCGTAAAAGCCGTCCGCGTAGCAGAAGGAGCCGGGGAAATCCGTGACGACGTGCTTTACGCCCCAGGTCTTCATGCCGTCGTCCGAGATCCAGATGGACAGAGGATTGCGGTGCGCCATACCCACCTGTTCGTTCGGGGTGTGGATCAACGCGATGCGCTCTCCCGGCAGCTCCAAAAGCTTCGGCTTGTTCGAGGGATTGGGGATGTCCGTCATCACCGGCTGCGTCCAGGTGCGCCCGTAGTCCTGCGACTGCGCGCGCCACAGGTGGGCTGACTTGTTCTCGCGCAGCAGCATGACGACCGTTCCGTCCGCGAGCGAGGCGAGCGTGGGCTCCGACCAGATCCAGCCGCGCCCGGTCTCCCCGCCGAACGTCAGGCGGACGCCGGGAAACCGCTCGTACGTCTTTCCCTCGTCGCCGCTTACGAGCACGCCGCTTTCCACGTAGCCCACGTCCGCATCCTTCCAGCGCAGGCCCTGCGCGAGCAGGCGGTCGTTTTCCGCCTGCGTCACCGGGTAGTGCTGGTACGCCATCAGCAGCTCGCCGTTTCGGGCGCGAATCTGCCCGCGCAGGAACGTAAACGACGGCAGGCAGGGGGCTGGCCCCTCGATTTCCCAGGTATAGCCGCTGTCGCCGCTCTTCATCACGATTCCGCGCCAGTTGAGGAAATAGCCGTTGTGCGTCGTCAGGTACACGCGCACCACGCCCGCGAGCACGGTTACCTCCGTCAGGTAGACCGCCTGACCGTCTTCCGGGTAGACGAGCCGTCCCTCGCTCCACGTCTCCCCTTCGTCCCTGCTGCTGAAGGCGTAGACGCGGTTTCCGGGCGCGGGCTCCGTCACGTCCCCGCACTGGGCGAGGATGAGCAGTTCCCCGTTCGGCATGCGCCGCAGAATCGGCTCGCAGCTCAGGCTGTCCCGATGCACCATTCTCAATCGATCCATTTCGTCCTCCAAACCCGCCCCGCACGGGCCAATGGGCCGTGCGGGGCGTCTTTCCGTTACAGCTGATCCGGCTTGGCGGCGTAGCGGTCGTAGGCGGCCTGATAAATTCCGCACATCTCCGCAAGCCCCAGCTTGTCAAGCTCCGCCAGATACGCGTCCCAGTTGTCGAAGCTCTCCCTGCCGGTGATGAATTTGGCCTCCATGGCCTCCACGTAATTCGTCAAGTCCAGGAACATCGACAGGCGGGTGTTCTCGTCGTCCGTGAAGGAGACGTTGGGCAGGCCGAACGTGCGCGCCTCCACGACGCCGCTTGCCATCACCTCGTCATAAAGCCACAGGTTGGTCGGGTCGCCGGCGATGATGATGTCGTTCACCGCGTCCACCGAGTTGAAGGGAAGGTTGGTCGGCCCGATTTCGCCCAGGCGGCAGGCCCAGTAGCTCGTATAGTCGCCCATGTGCAGCTTCGCCAGCAGATGGCCGTCTTCCGTCTCATCCGCCTGCTTGAGGATTTCATAGCCGTACTGTGCGCCTTCCTCGTCCGTCCAGGTGCCGTACTCGCAGCCCGCGCGCACCGCACGGCTTCCCTCGATCGTGTAGAACCAGTCGATCAGGCGGACGACCGCCTCCTTATACGCGCACTTGTCCGTCATGGCCATGGTGCCCCACGCCAGCTTGCAGGCCGACTGCGCCGGGTACATGGGCACGTCGTTCAAATCGCTCTTCAGCAGCGCGATGGCCTGATACTGGGTGTACTGTTCCTCCAGCGGCAGGTAGGTGTAGGGCTGGTTGCCCATCAGGCCGACGTTGCCGGTCGAAATCTTCGCGCCCAGCGCCTCCGACGTCAGCGTGAAGTATTCGTTGTCCAACAGCTGCTCCGAATAGAGCTTGTTCATGTACTCCAGGTACGCCTTGTACGCATCCGTCGAGGGCACGTAGGTGTAGACGCCGTCCTTCACCACGTGCTGCTTGTCCACGAGGCCCAGCGCCGTCAGCACGAGGATCGAGAAGCGGTCGGTGCCCGCGGAGTAGGTCGTGACGACCGGGATTTCATTGTTCGGGTCGCCGTCGCCGTTTGCGTCCTGCTCCTTGAAGGCCTTCAGGACCGCGTACAGCTCGTCCAGGGTCGTGGGCATTTCAAGGCCCAGATTGCCAAGCCACTGCCTGTTGATGAACGTCGGGTACTGCGTCACCAGGTCGCGGGGCGAGGCGTTGATCGAGGGCATGAAGTAGATGGCGTCGTTTTCGCCCACGATCTCCTTCACCAGCTCCGGATACTCGTTGTAAAGCTTCACCGTCTCCGGCGCGTATTCCTTAATCAGGGGCGCCAGGTCCACCAGGTAGCCCTCGGCGGCGTACTTGGCGATCTGCTGAGCTGTAAGCCCGTGCATGAAGACGTCGGGGTAGCTGTCCGACGCGAACGCTACCGCGAGGCGCTCGTTCCAGGCCGCGCTTTCGACCTGTTCAAACTCCAGGCGGATGCCCGTCTTTTCCGCCACATAGTCGATAAACCAATACTGGTCGAAGTCCCCGTGCTGGGCGCTGCGGTCGTAGAGCACCTTGATCGTGATCTCCTCGTCCACGATCGGCAGTCCCGTCGGGTTAAACCCGTAGCCGAGTCCCTCCGGTCCGTCCTGGGCCAGCGCAAACGCCGCGGTCAGGCACAGCGCGAGCGCCAGCAGGATTGACGTTCCCCACTTCTTTGCCATGTGTGTTCCCTCTTTTCTTTATTTGATGCCCTTCGCGGGCAAAGGCACGGATTAACCCTTGATCGCGCCGACCATGACGCCCTTGACGAAGTACTTCTGGAAGAACGGGTACATCACCAGCATGGGCAGCGCCGACACCACGATGATGCCGTACTTCATCGATTCCTTGAGCTGCGCCATACGTAAAATCTCGCGCTGCGATTCGGCGTCCGCGCCGATTAATTCGTTCATCGTATCGAGCAGCAGGATGCTGCGCAGGAACAGCTGCAGGGGATAGAGCGCCTTATCGCTCAGGTAAATCATCGCGTTGAAGTAGGCGTTCCAGTGGGATACCGCGTAGAACATCGCCATGACCGCGATGATGGGCGCGGAGAGCGGCAGGATGATGCTCGCAAACAGCCGGATGTCCCCGCAGCCGTCGATCTTGGAGGCCTCCTGAAGCTCCCAGGGGATGGAGGTGGAAAAATACGTCCGGCAGACGACCGTGTTCCACATCGTGACCAGCCCCGGCAGCAGCATGACCCACACCGTGTTGATGATGCCCAGCTGCTTGTAGACCAGGTACGTCGGAATCAAGCCGCCGCTGAAGAACATCGTCACCGCGAAGAGAGCGGTAAAAAAGCCATTGCCGAACATATCCCGGCGGGAGAGGGCATAGGCTGCCGGCAGCGTGCAGGCGAGGTTCAGCAGCGTGCCGACGACCGTGTAAAAAATCGTATTGCGGTATCCGATCCAGATGTCGCTGTAGTCGAGGATGTACTGGTAGCCCTCCAGCGTAAATCCCCTGGGCAGCAGGGTTACGTGGCCTAGCGCGACCTCGTTCGGCTCGCTGAACGACGAGCTGAGGATGTAGATAAGCGGGTAAAGCACCGCGAGCAGCACCAGCAGGCTGATGATCCACACGACCGCGTCCACGATCCGGTCGTCGCGGCTTCGGATGAGGTTTTTCTTCTCTTTTTTCATCGTCGCCCCTCCTCAAAGAAGCCCTGTATCGCTGACCTTGCGGCTGATGAAATTGACCAGCAGCAGGAGCAGCAGATTGCAGACCGAGTTGAACAGTCCCACCGCCGCGGAAAAACTGAACTGCATGTTGATAAGGCCGATCTTGTATACGTAGGTGGAGATGATCTCCGAATACTGCAAATTCATGGCGTTCTGCATGAGGTAAGCCTTTTCGTAGCCCAGCGACATGACCTTGCCGGATTCCAGGATGAACATGATGATGACGGTGGGCAAAATCGCCGGAAGGTTGATGTGAAGGATTCGCTGAAGACGCGTCGCGCCATCAACCATGGCCGCCTCCGTCTGCGAGCTGTCGATGCCCGAGAGTGCCGCCAGAAAGATGATGGAGCTCCAGCCGGAGGACTGCCAGATGCCCGAAATGACGTAGATGGACGCGAACCACTCGCCCGTCCCCATGAAGTCGTAGGGCCCCATGCCCAGCATGCCCAGCAGCTTGTTGAGAATGCCCGTGTTGACGTTGAGGAAGATGCTGAGCATGCTCACCATGACGACGACGGAGATAAAGTGCGGCGCGTAGGAGACCGTCTGCACCACCCGCTTGTACCCCTCGCGCCGAATCTCATTGATCGTAAGGGCGAGGATCACCGGCAGCGGGAACGCAAAGACGAGGTTGCTCAGGCTGATGCGCAGCGTATTGGCGAGCAAGCTGGCGAAATTGGGCCCCGTCAGAAAGCGGACGAAGTGCTCCAGCCCTACCCATGGGCTTCCGGCGATGCCGAGCTTGGGCTTGTAATTCTTAAAGGCGATTTGCAGGCCGTAAATCGGCCAGTAGTGAAAGATCACAAAGTAGATGACCGCCGGGGCGATGAGCACGTAAAGCTGCCAGCTTCCCAGCAGCCGCCTCAGCATGCTCTTCTTCCTGGGCGCTTTGATGACCCTGCCGGTCTGCGCCGCCGCGTAGGCTGATGATTTCATCTTTGTCCGTCCCCTCTGCTCATTGCCGCATTGAAAATTCAAACGATTTTTGTGCGGTTCACGCGCATCTTTTATGTATATCCTATCGTTTTTTGCAAATTCATCATATCAGTTTCACCTATTTCCGTCAATCCAGGTGGATATATTTCACACTTTCCGTGTTGTACGCCAAGTTCGGCCATAAATGAGCACAAATGAGCACCACGTTGACAAAGCCTGCCTCTGCGGGCAAAATAAAAAGGCGGGCAAACGCCCGCCAAAACCTTCCGGAGGAAAGAAAAATGAAGAACACCACGCTTTGCTATATCGAAAAGGACGGCAGCTACCTGATGCTCCACCGCACAAAGAAGCGGGCGGACGCCAACGCCGGGAAGTGGATCGGCGTCGGCGGCAAGTTTGAACCGGACGAGAGCCCGGACGACTGCCTGCTGCGCGAGGTACGCGAGGAGACGGGCCTCGCGCTCACGCGCTACCGGCCGCGCGGCATCGTCACGTTCGTGTCGGACGAATGGGAGACGGAAATCATGCACCTGTTCACGGCGGACGCCTTCACGGGCGAGGCGCATGCCTGCGACGAGGGCGACCTCGCCTGGGTGCCCATCCCGCAGGTCGAAAGCCTGCCGCTCTGGGACGGCGACCGCGTGTTTTTGCGCCAGCTGGCGGCGGACGCCCCCTTCTTCTCGCTCAAGCTCGTCTACAAGGGCGACGAATTGAAGGAAGCCGTCCTGAACGGCCGGAAGCTGCCGCTCAGCGAGCGATGACGACGGCCTGATTTTCAAGCGGCCGGTAGCTATACGGCAGAGCAACCCGGACGATCAGGGACTTGATCTCCGCCGCGTCCTCGCTCGTCGCGCGGCGCACGCGGCGTTTCAGTTTATTCGCGGAAATGAAAAACTGCGGTTCTCCCGCAGCATTTGCAACCCAAATTCCAAGCACGCTGTCGCTGGGTTATTTCAGCTCGTTTAGCGCTTTTCTTAGCCATTTCCGCGCGGCTTCCACGCTCCGGTCCATTTTGACGAGCTGTGTCGCCGTGTCAAGCCGCAATGCTAAGTCCAGCGATACTTCAAGAACCTGGCTGATATTCCGTGCTGTTTCGAGGCTGGCCTTTCTCGTTCCCCGCTCAATGTGCCCATAAAAGGACAGGCAGATCCCGGCTGCATCTGCCACTTGCTTCATCGATAAGTTCTTTTTCTGCCGCGCCCTGCGAAACGCCGCGCCCATAAACGCGTAATCCATATGACGACTCCTTTCAATTTCTCTTTCTTCCAATATAGGTCTATTTGTCCTATTTGTCAAGCAAAATCATGACATACTGTCCTTTATAGAGAAATGTGAGGGACAGCGTGCATGAGAAATCTGAAAAAACTGCGCAAAGAGCGTCGCTTAACGCAGATCGCGATCAAGATTGAGACAGGAATCGATCAAAGCCTACTCTCCAAGTATGAGCATGGAGAACGGATTCCCTCTACGAACGATCTGATCGTCCTTGCGGATTTCTTTAAAACAAACATCGACTATTTGCTGGACCGTACCGACGTTTCCGACCCGCTGCCGCCCAAAAAAGCGAACGACGAGTCTGAGAAGGAATAGCGCTTTGCGTATCGAAAATTTCGATCGGCAAAGCGCTATTTTTATCGGACATTTTATGAATTGTTTTCTAAAATCCTCTCGTCTAACAGGTGAAGGGGGTGAGCGAATGAACTTTGTCGCGGTACCAGACAAAGTTTCGGAGGATTGCGTGCCGGCGGCGCGGGCGCGCGAGGCGCTGCTTCAGCGCATGATGGCGCAGTACGGCGACGCGCTGCTTCGTATGGCCTACCTGTACCTGCGCGACGCGGCGCTCGCCGAGGACGCCGTGCAGGAGACGTTCGTCAAGGCGTATACGCACCTGAACCAGTTCCGGGGCGAGAGCACGGAAAAGAGCTGGTTGATGCGCATCGCCATCAACACGTGCAAGGACTTTCAGCGCACGGCCTGGCTGCGGTTCGTCGACCGGCGAACGCCGCTCGACGCGCTGCCCGAGCCCAGCGCGGACTTTCACACGCCGGATGACACCGTGCTCCGCGCGGTGATGCGCCTGCCCGAACGGGACAAGCAGGTCATCCTGCTGCGCTACTATCAGGACATGAAGATCGGAGAGATCAGCGATGCGCTCGGCATCCCGGAACCCACGGTCGTTTCCCGCTTAAAGCGCGCCCGGGACAAGCTGCACCGCAAGCTGGAAAGGTGGTATTTTGATGAATGACGACTTCAAAACGCTCGTCGACCGGCGTCTCTCCCGGCTTGAATGGAAAGGAGACGATCAGGTGATGAAACGGATTCAAAGTCAAGATGAAAAGAGCACGCGCTCTACGAGAGCGCTTATCCGCCCCGCGCTGGCGCTTTGCCTTTTGCTCGTGCTGCTCAGCGCCACCGCGCTGGCCGTTGGCCTCGGCTTCTCACAGCGGTATTCCATCCAGCGTCAGGCGCGAAACGCGCTGCACGAGCGCTACGGCCTGACGGACGAGATGCTCGACCTGTTTAACTCGCACACCGAACAGGACGGCGACGCGTGGACCGTCTCCTTTACCGAAGCCTCCATGAACGCGGCGGCCATCGGCGAGTACACGGTCACGAAGAAGGCGGGCGGCAGCCCCGCTGCGGCCTGGAGCCACGACGGCACGGACCCCGCCGTCTACGCGGGCGACAGCCTGACCGCCTCCGTCTGGGGGCCCGGGCAGCTTCAAAACGCGCTGCAGCTGCGAAAGGACTATGAAGCGCAGGCCGCCGAGCTTGAATCTCTGAATACGAGCGATTGGACGCTCGAACAGTGGGCGGCCTACGACGCGGCGCTGGGGCCGGAGCTGCAAAACGCGCTGGGCGCTACGCACATTCTGCCCACGGAGGACGACATAACCCCAGAGGAGGCCATCGCGCTGGGGCGCAAGGCGGTGCAGGAAAAGTTCGGCTTTTCCGAACAGGAGCTCGCCGCTTACGAGCCCAAATACCTTTCCTTCCTCTATTATGCGCAGGACGGCGAACGGCAATATTTCTTCACGCTCGCATCTGAAGCCAACGGAAAATGGAAGGATTCCTTCTCCATCCGCGTGCCTTCTCCCGCGGGCGAAGTGATCTGCGGTTGGCTGGCTACGGAGGAGAGCCGACTGCCTGCGGGCGACCTGAGCGCGTACCCGGAGGCCGTCAAGGTTTACGTGAGGGAAGGCCTGTTCGCCGGTCTATCCGCGCAGGAAAAGGTGGAGGTCGGCGCGCGGGTGGAGGCGGCGGGGCTTGGCGGGCTGCTGCCCGAAACGGGTTATGCGGCCCCGCAGGACGGAGAGTTTCCGGAGGCCGACGTGCCTGCCGCGGCGCGCGCCGCGCTCGCGCGCGACTACGGCTTTACGGACGCGGGACTTACCTTCTTTGAGCTGCACGTTTCCCTGCTGGAGCAGGAAGGGCAGCGCATCTACCAGTGCGCCTTCTCTCCCCGCTTAGAAGAAATAACGTGGGCATTAGACCGCGAGAGCCTGCTTGGCGCTTACACGGTGACGCTGCTGGCCGCGACCGGAGAGCCCCTTTCCTCGGGCTGGACGCTGGACGGACAGGTGGACGACGCCGGGTACACGAAGGAAACCTTCGGGCAAAGCGATGTGTACAGCGCCCGGATGCTTTCATGGCTGCGCGAGCTGCTGGACGCAGGCAACGCCATCCTCGCAAAATATCCGGAGGAAGATCGGTATCCCGAATGGATGAGCCTGGAGGACGCGGCCGCTTACGACCAGCTCTTCCGCGACGCGGGCTTTGATCCTCAGCGCTTCAGCCATGTGCTGCCGGAAGACAGCGACATCGACGAAGCACGCGCGCTCTCGGTCGCGCGGCAGGCGCTGAAGGACGAACGCGGCTTGTCCGACGCCTGGATCGACGCGTGCGAGGTGACGGTCGAGCTCTGCGAGTCCGCTTCATACGGCGGAAAAGGATGGGGCTTCACCTATCGCAGCGCGGAGGGCGACGTGGCGGCGGTCATCCTGAGCGCCGAAACGGGCGAGATACAGGCCGTGTATTACTACCCCGTCGCCTACGCAAACGGCTAAGCTGCCGCGCCCTCGCGGGCCGTCAGACGCCGCCGCGTACATCAAGGGCCTCCGCCCGGCAATGGTTTGCCGGGCGGAGGCCCTTTGCCGTCTTCCCGCGTCGCCTTTACACGAGCTGCTCGATGAGCCCCATCAGCAGCGCGGCGATCCTCTCGGGCGGTTCGTGTTCGTCCTGATTGATCCACCGGCGCACCAGATGGTAACAGCCGTAGGTCAAAAAGCAGGAGGCGTATTCCAGCTCCGCCTCGCCGTAGCGCGAGCGCATCACCTTTTCGATCTCGTCGCGGATGTAGGGCATGCGAAAGAGGCGCTCCGGAAACTGGGGGTCGATGTTGTTGTTGATGAGCAGGCGGCTGAGCTCGATGTTCTCCTCCAGATAGGCGCACACCCCGGAGATCGATTCCGTCTTCACGTCCTCGGGCTTCATCAGCGCCTCCTGCACGTGGCGCAGCATGTCCTCCTCCATCTCCCCCAGCAGGTCGAACTGGCTGCCGTAGTACTTGTAGAACGTCGAACGGTTGATGCCCGCCTCCTCACAAAGCTCGCGGATGGAGATCTTATAGATGCTCTCTTCCTTCAGCTTGCGGATCAGGCTGTCCTTGAGCAGGCGCTTGGTCAGCATCACCCGCTGGTTCGTCTTCTCCTCCATGCGCATTCCCCCCCTTTCTTGCGACGGCCTTTAGCCCAAGAAACAACATATTCTCCAAAAGTGTCGTTTTTAAATCAGTCGGAAGGAATCAGTCGATTGTAAGATCAACACATGTCGAGTATAATACCAATGGATGACCTTGTCAAGCCAGCGCCTTCGGATATTCTAAATATTTACATATTTGTGTCGAACCGTCTTCCCGATCAAGCGCGCAAGCCCCGGCGGGCCATTCCCATCCGGCAAAAAAGCAAATCAGGAGGCCGTCATGAGCTACATCTCCTTCGAGCACGTCTGCAAGCACTATCAGGTCGGGGAAAACGTCGTCAAAGCGGTGGACGACGTGAGCTTTGAAATCGAAAAGGGCGATTTCTGCGTGGTGCTGGGCCCGTCGGGCGCGGGCAAGACCACGATTCTCAACCTGCTCGGCGGCATGGACAAGGCGACCAGCGGCACGATCACCGTCGGCGGCAAGGTGGTGACGGCGCTCGGCGGCGCGGAGCGCACCGACTACCGGCGCACGGACGTGGGCTTCGTCTTTCAGTTTTACAACCTGATGCCGAGCCTGACGGCGCTGGAAAACGTGGAGCTCGCCCGTCAGGTCTGCAAGGACGCGCTCGACCCGCGCGAGGTGATGGAGCAGGTCGGCCTGGGCGAGCGGCTGGACAACTTCCCGGCGCAGCTCTCCGGCGGCGAGCAGCAGCGCGTCTCCATCGCGCGGGCGCTGTGCAAGAACCCCGCGCTGCTGCTGTGCGACGAGCCCACCGGCGCGCTCGACTCCGTGACCGGCGTGCAGGTGCTGCGGCTGCTCACGCAGATCAGCCGCGCGCACGGCGCGACCGTCGTCGTCATCACGCACAACGCCTCCATCGCGCCGCTGGGCACGCGCGTGGTGCGCGTCAAAAACGGCGGGATCGAGTCCGTCACGCTCTGCGAGCATCCCGCCAGAGTGGAGGACATCGCATGGTGAAAAACGTCCTGAACAGAAAGCTGCTGCGGGACATGCAGCGTTCCGGCATGCAGTTCCTCGCGCTCATCCTGCTGTGCGTGCTGGGCACGTTCCTCTTTGCGGGCATCGACGGCATCGCGCAGATGGCCGCCGCGACCACGGACCGCTACTTTTCGGAAAACCGCCTCGCCGACTTCTGGGTGACGCTTGAAAGCGCCGACCGCGGGGCGCTGGCAAGCATCCGCGCCATCCCCGGCGTCGAGGACGCCTGCGCCCGCTTTTCGCTCGACATGGAGACCACGCTGCCCGGCGAGCCCACGCTGAACGTCACCGCCTACGACGGGCCGATGACCCTCAACGTGCCCATCGTCGAGGCGGGCGAGGCGCTCAGCGTGAGCGACCAGCGCGGCTGCCTCGTGCAGGCGGGCTTTGCGGAGGCAAACGGCCTGCGCGTGGGCGACAAGCTGACCGTGCGCCTGAACGGTGCGGATTACCCGCTCTTCGTGCGCGGCATCGTCTACAGCCCAGAATTCATCAGCGTCTCAAACGGCATCGCGGCCAATCCCCGCGAGTACGGCTACATCCTCGTGAACGCGCGCGCCTTTTCGCAGGTGCCTCTGACGCAGGTCGTCGTGCGCCTCGCCCCGGGCGCGGACGGGGATGCGGTGCGCGGGGCCCTGCGCGCGGCCCTGCCGCAGGCCTTCGTCGTCGACCGCAGCGCCCACCGCAGCACCGCGGCCGCGCTGGACAACGTCACCATGTTCCGCGCGCTCTCCATCGTGTTTCCGCTGGCGGCCTTCGTGGTCGCCGCCCTGATCGTCATGACCACGCTGACCCGCATGATCGACAACCAGCGCATGCAGATCGGCACCCTGCGCGCGCTGGGCTTCTCCGCCGGAAAGATTCAGACCCACTACGTCTCCTACGCCCTCTGGCCCTCGCTCGTCGGTTCCGTGCTCGGCGCGGTGATCGGCCACCTGACGCTTCCGCCCCTCGTGTGGGATCTGCTGATCGGCCAAAACGAATATCCCTACCGCGTCGAGCCGCCAATCTCGCCCGCCGCTTGGCTGATGGTCGGCGTTTCCGTCGCGACGAGCGCGCTGATCTGCCTGTGGGCCTACCGGCAGGCCGCGAAGGAAACCGCCGCCGCGCTGCTGCGGCCCAAACCGCCGAAGTCGGGCAAGCGCATCCTGCTCGAGCGCATCACGCCCCTTTGGCGGCGCATGGGCTTCAACCGCAAGATGGTCGTGCGCAACCTCATGCGCAGCAAGATGCGCTCCATGATGTCCTGCGTCGGCCTGCTGTGCTGCAACGCCCTCATCATCGCCTCGATGGGCCTGCAGGATTCGGTCGTCGCCACCGCGCAGAACCACTACGGGCGCGCCCTCGACTACGACGTGCGCGCAAACCTGAACGCCCAGGCGGGCGAGGCGGAGGCCTACAGGAGCCGCCTTGACGCCGAAGCCGTGGAATGCGTCATGGAACGCAGCGCCAGCGCCTCCTTCGAGGGGAGGAGCCGCACCACGCTCGTCACCGTCGTGGAGGACGGTCAGCAGATGCTGCGGCTGGGCGAGCACGAAACCCTCGTCGACCTCGCGCCCGGCGCGGCGGCCCTGACGGAAAAGCTCGCCCGGCTGCTCGGCGCGCGCGTCGGGGACGACGTGACGTTCCAGCTCCCCGGCGACGACAGGACGTTCACTCTGCCCGTCGCGCAGGTCGTCTACAACAACTTCGCGCAGGGCGCATACATGACGCGCTCGACCTGGGAATCGCTGCGCAAGGGTGCGTTCGTGCCCACGGCCATCGAGCTGCGCGGCCCGACGCCCGCCTGCCTTGCGCGCCTTGAGGACATGGACGAGGTGGACAGCATCGACTATACGGCCGACCAGGTGGACGAGGCGCTCGTCGCACTGGACATGGTGTCCTCCATCTTCGTGCTGCTGATGTTCATCGCGCTGGCGCTGGCCTTCGTCATCTGCTATAACATGGGCCTCATCAACTTTGCGGAGCGCACGAGGGAATACGCGACGCTCAAGGTGCTGGGATACCACCAAAAGGAGATCCGAAAGCTGATATTGCAGGAAAACACGATCCTCACCGTGCTCGCCCTCGCGCTCTCCATTGCGCCGGGCCTCGGGCTCACAGGCGTCATCCTCCGGGTGTGCGAAACGGACACCACGCGCTACATCAGCCAGGTCGCCCCGCAGTCCGTCGTCATCAGCTGCGTCATCACCTACGTCTTCTCCGTGCTCATCCAGCGCCTGCTGGTGCTCAAGGTGCGCTCGATCGTCATGGTCGAGGCGCTCAAGTCCGTCGAGTGAGGCGCGTCCGCGATGAATTTTCCGTCGAAAGGAAGGAACCGACCATGAAAAAGCTGCTTCTCCCGCTGCTCCTCTGCCTGCTCCTCGCCTGCCCCGCGCTCGCGGAGGACGCGCCCGCCGCGCCCTGGGGCGGCAGCGT
Organism: Beduinella massiliensis; assembly: GCF_900199405.1. Classification (NCBI taxonomy): domain Bacteria; kingdom Bacillati; phylum Bacillota; class Clostridia; order Eubacteriales; family Beduinellaceae; genus Beduinella; species Beduinella massiliensis. The sequence continues at coordinate 3,296,134 of NZ_LT963430.1, forward strand.
CAACGCCGCCGTCGTCGCGCCCGAAACCGCTTACGTCACGGCCCCCTTTTCAGGCACGCTGCTGCCCTTTTCCCTTTCACAGGGCGACCGCGTGAGCGCGGGCGACGCGCTCTTCGAGCTCGACACCGTCAAGGTCTACGCCCCGCAGACCGGCACGCTCGCCGCACTGTTCGCGCAGCCCGGCGACGATGCCGCAGCCGTCGCGGAGCGCTACGGCGCGCTCGCCGTCATCGAGCCGGAAAAGCCGCTTTACGTCGCCGCCTCCACCTCCACCGCCTACAACGACAGCGACAACAAGTACCTGCACGCGGGCGAAACGCTCTACCTCAAGAGCGGGAACGACAAGGGCACGGGCCGCGTCACCAACGTACAGGAGGGCAACTACACCGTTGAAATCCTCACCGGCGACTTCGACCCCGGCGACACGGTCAAGTGCTACCGCGAAAGCGGCTACGCATCGGACAGCGTGACCGGCTCAGGCAAGGCGCATCGCTACCCGGACGCGTCCGTCGCCGCGAGCGGCCGCGTGCTGCGGGTGCACAGGGCGGAGGGCGACGCGGTACGGGCGGGCGACCTGCTGTTTGAACTGATCGATGCTGCGAGCGCGCCCTCGACCGACGGGTGCACCGTGAGCGCCGGGGCGTCCGGCGCGGTGAGCTCCGTGGACGTGCTCCCCGGCGCGCAGGTCTATCAGGGCCAGCTGCTCTGCCGCATCGCCGACCTCACACGGCTGGAGCTGAGCGCCGAGATGGACGAGGTCTACCTCTCCGGCGTCAAGGTGGGCGATACGCTGGCCTTCGAGCTGGACGCCTTCCCCGGGGAGCAGATGAAGGGCACGGTCACGGAGATTCGGCCGCTGGGCGAGAGCCGGCAGAACGCCGCCTACTACGACGTGCGCATCAGCCTGCCCGAAAACCGCGATCTGCTTCCGGGCATGAGCGCGACCGTTTACATCGGCGCATAAGCCGCCGCGCACAGCAAAAGCCTGGAGGTCGAAAAACGCCCTTCAGGCTACTGGCCATCGACTTTGTCGATGGCCTCGTGCAAAATGAAGGTTCATTTTGCACGAATGTCACGGGTCATGTTTTCCTCCGCAAACGCTACGCATTTGACTACGGAAAACGCCCCGCCCGACCGGCAAAGCCGGTCGATACGATTTCATATGAAGGGGAAGTCTCCCCTTCATGCATCCCCTTTTACAAGACGATACTTTGTCAACGGTCTGAAGCCTGGAGGGCGAAAAACGCCCTTCAGGCTTTTTTGGGTCGTTCCCTGTCCGCCCCTTCGCACGCGCCTCAACCCAGGCTCGTAAACAGGTTGGCCCGGCCCACGCCGTCCGCGTGGACGTACACGTCCATGAACTCCACGCCGTCCTTCTGATAGACCCGCTCAAAACAGGGCAGGGGGGCGCCGGACGTGTTTTCCTTAAAGCCGTTGCAGTTCAGGTAGTCCAGCAGGAGCTTGTAGGCGTGCGGAATCCGCTCGAAAGCCGCCTTAAACGGTTCGCGGATGGAGATGACGGCGTACACGGCGTCGTCCTGCCGGGCGATCTCCGCCCCGCCGCACGCGGGTTCAAAGCCGTCCGGCAGGATGCAGGCGAGCGCGTAGCCGCGCAGGCCGAAACGGTTCTTCTGCTCCGCCGAGACGAAGGGGAAGTCCCAGCCGATCCGCTCCCCCGAGCCGCCTTGGTACGCTTCAAGGCCGCTTGCGCGCGCCCAGGCGTCCAGACAGGCGCGCACGTCATTCTCCGGGTTGGGGCTGATGACGACGTAGCGTGCCATGCGGAAAGCCTTTACCGTTTCCAGCCGCACGTCCGAATACGCGTCGTGCCGGGCCGCCATGTCCTCGCGCAGCAACGCATCCAGCTTGCAGGAGAAGATGCCGCACAGCTCGATGAGCTTGCCCACCTCCGGATAGGCCTCGTCCGCCTCCCATTTGGACACGGTCTGACGGGATACCCCCATGCGCTCCGCGAGCTTCTCCTGCGTCATGCCGCCATGCGTCCTGCGCAGATACTGTAAATTCGCACCGAATGCCATCCTGCAGCCTCCCTCAATTCAGCGATCTTTCCGGCATTATAGCAGGCCGCGGGCCCGCTGTCCATCAACCGCAGATTGCCCTTTCGCGCGGGCTTGTCGGGCCGCGGTTGCGGGCGGTCAGTGCCGCCGCCTTTAAACAGCCGCTTCCCCTCATGCATCTCTCAAGAGAACAAAAAAGAACGGCTCCCCAAGGAACCGTTCCTGAAAACTTTTCTTACTTGCCGAAGTAGCGGTTCAGCAGGCCCTCGAACGCCTTGCCGTGGCGGGCTTCGTCGCGCGCCATCTCGTGCACGGTGTCGTGGATCGCGTCCAGACCCAGCGCCTTCGCCTTCTTGGCCAGCTCGGTCTTGCCCATGGTGGCGCCGTTCTCCGCCTCGACGCGGACGGTGAGGTTCTCCTTGGTAGAGGGGCTCACGACCTCGCCCAGCAGCTCCGCGAACTTCGCGGCGTGCTCCGCCTCTTCAAACGCGGCCTTTTCCCAGTAGAGGCCGATTTCGGGATATCCCTCGCGGTGCGCGGCGCGGGCCATCGCCAGGTACATGCCCACCTCGGTGCACTCTCCGACGAAGTTCGCGCGCAGGCCTTCCTTGATCTCCTCGTCCACGTCCTTGGCCACGCCGATCACGTGCTCGGACGCCCAGACCTTACCCTGCGCCTGCTCGATGAACTTGGAACCGGCGACGCCGCACACCGGGCACTTCTCGGGCGGGCAATCGCCCTCATGGACATAACCACAAACCGGGCAAACAAACTTCTTCATAACTTTTTCCTCCTTGATTTCTGCTTTTTGTACATCGAGTGATTTTCTCACGGGGAGACTTTCTTTCAGCGCCTCGGGCGGCACGTAAGTCGTCGCGTTCTTCGGCGTCTTGCCCTTGACCACCTTGTGATAGTAGTCGTAGGTCATCACCTCGCCGCCCGCGACCATCCGCGCCTCGTCGGCGGTCAGGAAGAACAGCGTGTGCGTGGAAAGCTCGTGCCGGCCGATCACCGTGCCCGTGACGCAGCTGACCGCGCTTTTGAGCACCGGCAGGCCGTCCACCATCTCGTAGGGGATGGACGCAAACTTGTCCACATCGCGCCCGCACCGGAAGCCCAGCGTACCGATCGTGAGCGGCGCCTCGCTTTGCGCGATCACGCTGATCGCCACGCGGCCCGTCTTTTCAATCGCGCCATGGGTATGGTTGTCGCGGTTGATGCATACGGCCAGCACGGGCGGCTCGGCGGTCACCTGAAAACAGGTGTTGGCGATACAGCCGGCAGGCCTTGCCCCGTCCATGGATGTGACGGCGTACAGGCCGTAAGACATCTGGTTCAGGGCGTTAAAGTCCAAAGACACAGGAAACCACCTCCGCGTTTATTGTTGCTCCTTCTTTTCCTGCTTCATGCATTCAGCGCACAGGCCGCTGGACGTGACCTCTACCCGGTCCGTCCGATGGCCGGACAGCGCGTTGACCTCGCGCACAAGGCCCGTCACATCGCAGGAAACGTCGTACACCTCATGGCACCGGTCGCAGACGAAGTGGATGTGGTTGTCGCGCACGTACTCGTAATACGCGCTGCGCTGCCCCAGGTTGAGCCGCTTGATCTGGCCCATGCGTTCCAGTTGATCCAGATTGCGGTACACCGTCGCCTGCCCGATGTCCGGAAGCTTGCGCACGATTTCATCCGCCGTCAGGTGCACACGTTCAGAGCTCAGCGCGGCGAGCACCTGGCGTCCCTGCCTGCTGATTCTTTCGCTCATGCCCGCCACCTCTCATTCCATCTCGAATGTGATATCCTTTATCACTATAGTAGCACCTTCCCCCTCACATGTCAAGTGTTTTTCAGAAAATAATGAGAATTATTCTTGTTTTCCATTTTCCGTTCCGCGCCATGCCGATGAGCGTACACAGATAGCATATGCAAAAAGGCACAAAAAAATCCTCCCGATGGTTCGGGAGGCAGACCGTAAAAAAAACTGTGCACGGGGATTGGGCGCATGAAGGGGAGAATCAGGCGCGCTCCAGATAGGTCACCACGCAGGCGCCCGGGCCCGCGTGCGCCCCCACGACGCAGCCCACCGGCCAAAGATCGCCGTCCATGTCCAGCTCCTTCCTGCATCGCTCGCGCAGGGCCTTCGCCTTCTCATCCGTCATCGTGTAGCCGAAGTAGACCGGACAGACCGGGTCCGCACCCTTGCCCGCGCGAATCTCCTCCACGACCCGGCCATAGGCCGCGCAGAGTCCCCGCGCCTTGCCCAGCACGGAAAGCGCTCCGTCCGTCAGGGTTAGAATGGGTTTCAGGTTGAGGAGCGAGCCCACCACCGCCGCAGAGCGGGAAAGCCGTCCGCCCCGGCAGAGGTATTCCAGCGTATCGACCACCGCGTACAGGCGAATACGGCCCTTGGCCGCCTCGATTTCCTGCACGATCTGCGCGGCGGAGCGTCCCTCGTCGCGCAGGCGGCAGGCGTATTCGACCAGCAGGCGAAGGCCCGTGATCGTCGTGCGCGTATCGACGATGTGGATGTCCTCGTAGCCGCACATGTCCTTGGCGATCATCGCGCTTTGCAGCGTCCCGCTCAGGCCGCTGCAAAGCGTCAGCACCACCGCGCTGTCGCCCGCCGCCTGAACGCGCTCAAAGACGGAAAGAAAGTCGTCCGGCGCGGGCTGCGACGTCGTCGGCTGTTCCCTGCCGCTGGTCAGGCGGTCATAAAAGGCCTCCATGCCGATGTCTACGCCCTCGCGGCAGACGTCCTCGCCGAAGATGACCTTCAGGGGAATGACCTCTATGGACAATGCCTGTGCCTCCCGGGCGCAGATGTCGCTTGTGGAATCCGTAATCAATCGAACTGCCATGGTTTTCTCCTTTATGCTTTGTGTATGAGCCTCCTCTATTATAGTAAAATTAGTTTGAATGTCAAGCTATTTATTTTGAAGATCAATGTATTGAAGCAAAAAGCAGGCCGACGTATCGATGCGCATCGGTTTGCCGGCCTGATTAAGAACAATTTTCCATCCAAAATGTATGGACTGCACAATTAATTTGTCGAATTTTTAATATTTTTGCAAAAACACATATTTTTTGTCTCTTTACACACACCATATCTATTTGTATACTAATAATATAGTTGGAAACAGGAGGGGCAGCATATGGTACAATTCGGCGAACGACTAAAAATGGCGCGTAACGCGAAGCGACTTAGCCAGCAAGCCCTGGCCGACATCATCAGCAAGAGCCTGAACACCGTCGGCCTGTACGAGCGGGGTTTGCGCCAGCCCAGCCTGGAGACGCTCTGCCTGCTCGCCGACACGCTGGACGTATCGGTGGATTACCTGCTCGCGCGTACGGACGTGAAAAAATACGACCTCGCGGCGCTCGAGGGAGACGGCGCTTTGCCTGCCGCCGTGACCGTTCCCCGCGAATGGGAGGAACGCCTGCGCCGCATCGAAAGCCACCTGGGTTTGGCATGACGAAAGCATAAAATACCGCGCGCCCCGAAGCGATGCTTCGGGGCGCGTTTGGCCATCGACAAAGCCGATGGCCTCGTGCAAAATGAAGGCTCATTTTGCACGAAGGTCACGGGAAATGTTTTCCTCCGCAAATGCTGCGCATTTGACTGCGGAAAACGCCCCGCCCGACCGGCAGAGCCGGTCGATACGATTTCTCATGAAGGGGAAGGCTCCCTTTCATGCATCCCCCTCTTACATGACCTTGCTGGGTCGATATTCCGCGCGCCCCGAAGCGATGCTTCGGGGCGCGTTCGTGTATAAAAGCCTTGCTTTGCTTACTTCGCCTGCGCCGCGCGCAGGGCCAGCAGCAGCGCGCCCGTGACCCCGCTGTTCACGCCCAGGCCGGGCGACACGATGTAGGAATCGATTTCACGTTCGATGCGGGGGGTGCGCACGTAGCCGCCCAGCAGCTCGATCGTCCGCTTGCGGATGCGCGGGAACAGGTGCTCCTGCTGCATCACGCCGCCGCCCAGCACAATGCACTCCGGCGAGAAGCTCACGATCGCGTTGACGCACATCTGCGCCAGGTATTCGCACTCCACCGTCCACGCGGGGTGGTCGGGCGCGAGCTCCTTGGCGCTCTTGCCCCAGCGCTTTTCGATCGCCGGGCCGCTCGCGCAGCCCTCCAGGCACCCCTTATGGTAGGGGCAAAAGCCGTCCGGCGCGGGATCGCCCGCGGCCGCGCGCATCAGCATGTGCCCAAATTCAGGGTGCACCAGGCCGTGTACGAGGTTGCCCTCGACGATCAGCCCGCCGCCGATGCCCGTCCCCACGGTCACGTAAAGGCAGCTTCGCAATCCCTTCGCCGCGCCCATCGACACCTCCGCCAGCGCCGCCGCGTTGACGTCCGTGTCCAGCTCCGCCGGAACCGAAAGCGCGCCGCTGAGCGCGGGCAGCAGGGGATAGTTTATCCAGCCCGTCTTGGGGGTCGAGGTGATGTAGCCGTAGGTTTCCGATTGCTTATTCAAATCGAGCGGGCCGAAGGAACCGATGCCCAGCGCCTCGATGCCCTTGCCCCGATAATACTCGATCATCTGCGGAACCGTCTCCTCCGGCGTGCGCGTGGGAAAGCTCTGCTTGTCGAGCACCTGCGCGCGTTCGTTGCCGATCGAGCAGACCATTTTCGTCCCGCCCGCCTCCAATGCGCCCAAAACCATTGTGTTTCCTCCCCTTTTGTTCCCCGCGCCGCGCGCGGGCGTGCTGCGGCGTCCTGCGCCGTTTTTTTCATGGTTTCATCTTACCCGCTTGGCAGGGTTTTGTCAATTTCCTTTCCGCCTCTTTCCGCATTTTGCCCCGAACTTTCGCGAAGGCGCGGACTGCCCGACGAAAAGACTGGAATGTCCAAAAATACGTCAGATCGCATTCCGTGTTCAAACTGGAAACAGGCGCGCGTTTGCTTTTACAGCACCTTCTTCGCCAGCGTCAGGGCGGAGGCGATCACCTTGTCCATGTCGTAATAGCGGTACTCGCCCAGCCGCCCGCCGAAGAGCACGTCCTTCTCCCCCGCCGCAAGCTCCCGATAGCGTTCGTACAGCGCACCGTTCACCTCGTCGTTCACCGGGTAATACGGCTCGTCCCCCGGCTTCCATTCCGTCGAAAATTCGCGGCTGACGACGGTCTTTTCCTGCCTGCCGAACGCAAAATGCTTGTGCTCGATGACGCGCGTATAGGGCGTCTCCCGGTCGGTGTAGTTCATCACGGCGCACCCCTGATGATTGGGCGTATCCAGCACCTGCGTTTCAAAGCGCACGCTGCGGTAGGCGAGCGCGCCCAGCCGGTAGCCGAAATACGCGTCGATGGGGCCCGTGTATAGCACCCGCTCCGCCAGGCGGCTCAGCTCGTCCCGGCGCTCCAGATAATCGGTTTCGAGCCGCACATCGGCATCCGCGAGCATCCGCTCCACCATCTGGGTGTAGCCCTCGATGGGGATGCCCTGATAAGGATCGCTGAAGTAGTTGTTGTCGAACGTGAACCGAACGGGCAGCCGCTTTATAATGAAGGCGGGCAGCTCGCGGCAGGGCCTTCCCCACTGCTTTTCGGTGTATCCCTCCACCAGCTTTTTGTAGATGTCGGTGCCCACCAGCGAAATAGCCTGCTCTTCCAGATTGCGCGGCTCCCCGATGCCCGCCTCGCGGCGCTGGCGCTCGATGATCGCCCGCGCCTGATCCGGCGTGACCGCCCCCCACATGCGGTAAAAGGTGTTCATGTTAAACGGCAGGTTGTACAGCTCGCCGTGGTAGTTGGCGATGGGGGCGTTGGTGAAGCGGTTGAATCCGGCGAAGCGGTTCACGTACGCCCACAGCTCCGGATTGGAGGTATGGAAAATATGCGCGCCGTAGCGGTGCACCTGTATGCCCTCTACGGGCTCGGTGTACACGTTGCCCGCGACGTGGCTCCGCCGCTCGACCACGAGGCAGCGCTTTGAGCGCTCCGCTGCCTGCTGCGCGAAGACCGCGCCGAACAGGCCCGCGCCGACGATCAGAAAGTCGTATGTCTTCATGTCCGTTTCTCCTTCCGGGCTCAGGGCTTTTCTTCCTAAATACTATATCACATTCCACCGCCTTTTGTCAGGCGCATTCGGCGCCTATTCGCAAAGGGAATCCAGCGCGCCCTGTCCGTCCCCGGCGGAGGCAGCCGCCAGCCATGCCACGCGCGTTTTCGTGCGCGATTTTCAGTTGAATCCGCGCCGCCTAAATGCTATGATAGGGTTTGATCGATCGACGGAGGTGAACTTCTTGAACAAAGAACTGCGCGCGCGCATGAAGCGCTGCATGCCCCTTTGCGCGCGCGACACGGCGCTCTGCGCCGCCATCATGGCCGCGGCGGCGCTCGCGTGCATGCTGCTGCGCATGCTCGATTCCAGCGACGTATACGTATCCATGATCTTTCTGCTGGCCGTGCTCGTGACCGCGCGGGTGACGAACGGTTATTTTTACGGCATCGCCGCCTCCTTCGCGGGGGTCGTCTTCGTCAACTACGTCTTCACCTATCCATACTTCGCGTTCAACTTCACCATCTCCGGCTACCCGCTCACGTTCCTGAGCATGCTCTTCGTCTCGCTCACCACGAGCGCCATGACCACGCAGATCAAGGAACAGGAGCGCCTGCGCCGCGAGGCCGAGATGGAGAAGATGCGCGGCAACCTGCTTCGGGCCGTGTCGCACGACCTGCGCACGCCGCTCACGTCCATCATCGGCTCCAGCAGCGCCATTCTGGACGGCCCCGCCCCCCTGTCCATGGCGGATCAGCGCCGCCTGATCTGCGACATACGCGAGGATGCGGAATGGCTGATCCGCATGGTCGAAAATTTGCTTTCCATCACGCGCATCAGCGGTGAGGCGGCGAACATCAAGACCTCGCCCGAGGCGGTAGAAGAGGTCGTCGCGGAATCGGTGCGCAAGTTTAAGAAGCGCTTTCCGGGAAGAAGCGTCGCCATTCATCTGCCGGACGAAATGCTGATGGCGCGCATGGACCCCATCCTGATCGAGCAGGTGATCGTCAACCTGCTCGAAAACGTGGCGGAGCACGCCAAGGGCGCCACGCATACAGACCTCACCGTCGAGCGTCAGGGCGGCGAATGCGTCATCTCCGTGCTCGACGACGGCGAGGGCATCCCCTCCGGCGTGCTGGCGCACATGTTCGACGGATACCTCACCCGCGCGGACAACCCGCTCAGCGACAGCAAGCGCAACATGGGCATCGGCCTGTCCGTGTGCATGTCCATCGTGCGCGCGCACGGCGGAAGCCTGCGCGCCGAAAACAGGAAGTCCGGCGGCGCGGCCCTGCGCTTCACGCTGCCCCTGGACGACGACCCTCAATGGCCCGAAGAGGCCGAATAAACGAATGAGGAGGGCTTTCAAAATGGAAAGCGCCCGGAAATCCGCCCTGTCCCGCCCGCTCACCGTCGGCCTGCTCGCGCTCGTATGCTGCGCGCTCTGGGGCAGCGCCTTTCCCTGTATCAAGCTCGGCTACGCCTACTTCGCCATCGGCTCCGGCGACACCGCCACGCAGGTGCTCTTCGCGGGGCTGCGCTTCACGCTGGCCGGCGCGCTCACGATCCTGATCGGCAGCGTCATGCAGCGCCGTTTGCTGGTGCCCGCCCGCGCGAGCCTGCCAAAGATCGCCAAGCTGTCGCTCATGCAAACCGTCATCCAATACCTCTTCTTCTACGTCGGCCTTGCGCACACGTCGGGCGTGAAGTCCTCGATCATCGAGTCCTCCACCGTCTTTCTCACCATTCTCGCCGCGAGCCTGCTCTTCAAGCAGGAGCGCATGACGGTGCGAAAGCTCCTGGGCTGCGCGGTCGGCTTCGCGGGCGTCGTCCTCATCAACGCCGCCGGGCAGGGGGTGGACATGCACGTCTCCCTCATGGGCGAGGGGGCGATCCTGCTCTCCGCGTGCGCCTACGCGCTTTCCTCCGTGATGATCAAGCTCTACTCCCGGGACGAGCTGCCCATCACGCTCAGCGGCTATCAGTTCGTGCTGGGCGGCGCTACGCTCGTCGTCTGCGGCCTGGTCGCGGGCGGGCGCATCGCGCAGGTCAGCGTGCAGGGGCTTTTGATGCTCGGCTACCTCGCGCTGCTCTCCGCGGTGGCCTACTCCCTCTGGGGCACGCTGCTCAAGTACAACCCCGTCGCCCGCGTCTCCATCTACGGCTTCATGAACCCCGTGTGCGGCGTGCTGCTCTCCGCGCTGCTGCTGGGCGAAAGCCAGAACGCCTTCGGCGCGGCGGGGCTCGCGGCGCTGGCGCTCGTGTGCGCGGGCATCTGGCTCGTCAACGGTCAGCAGGCGGCGAAGCGGGCGTAAGGCGCGCGCGGCAGGCGCGCAGCACAAGGTTCACGTCCAGCTCCGCCTCGTGCGCGTGCGCGCGGACGTGATCCTCGACCAGCCGCATCAACGACTCCGCCGCCTCCGCGTCCAGCTCCTCCTCCTGCGAAAGCGCGCACAGCAGGCAGCGCAGGCAGACCGCCAGGCCCCGCAGCGCGAGGGTGTGCCAGTCCAGGTCTTCGAGAAGGTCGTCTTCCTCCAAATCTTTTATCACAAGCATGTTCTCACTTCCCATGTTTTCCAAATACATTCTAGCCCAAAACAGGCTAAAAGTCAAGAAAAAACCGATTTTTTTGCAAAGGAGGTCGATTTTCATGCTCTTCTCGGAAAAGGTCAGGTTTCTGCGCAAAAATCACCCGTCTAAATTATCGCAAACCATGTTGGCGTCCGCTCTCGGCGTAAGCCAGCGGACGGTATCTCACTGGGAGCTGGGTGAACTAGAGCCCAGTTTAAAGGACATGGAAAACCTCTGCCTCTTCTTCGGCGTGTCCGCAGACTACCTGCTCGGCCTGCCGAAGGGGATGCCGTATCCAGATCGCGATTAGACGGCGAGATCCCGGGGACGCGCCCCGGGATCTCTTTTTTCTGTTTTACCCATTCTTTACGGGTTCACGACGTTTGCGGGCTTCCCCGAAAGGAACGCTTCGAGGTTCGCGACGGCGATGTCCATCAGCCGCTGGCGGCTCTCCCGGGAGGCCCAGGCGATGTGCGGGGTGATCAGGCAGTTGTCCAGCCCGAGCAGCGGATTGTCCGGCCGGATGGGCTCCGCCGATACCACGTCCAGCGCGGCAGCGTACACCTTGCCGTCCACGAGCGCCTCGCGCAGGGCGTCCTCCTGAATCAACGGGCCGCGCGCCGTGTTGATCAGGATCACGCCGTCCTTCATGCGTCCGATCGTCTCGCGGTTCACCATGCCCGTGTTCTCCGGCGTCAGCGGGCAGTGCAGGGACAGCACGTCCGCCTGCGCGAGCACGTCGTTTAACGGAAGCACCTCCGGGGCCTTGACGAACGCGTCGTAGGCCACCACGCGCATGCCGAAGGCGCGAGCGATCTGCGCCGTGGCCTTCCCGATGCGGCCGTAGCCGACGATGCCCATCGTCTTGCCCGAAAGCTCCATCAGGGGATAATCCCAAAAGCAAAAGTCGCGCCCGTTCGTCCACCGGCCCGCCTGCACCGCCTCGGCGTGGTGGCCGACGCGGTGGCAGATCTCCAGCAGCAGCGCGAACACGTACTGCGCGACTGCCTGCGTGCCGTAGGTTGGGATGTTGGATACGGGGATTCCCCGCTCGCGCGCCGCCTCGATATCGACCACGTTGAAGCCTGTGGCGAGCACCCCGATGAAGCGCAGCTCCCGCGCGCCCTCGAGGGTCGCGCGCGTCAGGGGCGTCTTGTTCGTATACACGACCTGCGCGCCCGCGATGCGCGCGGCAACCTCGTCCGCCTTTGTGTGTTCGTATACCGTAACATCTCCCAGCGCTTCAAAGCCCGCCCAGGAGAGGTCGCCCGGATTTTCCGTGTAGCCATCCAAAATGACGATTTTCATCGCTTAATCCTCCAATAGCGCCCACGCGCGCCGCAGCACGCGCTTCGTCCCCGCGAGCACGACCTCGCAATCCTCATCCGCCCAGGGCTTGACCTCAAACGAGAGCACGTACGGCTCCCGCGCATGGAAGAAGCCCTCTGCCTTGAGCACGCGGAAGAAGTCCAAAAGCTGCTCCGTGTCGTTCGCGCTGCGCGGAAAGCCGAAGCGCGGGTGCTGGTCGCCATACGCTTCCGCGCCGGGCTGCACCACCGCGTTGCCGACGTGGAAGTGGCGGATGTAGGGGCGCAGCGTCTGGATGACAAAGCGGCTCGTCTCATACGTCGTCGGGAAGTGCGACAGATCGACCAGCAGGCCAAAGTTTTTGCAGGTCATGCGCACGTCCGCCGCGAAGCGCGCCGCCAGCGGCGCGGGGCCGATGAGCGCCGCCTTGTCCATATCGTAGTCGAAGACCTCCAGGTTGACGTCCATGCCCTTCCCCTCGGCATAGGCGCACACCGCGCGCGTCGTGCGAAGAAGCTGGGCGTACGCCTCCTCCCGCGTCTCCTGCGCCCACTTCCCCGCCAGAAAAGCGACGCCCCGCGCGCCGAGCGCTTCCGCCTCGTCCACGGCCTCGATCAGCGTAGCCTGCGCCTTCAGCCGCCCTTCCTCGTTCAGGTCGTTCGGGTTGAGCCCCGGCCCCAGCAGGCGCGGCTGCGCGCCGTAGCAGACCTTCAGGTGCGACTGATCCAGCAGGCGTTTAGCCCGCGCCCGTTCCTCCTCTGAGTCAAACCGCGTCAGCTCGATCGCATCGAAGAAGTCGTCCTCCGCGATGCGCCGGACGGTTTCCACCGCGTCCTTTCCAGGAAAGCTCATCCAACTGATCGTCCCGATCTGAAAGTACTTGTGAATTGATTCGCGCATTTCAATGCCCCCTCACGAAATTTTCCACCTGCCGCGCGACGCCCGGGCCGTCCAGGCTGTACGCCGCGACGAGCTGTGCGTAGCTGCGCGCGCTCTGGCCGAACGTGTCCTCCAGGCCGATTTTGAGCACGGGCGTTGGCCGCCCGCGGCAGAGCGCCGCGCAGACGGCGTCGCCCAGCCCGCCGTTTACCGTGTGCTCCTCCAGCGTGACGACGCGGCCCGTCCGCTCCGCCATGCGGCAGACGGCCTCCTCGTCCAGCGGCTTTACGCTGATGGCTTCCAAAATTGCCGCGTCGATTCCCTGTGCTTTGAGCAGCGCCCGCGCCTCGATGGCCGCCGCGAGCATCGTGCCCGTGCTCACCAGCGTCACGTCCCGCCCGTCCATGAGGAGATTTGCCTTTCCCAGCCGAACTCCTGCCCGGCCGCCGTGCAGGCTGGGCGCCGCGTCGCGCGAGAGCCGCAGATAGACCGGCCCCTCGATGCGCAGCATTTCGCCCACCGCTTCCATCGTGCTCTCCTCGTCCGAAGGGGCCAGAATCCGTATGCCCGGCACGGCGCGCATCATGGCCATGTCGCAGATCCCCTGGTGGCTCGCGCCGTCCGCGAAGTCCGAGAGCCCGGCATAGCCGCCGCAGATCTTGACGTTTAGGCGGTTGTACGCGGCGAGCGAATGGATGGAATCCATCGCCCGCACCGCCAGCAGAAACGCGAAGGTCGAGATCACCGGGATCTTGCCGCAGGCCGCCATGCCCGCCGCTGCGGCAGCCATGTTTCCTTCGGCGATGCCAAAGTTGAAAAAGCGATCGGGAAACGCAGCCTGAAACTGCTTCGTCTGCGTGCTGGAGGAGACGTCCGCGTCGAGCACGACCATCTCCGGAAAAGCCTCCGCATAGCGCACCAGCGCATCGCCAAACACCTGGCGCATCGTCCTGCTCATCGCATGAGCCTCCCCTCTACCTCGGCCCGCGCAGCCGCGTAATCCTCCGCCGAAAGCGGCTTCCCATGCCACGCCGCCTGCCCCTCCATGAAGGAGACGCCCTTCCCCTTGACGGTGTGGGCGACGACGGCGTGGGGCTCGCCGCAGTTCTTTGCCTCGCGCACCGCGCGCTCGATCTGCCCCTCGTCGTGCCCGTCCACCTCAAAGACGCGGATGCCGAAGCCCGCCAGCTTTTGCGAAAGCGCCGCCTGCGCAGGCTGCACCACGTCCGTCGGCCCGTCGAGCTGCACGCCGTTGAGGTCCACGATGGGCGTCATGTTTTGCAGGGCGAAGGCGCGCATGGACATGAAGGCCTCCCAGTTCTGCCCCTCCTGCAGCTCGCCGTCGCCCAGCAGCGCGTAAACGTGCGCGGGCGTGTTCCGGAGCGCCAGCGCCATGCCCACGCAAACGGAGAGCCCCAGCCCGAGCGAGCCGGTCGACATGTCGATGCCGGGCAGCTTGAACATACAGGGATGTCCCTGGAGCGGGCTGCCCAGCTCGCGCAGCGTTTCAAGCAGCTCCTCCCCGAAAAACCCCGCCCGTGCGAGGCAGGCGTAGAGCATCGGCGCGGCATGGCCCTTGGAGAGCACGAAGCGGTCGCGCTCCCGCCAGTCGGGGCGCGCGGGATCGACCCGCAGCACGCGGCCGTAGAGCACGTTTAAGATCTCCGCGCAGGACAGGCTGCCGCCCATGTGTCCGCTGCCCGCCGCCCGGCCCATTGCAAGCACCGCCAGCCGCAGGCGATCTGCCTCCTCGCTCATGACAAAAGCCCCCTTTCCAGCAAGCGCGAGCGCATGTACCGCGCCGTCCGCAGCGCCGTGCCGTCCGCGTCCGCGCCCGGCAGCACCTCCGCGCTGAGCCAGCCGTCGTAGCCGCTTTCCGTCAGCGCGTCCAATATCTCGTCGAAGTCCGTGTGCCCCTGACCCGGCGCGCGGCGGTTGGAATCCGCGATGTGCACGTACTTTACCCGCTTCGCGTTTCGCCTGAGCGACGCGCCGATGCGGTCGTCCTCGATGTTCATGTGGAATACGTCCGCCATGACGCCGACATTTTCAAACGGCAGCCTCGCGAGCAGCGCGCAGGCTTCGTCCACGCTGTTGAGAAAATTGCTCTCATAGCGGTTGATGGGCTCGATCAGAACCGTCACGCCATGCTGCGCCGCAAAGGGCAAAATTTCACCCATGCATCCCAGGAAGAGCGCCTCCGCCTCCCCGCGCGTCTGATCGGCTGAGACGAAGCCGCGCGCGCGTCCCACGTTAATCAGCCCGCCGTGCCGCTCCGCCAGCAGCACGAGATCCCGAAAGACCCGGACGATCTCCGCCCGCTTCACCGGGTCCGGATGCGTCATGTATAGGCCCATGCGCGCGAACGTGAGGCCCGTGCTGATACAGCTCACGCGCAGGTCGTGCGCCGCAAGCTCCCGATCCAGCGCGCCGGTATCGACGTCCTGCGCGCACCCAAGCGCCAGCTCGACCCCCTGGTACCCGAACCGCCTCGCCTTATCCATTGAATTTTTGAAGCCCCGCCAGACGACGAACGCGCTCTCCGGCGCGTCCTCGCCGGCGATGACCACGGAAAGTTTCATCTTGTTTTTCCCCCTGTCCGCAGGTTATGAAACGTTTCAAATAATTCCCAAAATACAACATGCCCGTAAGGACATGTTGCAATGCCTTCTACAGCACCTCCAGCTCCACGCCGGTCAGCTCACAAAACGCGCGGATTTCCCGCAGGTAGCAGCCGCTTACCGCGTGAATGTGGTTGCTGGCGAAGCGGTCGAGCAGCTCCATCGGCTCCGATTCGACCGAGGCGTATCCATGCGGCCACGCCTCGCAGGTCTCCCGCATGCGCTCGACAGGCAGCTTTTCAAACGTGCCCTCGAACGCCTGCATGACGTAGTGGTCCATGCGGTGCGTCAGGCGCGCGAACGTCATCGGTCCTGCCTCTGCCATGAACTGCACGTGGCAGCCGCACCCGCCGTATTTGGGGATGACGGAACAGAGGCGTACACGCCGCAGATTTTCCGCCGGGTCCTCGCTGCGGGCCGCGTACCAGGTGGCACACGCGCCGCAGTTGCAGAACGCAAAGAGATTCTCCTGCTGCATGTAGTGCCGGAAATCCATGAACACGACCGGCAGGCCCGAAATCAGCTTGAGGACCTGCATCGTCAGCGCAGCGTCCGAATCCGCTTCGCAGGCAAACACGACCGGCTCCTTTTCCCCATCCCAATCATACGGGTCGTTGCAAAGCGTCGCGGACAGACATTGGGTGACGAAGTACTCGCTCAGGTCGTAATGGCACTTGACGCCGACGAAGGAGAGCCCCCGCTCCGCGATCAACGCCTTGAGCGCGATGTAGCAGTTGACCTGCATGCCCAACGACTCGCGCGTCAGCTTCTTGCCGTCGTATTCGACGGCGCCCATCCGCTCCTCCAGCCATCTGAGCGCCCGTTCCGTCTCCTCCGGCGGCACGAGACGCGCCCGGCGCAAAATCTCCAGTTGGTCTACGTGATCGACATCCACCCCGAAGCGCTGCATCCACACGTCGGGCGATACGGCGCCCGAGCCCATGCCGATGCTGCGCCCGCCGAACAGGCCGTAAACCTGCCCCTTCAGGCGCGAAACGGCGTGCGCCGCGCGCAGAAAGGCCAGCACGCGCTGCAGGACGGAATCCTCTTCGATATTCCCCCATACCTTCTCGCACTGTCCGCCCGTCTGGCGGATCATGCCGACCGCCGCCTGCAGCCCGCCCAGGCCGGGATAGCTCCCGTTGGCGGGCGAAATGGCCAGCAGCGGCACCCCGTGCAGGATGCGCGCGGCGATGGCCGCAAAGTTGGGGAAGGCGAACACCGGGACGTTTAGAATGCACGCATCCAGCTTCTCCCCAAGGAGCGAAGACGCCATCCGTTCCGCCAGCTCGCTCGCCGCGACCTGCTCTTGCGCGGCAACGACCTCGACCTCCCCCGTTCCGCGAAGCCGCGCGGCCAGCGCCGCCTCGCAGGACGCAATATAATCCTTCAGCGTATCGTGCACGCGCGCGCGACCGTCTGAAAAAGAAAGTATGCCTATGCGAACCGTCATGAAACCCCTCCTTTACGCCTCTGTTTCAATCACGTAATACGGCGTGCGCTCGCGGAAGTCGGGATAGAGCGCGCCGTCTCCGCCTTCCCGCAGGATTTCAAAGTAGTAAAGCAGATCCCAGCGCGCGCTGACATCCTGCGCGGGGATGACGGCAGTAAACGTGTTGCCGCTTTGCTCCATGCACAGGGTATGAAGCGGCTGGGTCTGATCGGTGCGGCTATAGTGGCAGAGGACGGACGCGGCATCGTTCCCCTCCACCTCTATCGAAAGCGGAACCGGCTCTCCTGCGCGGCAGCGCTTCACCGCTTCATGGCTGCAGCGGAAGGCCATGGGGGCGGCCACGGTCAGCGTATACGTGCCGCTCTTCTCCCTCGCATCCCCCGCTTCCGCCTCGAAGGAATACGTGTGCGACGCCGCGCTTCCCGTAACGTCCGAGATGTCCGCCGCGTAGTGACCGCTTCCCGTGCAGCGCATGGGGCGCGGCCGGCCGTCCAGGATGAGGCTCACCCTGTCCGCCTCGCCGCCGGGCACGGTCGCAGTGACGCATAGCCTGCCCGGCTCGCCCAGCTGCATGCGGCGGGGCGGCATATGCGCGATGGAGGGCGCCGCTTTTTGAATCATCAGCGCGGAGATGAACCAATCGCCCGAAAGCGCCAGAAGCAACGTCCCGTCCGTCACGGAGACCCTGATCCTGCGCTCCACGCGCGTGAGCGGCATGACCGTCAGGTCCTCCGCAACCGTTTCTCCATTTACCTTTACCGCAAAGGGGCCATGCAGCGCCGCTTCCGCGCTCTGATCGCAGAAGAGCAGCGTCACCACGTATTCCCCGTTTTCAAGGTCGCACCGGAACTGCGCCGCGTCCGATCCATATAGGTAGTCCTCTGTCAGCGGGCTCCTGTACGCGCGCATGTTGCTCATATCCACCTTGTAAAGCGCATCGCGGCGATAGATCCAGTCGCACGTGCGGTCGGTGAGCCGCGGCCTGCCCATGCCCACGCCCTGGACATCGCCCGTCACGAAGCCGAAGCCCCTTTCCGGACTGTATGCGCACGTCTCTGCGACGCCTTCAAATCCCCGTTCGACGGAGAAACGCTCGAACAGATCAAAGGCACGGTTCTCAAACCCCTTCATGCTGACAAGCCTGCCGAAGTCAAAGCCCCTGTGGAGCAGGCCGTAGCGCTCGTGCAGCGCGCAAAGCTCCGCCAGACGCAGCTCGTCCTCGTAGACGAGGCTTCGCTTGGCCTTCCAGCAGCCCGCGTCGCTGGGGCCGGTCACCATCCGGTCGTAGTACATGTCCTCCGTGAGGGAGATGATCGCTTCCCACACCATCGTTCCCTGGCGTAGCAGATCCTGCGCTTCGCGGAGCAGGCTGCCGTCGCCCGTTTGGAAGTACCCTTCCACGCGAATGCCGGCCTCCGTCTTGAGCGCGTGATAGCGTGCGAGATAGGCCAAAACCTTGAAGTCGACGAGGCTCGAGCGCAGCTCCTTCTCATCGTCTCCCGGCACAATCCCCCGAAGCACCGCCAAAATGCCTTCGCTGTATTCATTAAACTGCGCGGCGCTGTCGTGCGGCGTGCGTTTACCGCCCGGCCTTCCTTTCACGAGGCCCGCGACGAATTCCGGGATCGTCTGCAGGACGCACCGGTCGCTCGTCGGCGTCTCCAGATAGAACTCCAGCAGGCCGCCGATGTCGGTCTCCGGCCAGGTGTACATGTTGGGATCGCTGAGCGAATACTGAATGAGAAAGGTAATGACGCGGCTGGAGAGCGTGTAGGCCTTCATCAGGCTTTCCGCCTTTTCGCCAAAGCGGGCCTTGAGCTCGTCCATCCATACGTCCTCCGCCAGACCGGGGTCGTAGGCCATGCGGCCCATCAGCAGGTAGAACATCCAGTAGCGCTCGTACTCGTGCGTATAGTACTCGTCCTCCCTGTGCTTAAAGATGCGCCAGAACCCGGGCGCATTTCCATAGCCCTTCTGCGCCAGCATCGGGTTGATCTCAAAGCCCTCCGCGCCCCCCAGGCGGCAGCTTTCCACGAAGCGCCGCACGTACTGCGGGTCGCCCCACAGCAGCAGCCTCGGGGAACCCAGGGACCATACCTGCCACATGAACCGATAGGGCATGGGCTTAACCAGCAGATCGCCGTAGCTGTAGCCGGGCTCGATCTTTGCCGGCTGATACGGCGCGCCGAGAAATTCCGCCCAGTACTTCATCGACGCGCGCAGATTCGGGCACATGTCGATGACCGCCTGAGTGGTCTCCGGAAGCGCCAGCCAGCCGCGGTAATCCATGAGCTTCCCCGTCTCCGCGACCGCGCGGAAAATCGTATGCTTAAAGAACTCCGTCTGCCTGGCCGTAGGGATGCTCGATTCCTCGTTGACGCGCACCTGAATGCCGGCAATCGCGGGATAGCGCGTGAGCATAGCCTTCGCCCCACGGTAGACGTAGTCCTCCAAAATGTCCTCCGTAAGGCCCTGGACGTGGTTCTCCTGGTGATGGCGCCAGTCCCCCTCCCAGCCGTTCCAGGGATAGATCTCCCAGATGCCGAGGATAAAGGTGATGCCCCGATCCGCCGCGAGCTGCGTGATGAAGGCCATCATCTCGTCGTTGCGGTCGATCGTCTCCTCGTCCACGTCGTCCGGGCGCACCTGCGGATACTTTTCGTCCCGCAGAAAATAGGCGAAGACCGGCGCCATGTAAGAGGTCTGATGAGAGAAGACGTAATTGAAGGAATTGATCCGGTTGCGCGCGAGCATGTTAAAGTAGGTGGTCCAGTATTCCTTTGAATAAAACCGGTCCTTCTCCAGATCCCGATTGTGCGGCAGCTCGTAGATGCCGCGCGTTTCCAAGTAGGGCGCTTCGTCAAAGCTCACGAGCCCCCGCCCCCGCCGCAGCTTTTCACACAGCGCCAAGCAGCCGTACATCAGGCCGACGTCGTCGAACCCGGCCACGATTACGCGCTCCGGTTCGACGCAAACGGAAAAGGCCTCGTGCACCGGTTTCAGCCTGATCCTTCCCGAATGCACCCAGGACGCGATCTCCGCGCTGCCCGTCACCGAGCCCAGCGTCACGCCTCCCGAAAACTGCGTCTCCTTGAGCGTCTGGATCAGTTCCTCTATTCCGTGCCGCGCAGGCGCATCGACCTTTCCGAGCACGGCAGTACAGGTATCTTTCATGTTAATCACCTCAAATTTTCAGCCTTTGACGCCGCCGGCTGTGATGCCCTCCATGAAGGAGCGTTGGAAGATGAAGTAGAGAATCAGGATGGGGAAAACGCAGATCATCGCTGCCGCGAAGATGTACCCGTAGTTGCTCGCGCCCGGCATGCTCCGAAAGCTCGTGACCGCCAGCGGAATGGTCCACTTATCGGAGTCCGTCAGGATGAAGAGCGAGAGGTTGAACTCGTTCCACGCGCCGATGATCTTGAAGATGAACAGGGCGACCAGCCCGCTGCGCGCCAGCGGCAGATAGACCCGCCAGAAAATCGCGAACGTTCCGGCGCCGTCCATCTTCGCGCTTTCGCCGAATGAATCGGGAATGTCCAGGAAAAAGTTGCGCATCAGGAAGATGCCGAACGCCATGCCCGTGCCCAGCATCGCCAGGACGACGCCGTTCAGGTTGTTCTGCAGGCCGATCGCCTGCACCTGCAGGCGCGTAGAGAGCAGGTTCGCCTCACCGGGGACAAAGATGCCCAGCAGAAAGAGAAAGAACAGCCAATTCCACCGCCTGATCCTCAGCTTGGCAAACGCATAGCCTGCCAAAGAGTCCAGCGCAATCCCCAGCAGCGGCGCAAGCACGGTGATATAAAGTGAATTTTTAAAATATAGCCCCAGCCGCGCGCGGCGCCACGCCTCGGCATAGTTAGAGAACCGCCAGTTCGGCGGAATCAGGTTGCCCGAATAGATCTCCACCGTGTTCATCAGACTGCACATCAGCACCCACAGAAAAGGCACGATGGCGACGAGGGCGAAGACCGTCAAGACCGCGTACAGCGGCCAGTTCCTGCGCTCCTTCACGTTTCATCCCTCCTTACGCCGCGTAGCGGTCGCGAATCGCGTTGAAAACGCGGGTAATGACGATGATCATCAGGCCGAGCACGATGCCGCTCACCATAGATTGTCCGTAATTCTGCTCACGGAAGGCCTTCACATATCCGTACAGCGTCAGCAGATAGCTGGACGTCCCCGGCCCGCCCTGCGTCATGACCCAAACGGTCGAGAAGCCCTTGAGGCCGTTGATGATGCCCATGCTGAACACAAACGAAAAGACGTTTTGAAGGCCCGGGATGGTGATGTGAATGAACTGGTCGAACTTGTTCGCCCCGTCCAAATCGGAGGCCTCGTACAGATCGACGTCGATATTTTGAAGGCCGGCCAAAAAGAGCGTCATGTAGTAACCGTAGGCCTGCCATGAACTGGCGAAGCTGATGGCGTAGATGGTGATCTTCGGATCGCCCAGCCAGCTCGCCTTGAGCGATGAGAGGCCGAGCGCGTCCAGCATGCCGTTGAGCATGCCCATCTGCGGATTGAAGATCAGCGTCCAGATGATGCCGCTGACGGAAAGCGCGATGACGTTGGGCATGAACAGCACGTTGCGAAAGAGCGTCTTCGCGTAAGCGATGCGGGAGATAAAATAAGCGAGCACAAAACCGAAAAAGCAGGCAAAGACGAGGTGCATGACCGTCCAGATAAAGTTGTTCTTCAGCGATTGGTAAAAGAGCGGGTCCTTCAGCACGTACCGGTAATTGTCGAGGCCGACAAACTTCATTGCGGGATTGACGCCGTCCCAATCGTGAAAGCTGATCTGAACTGTGCGGAGCGTCGGAATGATGACGAAATAAACGAGAAGCAAAAAGGACGGAAGGACAAACAGCAGGGCTACGGCGTACTCTTTCCAGGTCTGTCTGCGGCGTAAAGTCCGCCGCGCCGGTATGACTGCGCTTTGCATAATTTCACCCCTTCAGGATTTCTTCCTGAGTGCCTGCCGGAGGAGGGGGCTCCCCCTCCGGCAGGTTAGGATCACTTATTGGCGAGATATTCCTCTTTGGAAGCCTGCAGCTCCTCTGCGATCTGATCGACCGTCTTCGTCTTCATGAGCAGTTCCTGATTGTCCGCGTAATAGACCGACTTCAGATTGCCCAGCAGGTATACGCTGGGGTTGTAGCCGGTGCCGCCCTGAAGCTGTTCAAAGGCGCTGCTGACGATCGGGTTCAGGTTGAGCAGCGAAAGGTCCTCTACCTGAATGGCGCCGATGCCATATTGCCACTCATCCATGCTGCCAAGACAGATCTGATAATCCAAGGAGGCGACATAATCCATAAAGCGAAGCGCGCCCTCGAGGTTCCTAGCGTTCTTGTTGACCACCCAGCTATGCGCCATGCCCGCCGTGGGAATGGCCGCGTCGCCCTTTACGCTGGGGAAGGCGAAGGAAGAAACCTGCGCCATATCCAGCGTACCGTCGGCAAAATACGTCTTGAGGTTGCCCTGGCCCGAAAAGATCATCGCCGATTGTTTCATTGCAAAACTGGTAAATGCTTCATCGCCGCTGATCGCTACCACGTCGCTGTTAAAGTAACCGTTGTCGTAAAACGCCAGCACCTTGTTCAGCGCCTGCTTAAAGACGTCGTCCGTGAACTTGCCGTCGCCGTAGATGAGGCCCGTCATGAAATCGCGGCCGGCGACGGACTGAAAAAAGTTTCCCATGACCCAACCGAGCTGATAATTATCCCTGCCGCCCACGACGATCGGCGTCATGCCGCTGTCGCGAATCGTGGCGCAAATCTTCTCAAAATCCTCAAAGGTCTTGGGCTCTTCAAGACCCAGCTCGTCAAATATCTCCTTGTGGTAGTAAACCGAAAAGACGTCCATGCCGTTGCAGATTTCCCACATCTTTTCATCGTTGTTGTGGATCGTCTCGATAATGGAGGGATTCACGACCTGATCCCAGCCCCGCGAGGCATAATAGGGCGTCAAGTCCTCCAGCAGACCCGCCTGCGCGAGCGGCAGCACGCGGCCGGGGCCGGAATTGACCAGCAGCACATCAGGCGCATCGTCCGAGGACAGCATCGCGACCGTGGCGCCCGTGTCGATACCCTGACCGAGCTTGCGGATTACCTTGATGTCCGGGTTCTTGCTCTCAAAGTCCGCGATGACGTCGTCAAAAAAATCGTTGTCGTAGGTGAGCACCTGAATCTCGCTGACCGGCTCTTGGGCAAGTGCCAAGGCGGGGACCAGCAGGAACGCACAGATGCAGAGGGAGAGGATTGCCGTGAGTTTTCTCTTCATACGTTGGGGCCTCCTATCTTATTTTCCAAAGGGCTTTGCATGCAAGCCCTTTAGGTTTCAGGGGGATAATGAAACGTTCCATTTATCTGGTAAAAAAATATTCCGTTGTGTCGAACGAATGAAACCTTTCATTTCACACATAATACCGTACTTCTTTGTGTCTGTCAAGTCATTTGTGCTTTTATTTCTCCGATTTTCGTTTATTTCGCACAATCTCAGGAAATTCAGCGCATGTGCTCGAGGTCAGGGCGCCAGCTTTCCCCAGTAAAATGAACCTTTTCACATTCGTCGATCAGCGAAAGTGAGATGTCGTGCCTCCCGCCCAGATACTCGGCAAAGAGCCATTCATCCAGGATGGAGAACGCCTCGAACAGGCCCGTCGTCTTTCCGCCGAGGCAAAGGACGTTGGAGTCGTTGTGCGCGCGCGTCATTCTGGCGGTGTATGCGGACGTGCACAGCGCCGCGCGCACGCCGCTGAACTTGTTTGCGATGATCGACATGCCGATGCCCGTGGAGCAGATGAGGATGCCGCGCTTCGCCTCGCCCGAGGAAACCGCGCCCGCTACCTGCGCGGCATAGTAAGGATAGCGGACGATCTCGGTCGAATGACAGCCCACGTCCCGATAGGGAATCTTCCGTTCTTCCAGGTAGCTCAGGATGTCCCGCTTCATTTCGTAGCCGCCGTGGTCGTTTCCAATCCAGATGGTGTCCATTCGTCTTTCCTCCTTTTTCCGCTGCCGGGCTGGGCGAGCGTGTCGCGAAGCTTCATCCGCGTTTCCAGCACAAGATTGCGCCGCGCCAGGTCCTCATGCCTTCGCCGCGCCTCAATTCTCTCGATCAGCAGGCGCACCGCCGACTCGCCCATCTCATATTTGGGATGCCAGATCGTCGTCAATCGCGGGAAGGACCACTGAACGTTTTGCACGTCGTCGTATCCGACGACGGACAATTCCTGTGGCACGCGGATGCCCAGTTCATACGCGCCCGATATGGCGCCCAAGGCCATCATGTCGTTGGCGGTCATCACCGCCGTCGGCGGCTGCGGAAGCGCCATGAGCGTTTTGATGCTCTCGTGGCCGCTCCTGGCGGTAAAATCGCCTTGGCACACGTATTCAGGCACATCGGGCAGCCCCAGCTGACGCAGGGTCTCCTGGTAAGCCTCCAGGCGGCGCGCGCTGGAAAACGAGTCCTGAAGTCCGGAGATGAAGGCGATCCGCCGATGCCCCCTGGCTGCGACTTCGCGCACAGCGCGCTCCATGCCCTGATAGTCCTCTACGTTCACCGTGTCACAGCTCACCAAAGCGGGATTCGTATCCAGAAGAACCAGTGCACATTGCTCCGCCACGGCATCGATCCGCTTTTGCGAAATTCTCGGCTTGAACAGCAGTATGCCGTCCACGTTCTTGCTGAGCAGCGCCTCGATCGCGTCCTCTTCCTTCTTGATGGAGCGATCCTTGTTGCACAGGAAGACGTTGTACTGCGCCCGACGGGCGGCGTCGTCCACGCCGCGCGCCACCTCCGGATAAAAGGGATTCGTGATGTCCGGAATCACCAGGCCGATGGCGTTCGAACGGTTCGAGCGCAGCTGCGAGGCCGCCTGATTGCGCCGGTACCCAAGCTGCGCGATCGCCTGTTCCACGCGCTCGCGGTTCTCCACGCTGACCGTAGGAAGCTCGTTGAGCACGTTGGATACCGTCCCCAGGGACACGCCCGCCAGTTTTGCCACGTCTCGAATGGTCGTCATCCGTATCCCTCCCTTTGAATGAATGGTTTCATCAATTCATTATAGCGTATTTTGCTGCTTCTGTCATGCTATTCCCGAAGGTTCGCAAAAGAAACCGCGTTTAAAATACCCGCCCCTTGCCCAAAGCCGCAAATCTCCGTATAATAAGCGCCAGGAGGGATCGCCATGTACCGCATCATGATCGTCGAGGACGACCTCACCATCGCCTCCGTCGTCGAGGACAGCCTCTCCCGCTGGGGCTATGAAGCGCGCTGCGCCGTGGACTTTGAACGCATCGACGCGGAGTTTTCGGCCTTTTCGCCGCACCTCGTCCTCATGGACGTCTCCCTTCCGCGCTTCAACGGCTTTTACTGGTGCCAGCGCCTGCGCGAGCGCTCGCGCGTGCCCATCCTCTTCCTCTCTTCCCACGTAGAGAGCGTAGACCAGGTGATGGCCATGACCATGGGCGGGGACGACTACGTCACGAAGCCCTTTTCCATGGAGGTGCTGCTCGCCAAAATCGCCGCGCTGCTGCGCCGCGCCTACAGCTACGCGTCGCCGCCGGAGGCGGGCGAGACGTCCCTGAGCGCGCGCGGCGCGGCGCTCAGCGTGCAGGACGCCACGCTGCGTTTCGGTTCGCAGCGCGTGGAGCTCACGCGCAACGAATCCCGCATCCTGCTGACGCTGCTCGCCCGGAAAAATGAAATCGTCCCCCGCGAGGCGCTCATGAAGGCGCTATGGGACGACGACGTGTTCGTGGACGACAACACGCTGACCGTCAACATGGCGCGCCTTCGCCGCAAGCTCGAGGGCATCGGGCTTTCGGAGTTCATCCAAACCAAAAAGGGGCTGGGGTACGTGATCCATGATTAAAGCATACCTGCGCGCGCGGCGCGGCGCGATCCTCGCCGCCTGCGTCACGGCGGCGATGGTGCTGGCCGCCTGCATTGCCGCCGGGCAGCCGCTGGCGCCCGTCGTCTACGGGCTGTTCCTGTCCGCCTTCGTGCTCGCCCTCGCGGGCGCCGTCGGCTTCTTTCGATTTCGCGCGCGGCTCCTTGCGCTTCGGGCCGTCAGGGCGCGCGACGAGGCCGCGCCCCTCCTGCCGCCGCCCGAGGACGCGCAGGAGGCGGAATACCAGCGGCTGCTCTCCGCCTTCTTTGCGTGCGCGCAGCAGCAGCGCACGGAGGATGAACGCGCGCGCGGCGAGCTCATCGCCTATTACACGATGTGGCTGCACCAGGTCAAGACGCCGATCGCGGCGCTGCGGCTGCTGATGGAGCGCGGGCCCGTCGATCCGGCCGCGCTCTCGCGCGAGCTGTTCGCGATCGAGCGCTACACCGGCATGGCGCTGGAGTACGCGCGTCTCCTGCACGCGGAAAGCGACCTCGTGATCGAAAAGGCGCGGATCGAGCCGCTGGTGCGCCAGAGCGTCAAGCGCTATGCCGAAATGTTCATCGCCAAGCACCTCACGTTGACGCTCGATCCGATTTCCCTCTCGGCGCATACGGACGAAAAGTGGTTCTGCTTCATCCTGGAGCAGCTGCTCTCCAACGCGGTCAAGTACACGCACCGGGGCGGCGTGCACATTTATGAACAGGCCGGGGCGCTGTGCGTCGCGGACAGCGGCATCGGCATCCGCTCTGAAGACTTGCCCCGCGTGTTCGAGCCCGGGTACACGGGCTACAACGGGCGGCTGGACAAGCGCGCAAGCGGGCTGGGCCTGTCGATGGCGCAGCGCGCGGCGAAGATGCTCGCCATAAGACTGACGCTCACCTCCACGCCCGGCAAGGGCACCACGGCCCGCCTCGTCTTCCCCGCGGAGGGAGAGATCACGGCGCGCGCCTAACCTTACACAAATGTCACCCTGCCGTCACGAGGATCGATGGCAGGGCGTCTGTTTTTGCGGTATGCTGACGGCGGGCTCACAGGAAGCCCGGGCAGGCCGGCCAAGCGACGCCGGAACGGCCCTAAGCAAGGAAACGGAGGCAAAAGACATGGAGCTGCTCGAAGTACAGCATATCAAGAAGATTTACCGCACCCGCATGGGCGCACAGGCGTTTACCGCCCTGCACGACGTAAACTTCACCGTCGGCCGGGGAGAATTCGTCGCCATCATGGGCCCGTCGGGCTCGGGCAAGACCACGCTGCTCAACCTGCTCGCCTCGCTGGACAGTCCGACGAGCGGGGACATCCTGCTGGAAGGCCGCAGGCTCGCGGATATCCCGGATCGGGAGCTGGCGCGCTTTCGGCGCGACCATTTGGGCTTCGTGTTTCAGGACTTCAACCTGCTGGATACGTTCAACCTGCGCGACAACATCCTGCTGCCGCTGGTGCTCTCCTCCACGCCGGTCGCGGAGATGGAAAAGCGTCTGGCGCCCCTGGCGGAGACGCTGGGCATCACCCGGCTGCTTAACAAGTATCCCTACGAGGTGTCCGGCGGCGAAAAGCAGCGCGCGGCCGTCGCCCGCGCGGTCATCACCGGCCCGCAGCTGCTGCTCGCGGACGAGCCGACCGGCGCGCTCGACTCCAAGGCTTCGCAGCACCTGCTACAGACGCTTTCGAGCTTTCATCAGGCCGGTCAGACGATCCTGATGGTCACCCACAGCGCCATGGCCGCCAGCTACGCCTCGCGCGTGCTGTTCATCCGCGACGGCCAGCTCTTCTCGCAGATCTATCGCGGCGGACAGGAAGGCGCGCCGGGCGACCGCCGGGCGTTCTTCGACAAGATCGTCTCCTCGCTCACCGTGCTTTCCGACGGGGGTGTGGACATTGGCTAAGCTGTACGCGCCCCGGCTCGCGCTTGCCAACCTCACGCGCAATCGCCGGATGATCTTTCCCTACTTCATCGCAGCCGCCCTGATGTCTGCGATGTACTTCATCATCACCAACCTGCTGCTCGCAAAAAGCATTCAGAACATGAGCCATGGGGCGACCACGCAGAGCATGCTGATGATCGGCCAGTACCTGATGACGCTGTTCATCGTCGGGTACATGTTCTACATCAACAGCTTTCTCATGAAGCGCAGGAAGAAGGAATTCGGCCTGTACGGCGTGCTGGGGCTTGAAAAGCGCCACGTCGCGCGCATCATCCTGCTGGAAAGCCTGTATCTGAACCTGGCGGCCCTCGCGCTGGGGCTCGCCATCGGCTGCGCCTTCGGCAGGCTCTGCTTCCTCGCGCTGATGCGCGTGATCCGCGTGGCGGCGGGCAGCGTCTACCGGCTGGAGCCGGACGCCCTTACCGCGACCTGCGGCGTCTTCTGCGTCGTCTTCGTCCTGACGACCGCCTATAACCTCCTGCAGGTCTACCGCGCGAACCCCATCGAGCTGCTGCACGGCGGGCAGAAGGGCGAGCGCCGCGCGCGCTTCACCCCGCTGATGGCCGTGCTGGGCGCCGTGCTGCTCGGGGCCGCCTACGCCTGCGCGCTGCTGGCCGCCAGCCCCATCAACGCGATGCTCCTGTTCTGGCCGGCGGTGCTGCTCGTCATCGTCGCCACGTACCTGCTCTTCACCGCCGGCAGCGCCTTTGCGCTGAACCTGCTCTCTCGCTGCCGCTCCTTTTACTACCGCCCCGGCCCGTTCATCGCCGTCTCCTCGCTCAAGTACCGCATGAAGCAGAACGCGGCGGGCCTTTCCAACATCTGCATCCTCTCCACCATGGTGCTGGTCACCATGACCGCCTGCTGCGGGCTCTACTTTGGGCAGGAGGACATTGCCCGCGAGCGCAATCCCTTCGACATCGCGAGCCATGCGGCGCGCGACAGCGACGGGAGCGACGTCTACGACGCCTACGCCGACCTTCTGGAGGAGGCCCGCGCCGCGTCGAAGTCCTACGGCGTGCAGATAGAGGACGCGCTGCTCTACCGTTCGGCAAGCGGCGGCTTGTGCGCCATTGCGCAGGACGGCGCCGTGCGCCTCGGCGTCGATCCGACGGGGCTGGAATCCTATTCCGTCACCGACCTCGTGCTGCTCCCGCCCAGCGCGTACAGGACGCTCACCGGCGAAGCGCTCGACCTCGCCGCAGACGAAATCGGAATCCTCTACGACCGCACCCTCTCCTTTGACCGGGACGCGCTGGGCGGCTACACGCCGGTCGGACTGGGCTGGCCGGAGCTCGCCATCAGCCGGAAGGAACGCTCCTTTGCGGCCCTGCAGCGCGATTTGGGCGCCGGCACGGATGTTCTGTACGTCGTCGCGCCGACGGACGAGGCGATGGGCGCCCTCACAGAGCTCCTGAAAATTCCGGACCGCAGGCCCAACCGCGCAAGCCTCTGCCTCAACCTGACCGGCCCGGAGGACGCCTGCCTCGCCTTTGCCGGCCATCTCCGGGCGCTGCACGGCGAACGCATGAAGGTCCTTTCCTCAGGCGAGGGCATCACCTACAGCTTCGACGACATCTACAACGAACGGCTGGACGGCTACGCGCTCTTCGGCGGGCTGATCTTCATGGGCGTGTTCTTCGCGCTGCTGTTTCTGGTCAACACCGTGCTCATCATCTACTTCAAGCAGGTGTCGGAGGGCTATGAGGATCGCGACCGCTTCATCATCCTGCAAAAGGTCGGGATGGGCGACCGCGAGGTAAAGCGGACGATCAACCAGCAGATTCTGCTCGTGTTCTTCCTGCCGCTGCTCGTCGCGCTGCTCCATACGGCGTTCGCGGCCCCCATGCTCGCGCACGCGATGGAAGCCTTCTCCCTGCACAACGCCGGCCTCACGTTCCTGTGCGCGCTCATCGCCAGCCTCTGCTTCAGCGCGGTGTACGCGCTGGTCTTCCGCCTCACCGCGCGCACCTACTACGGGCTGGTGAAGCGCTAAGCCGAAGACGCGAAAAGGCTCTTTTCCGATCCGCATCCCCGTCCGCATGGCGGTTCCTTGCGGTCGGCCAAATGCCCCCGCCGGAAAGGCGGGGGCATTCGTATCGGCAAGCCCTATCTACAGGCGCAAAAAAGCGGGGGCCTTGGAGCGCCCTACGTAAAGAAAGTATCCTGATTATAAAGCATAACTAAAGAGAGACCGACGTGACTGTTGTAGTCACGCCGGTTTTGCACTAATATTTGGATTTTGCTATCAAAATCCGATGCTCGCTATAGCTGAGGACATAAAAATGTAGTACTTACCATGTGAGTAATAATTGATCGTCGACTTTTTTGCCTTTCATTTCTTCTCCATTGTTTTGAAGTCTGTCAATCATTGACGTTCCGCAATCCACAAGAAGTTTTCGCTCAAACAATCCATCTGGTGGTGTTACTGAAATATCCTTTTCCTTTGAATCCCGCATTCCGTTAATTGACAGCATTACTTTTGCGCCACGTTCTTTGCATTCGAAAATCATTTTCCAGAGAACATCAATATCAAAGTCTTGGGCACCGTAAATGATACTCTGTGAATGTGTATATGGGGGGTCACAATATACAACGTCACCTTCTTGGGGGCGTTTCATGGACTCCATATAGCTTTCGCAGGTAAATGATGCTTTTTGCAATAGGGTATGCCATTGAGTGATACGCTTTTCAAATGTTTCCGGACTGATTGGCTTATGTGGACCTCGTGGCGTACTCATATAACCATCGGCTTTTCGAAATCGAATGACACCGGAATAGCAGGTTCTTGATAGCAAAACAAAATCACGTGGGTCATGTTCGGCGTTGAAACGATCTCTGATCTCATCATATTTTTTTATGGGATTTTGATAGTACTCAGAGATTTCTTTTTTATAGTATTCAATAATAGTTTGTGGGTTCTCTTTTGTAGTGTTGAAAATATCAATCAGGAAAGGCAAAACATCGCTCCCATAAGCATGCTCAAGATGTGGAAACAACATCGTTGCATCAGCATGAAGTAATTCTGCCATTACTGCACCACTACCTAAAAATGGCTCATAATAGTTGTTAAAGCTATGAGGCATAAATGAAATAATCGTTTCTGCGAAACGTTGCTTATTGCCTATCCATTTTAATAAAGCTGGTATCAAGGTTTTAACTCCGCTATGTGACTTATAGTCTGTAGATCAATAGTCTACATTCTTATTATAATAAACAAGTCAGGAGGTGTCAAGTCATGCAAAAAGATTTGTTGCTTGCTTTTGGACAAACTGTCCGTAAACTCAGACTTTCGAAAGATATATCACAAGAAAACTTTGCTGATATGTGCGATTTACACCGTACATACATTAGCGATGTTGAGTTAGGGAAACGGAATGTTTCTCTTGAAAATATTAGGAAGATTGCAACGGCACTTAACATGCATGTATCAGAACTTTTTCAGGAGGTTGAAAGAAATGCAAGCATTTAAGGTATTTAAGGGGATGGATGCTTCTTTTTGGGCATTTGTAAAATTTATTTCTGAAAACCTCGGATATACCGAACGGGGCGAGGGTCTTGTCAAGGAATATTCAATTAGTACGATTAAAGCTCTCTGTGAGGAACGTGGTATAAATGCATCAGAGGAAGTTATAGTCAATGTTGCTCAATATTCAAAATTGCGTGCTGATTTACTCAATGGATATGCTAAAAACATGTTTATGGATGCACAAACAGCTAGTGAAGAATTTCAAAATTTGAAAACAATTCATAAGGTTGGAAATTATTACTGTAAGCTTCCTCTGAACAAACAAAAAGGTGAAATGAAACAAGTTGCTTTTTTTACTGCAATTATAAATATCATTGCAGAGAAAACCATAAGAGAAATTACAGGCAATAGTTATTCAATGGGATTTGATGATGATCCTCGTAGTTTAGCTTATATTTGGGATGATGGTAGAATAATTGGTGCTTCATCACGACGTTTTGACGGCGCATATCCAAGTATAGAAAACCCCAGATTAGTTTGGGAAATCAAAGAATATTATTATGCTACAACATTTGGTAGCCGGGTTGCTGATGGCGTCTATGAAACTCAATTAGACGGATTCGAATTCAAAGAGTTGTATGAAAGAACTGGCAGAAAGGTATATCATGTATTATTTATTGATGCCTATAGGACATGGTGGGTTCAAGGAAAATCATATCTTTGCCGTCTGATTGATGCGATGAATTCTGGCGTTGTTGATGAAGTAATTGTCGGCCGGGAAGTTCTTACCCGGTGGCCTGAGCTTTTACATTCGATTATTAAGAAATAACTTATAATGAGAAGGGAGGCTCTTCCTTACGAAGTGCCTCCCTTCTCGCCCCCGCTTTTTTGCACGCCGCGCGCCGAAAGCCCGCGGCTTTATTCCCACGTCCGGCAAAAGCCGAAGACGTACCAGCTTTCGTTGTGCAGCTTGTACTGGCAGTTGTCGTCCGTGCGCTCGTCCTCCGGCACGACGAACATGTTGTGATACGCCTTCTTCGGCGTCAGGTCGTAGCGGTAGCGGTAGCGCTTGACCGTGGAGTTCACGTTGCCCTCCAGCGTCGTGATTTCGTACACGCCGTCGCCCAGCGCCTGCACGCTTTCCACCATCGCGATGTGCGTGTAGGGCGTGGAGCCGCGCACGCCGTAGATGACCAGATCGCCCGGGCGGGGCGGCTCCGTCTCCGTCCAGCGCCCAACGCTCTCAAACCCGAGCTTGACGTTGCCCACGCGCCCCTCGATGCACGAGAAGATGCCGTCCTCCGGCACCACCACCGCGTCCTTCTTGAAGAGCGGAATGCCCGCTTCGTTCGCGCACCAGATCAAAAACACCGAGCACCAGCCGATCTGCCGGTGGTCGCCGTAGTACCAGACCGTGTACTTGTTGTCCTTGGGCAGCTTCTGCCAGTCGTTTGCCTCAAATTCCGCCCGCGCCACCTCGATGAAGCGCCGGATCTTCTCCGGCACCTCGTCCTGCGCGTCATCGCCTGACGCATCCGCATTCAAAAGCGCCTGCGCATCCGGCGCGGGCGCAGCCGGGGCATCCCCCGCGGAAACGAGCTCCAGCTCGCCGCCCAACGCCCAGGCGGGCGCAAGGCAAAGGCAGAGCAGCAGGGCGATCAGCCTCCTTGCGTTCATGCAACCCCTCACTTCAGCTTCTCCGTCTTCTCGACCGTCGCCGTCACCGCGTCGATGACCGCCGCGCGCATGCCGCGCCGCTCCAGCAGGGCCACGCCCTCGATGGTCGTGCCGCCGGGCGAGCAGACCGCGTCCTTCAGCGCGCCGGGGTGCTCCCCCGTCTCCAGCACCATTTTGCCCGCGCCCAGCACGGTCTGCGCGGCGAGCTGATAGGCGAGCTTTCGCGGCACGCCGTTTCTGACGCCGCCGTCCGCCAGCGCCTCGATGAACTGATAGACGAACGCCGGGCCGCAGCCGCTGATGCCCGTCGCCGCCTCAAAGGCGTGCGGCTCCACCTCGCAGACCTCTCCCGCAGCCCCAAACAGGCGCTGCACGAAGGCGTATTCCGCCGGCGTCGCCGTGTGCTGCGCGTCGAAGACGCACATGCCCGCGCCCGCCAGCAGCGGCGTGTTGGGCATGACGCGCACCACCCGCGCGCCGTCCGGCAGGTGCCTGCGGAGCTTCTCCATGTCCCAGCCCGCGACGATGGAGACGACCAGCTTGCCGCGCAGCCCTTCCCCGACCTCTTCCAGCACCTGCGAAAGGTACACGGGCTTGACGCACAGCAGCACGCACTCGCTCTCTTGCGCAAGCGCCTCGTTCGTGCGCGCGCTCCTCACATGAAAGCGTTCCTCCACGCGCCTGCACGTCTCCTCGTGCCTTGCCGTCACCAGAATTTCCTCCGGCGGGACGATGCCGCTCTTCACGATGCCGCCGATGATCGCGCAGGCCATGTTGCCCGCGCCGATGAAACCAAGCTTTGCCATTTCTTCCGCCTCCGTCAGTCCGCCAGGGTGAGCGTGAGCGCATCCTGCAGGTCGTACATTTCCTCTTTGCCCTCCTGCACGACGGCGATCCGCCAGCCCGGTTCGCTCGCCCGCAGGGTGTACTCCGCCTTGCCCTGCGACACGCGCCGGCTTTCCACCGTGAAGAGCGTGTCGCCCACGCGCAGGTTTTGAAGCTTCCAGCCGTCCCAGCCGATGGGCGTGTGCGGTTCCCAGCGGATTACGCGGCGCGGCGACTGCGGGTGCACGCCGAACAGGTAGCGCGTCATCGGCCAGACGATGCCCGCAGGGGCCTTCGCCTGCACGAACACGCCGTCCGCCGCGTCCTCGTCCGTGAGCGCGCCCGGCATGCCCTCGGTCAGCGTCGCGGCGATGCGCCGCACGCAGCCCAGCATCTGCTCCACGTGCCCGCGCGCGCCGTGCCACGCGGCCTGCTTGGAAAGCGGCGCGCCCTCCGGCAGCGCCTCCTCCTCCGTCGCCTCGACGCGATTGGCGATGTCCAGCCATTCCTGCGCGCCCGCGTACGAGAGCGCGTCCAGCATGGCGGCGTACTGCATGGCGATTCGCCGCACGGTCTTGGGGTAGACCAGCGAAAAGTCCTGAAAATTCTTCGTCGCGCGGCGGATGTAGTTCATGCACTGCACGAGAAAGGGCATCATCTCCGCGAGGAAAGCCGTATGCCCCGTCCACTCGAACGCGCGCCACACGAGCGACAGGAAGCGCGCGCTTTGCAGCGCGTCGCCCGGGGAGAGCACGCGTCCGTCCGGGGCGATACCCCCGGCCACGCGGCCCGCGGGGCCGTCCGCCTCCTGGCTCACGTCGCGCAGGAGCAAAAGCGCTGCCTCCAGCGTCTCCACGCCGCCCAGCGGCAGCATCGCGGAGAGCGCCTCCTCCCCGTCGCCCAGGAAGAACCCAGGCGCTTCCGGCAGGTTCTCGCACACCGCGCGCGCCCCGCCCGGCACGGCGCGCATCAGCCACTCCAGGTTCACGTTCGCCCAGTTCCAGGCGCGCTCGATGTCCGCGTCCGGCAGGGTCGCCAGCGCGCTTTCCGCCATCACGCCGAGCCGCGCGCACTTGCTTTTTAGCATCGCCTCCGCGCCGCTGCGCAGGCGCTCGATCAGGTCCTCGGCCTGCGAGCGCGCGATGCGCCCGCCCGCGACGTACAGGCGGATCGACGCCTGGCCGCCCGCCGGAAGCCTGAGCCTGTAAAAGAGCCGTCCGTTGATGCCGCGGCCGTGCGTGTTGCCAAAGCCGTAGACCTCCTGCGGCATGTCCCACAGCAGCACGGGCGCCTGCCGGTCCGCTCCCCAGCACACGTGCCAGGGGTTGCGCGTGTCGCGCGCGTAGAACGCCTGCGTGCGCTCGTCGTACTCGCACACGTCGCGGCCGGTCTCGCGGTCGCTCTCCTCGCTGTGCGCGGGCAGGATGTCCGTGCGCACGGTGAAGGAAACCTCCGCCATGCGCGGCGCGGGCCGAAGGTTTTCGATCAGCAGATCGACGACGCAGCCCGCCGCGCCGTCCGGCACGAACTGCCTGCGCACGACGTGCAGCCCCGCCTCCTGCAGGCGGTAGTGAAACGTGCAGCACTCCGGCCGCGCCTCGAACGCGTCGCATACGCGCAGCGGCACGTCGTCGATGGCGAAGAAGAAGCCGTCGCACAGTTTGAGGTCGCCCGCCCACAATCCGCCCATCTCGCCGGGAATCGCGCGGCCCATGTCCGGGAAGAGCCCGTCCTGCGTGCCGATGAGGCAGGCGCGGTCGCCCGCGGTCACGCACGGGTCGGTGAGCTGATGGTGTTTGAAAATCTGATACGCTTTAGGCATTGTAAATCCTCCTCCTGGGGCGCCGCCCCATCCCCGCACGGGGACTACTCTCCCTGGGCCACGGCGAAGATCGTGCGGAAGATCAGCCGCACGTCCCCCGCGAGGGAAAAGCTCTCGATATACTGCCGGTTCAGCTCGAGCTTTGCGGGCATGACCGTCTCCACGTAGGCGCGCTCCGGGTCGTCGCTCCCCGCGAGCAGGTCGTTTTCGTTCCGGTACGCGATGGAGGCGATGTCCGTGATGCCCGGGCGCACGAGCAGCACCTTGCGCTGCTCCGGCGTGTAAAGCCGCACGTAGCGCGGCACCTCGGGCCGCGGGCCCACGAAGCTCATGTCCCCCAGCAGCACGTTGATGAGCTGCGCCAGCTCGTCCAGCTTGTACTTTCGCAGCACCGCGCCCACGCGGGTGATGCGCGCGTCGCCGCCGACCGTGATCTCCGGCCCGCGCCTGTCCGCGCCGTCCGTCATCGTGCGCAGCTTGAAGATGCGAAACACGCTCCCGCCGCGCCCCACGCGCACCTGCCTGTAAAACACGGGCCCCGGCGAATCCAGCTTGATCGCCGCGGCGCAGACGAGCAGCACCGGCGAGAGCACCGCAAGGCCCGCCAGCGAAAGCGCGACGTCCGCCGCGCGCTTGACCGCGAGCTGCCCTTTCTTCTTCGCGAGGGTTTCCTCGATGTCCTCCCAGTTGCCCACGAAAAGCCCTCCACCGTCTTCATATTTTCTTTCATTCTATCGCATGAGGCTGAACAGCGCCGTCAGCAAAAGCGCCTGCCGCCCGCGCATCAGCGCGAACTTGACGAAAAGGCGCGGCGGCAGCCCCCGCAGGGACACGTCCGCGAAGAGCGCGCGCACCGGTTCCCTTCGCATGTACGCCCTCGCCTCCCTGACCCTTTGCGCAAAGCCGTACGGCGTGCCCGGCAGGCAGAGGTTCTCCACCGCCTGCACCGCGCACTTACGCTTGCGGATGCGCATGCGCGGCCCGTAGGCTTCCAGCAGCCCCTCCGCCTGAAACGCCGCCTCCAGCTGCTGATGGCAGCGCTCGTAGGAAGCCGGCACGTAGGGGCTGTAGCGCTTGGTGACGGATTCCGCGTGAAAGCGGTAATGGTACAGCGGCCGGTTCACCACGACGGCTCCGTTCGCGCGCAGCAGCGCCTTCACGATGAACAGCAGGTCCTCCGCGTAGTGAATGTCCGCGTCGAACGAGAGGCCCTGGAGCAGGGCGCGGCGAAAGAGGTTGCGCGGGGTGTAGCCGCTCACCGGCAGCTCCTCGCTGTCCGTCTTCGTGGAGAGCATCGCGGGGACGATCGTCTCGCGGATGCCCGAGGCGGAAAAGCACGCGCCGTCCTCGAAGGGCAGGTTCACCTGCACCGCGCGCCGCTCAAGGTTCTTGTAGACCCCGCAGAAGCTCATGTCCGCGTCCCTGCGCTTCGCCGCGTCGTAAAGCACCTCGTACATCGGCGGCTCGATCCAGTCGTCCGCGTCGCAAAAGCCGACGTACTCGCCCTGCGCCGCCTCGATGCCCCGGTTGCGCGCGCAGGAGACGCCCAGGTTCTTGCGCTGCGTCAGCACCCGCACGCGCGGGTCGCGCCGGGCGTAATCGAGCAGCACCGTGGGCGTCGAGTCGGTGGAGCAGTCGTCCACGACGAGGATTTCAAAGTCCGAAAGCGTCTGGCCCAGCAGCGAATCCAGGCACTCCTTGAGATAGTGCGCGCCGTTGTACACCGGCACCACGATGGAAACCTTCATGCCTTTTCCTCCGACCCGTCGTCCATCAGGTTCGAGCGCAGCAGCACGCCCTGCAGCAGCAGATAGGCGCAGCCGACGACGGAAAAGGGCGCGTAGACCGATTCAAACAGGCTTTCCATGATGAACACCACCGAAAAGGCCAGCGGCGCCATGTAGAGCGGGCTCTTGCGCCGGTGCAGCCAGTAATACCGGCCCGCGCGCCAGGTGGAAAGCGCCACGTAGCAGAGGAACAGAATGCCCGCGGGCCAGCCGTTCTGGTAGGCGACCGCCACGAACGAATTGTGCGAATTGAACCTGCGCGCGCCGCCGTCCCAGGCCGCCCACTCCTCCACGACAGCCGTCTCGTGGCCGAAGAGCGTCAGGTTGGAAAGCGCCATGCGCCAGATGCCGTAGCGGTCGCTCGTCAGGTCGTCGAGCGTCATCCTGCGCTCCTCCGGCGGATCGACGATGATCGGCGCGCCGTAGTGCTCGTTGTTGTAAAGGGCCGTTTCCCAGTCGTCCACGGCCACCTGATGGAACTTGAGCTGCGTGACGTACAGGCCCACGCCGCCGAGCGCCACCACCGCCGCGAGCGTCAGGGCGATCACGCGGCCGGGCCGCCGCGCCGTGCGCAGCAGCATCGCGGGCACGACGATCGCGAGCACCCCGATGTAGGAGAGCAGCGCCGAGCGCGAGAGCGTCAGCAGCAGCGTCGCGCTGCCCACCGCGGTCACGGCGCCGTAAAAGACCGCCTGCCCCTTCTTCTTTTCCAGCCACGCCGTCTGCGTGAGCAGCAGCGCGCTCACGCTCATCACGATGCAGCACATGGCCAGGCCGTTGGCGTTGTAGAACACGCCGTAATAGCCGGGGTAGCCCAGCACCAGCGGCTTTGCCGCAAACGACCAGACGAGGAAGGGCAGCACCGAAAACACGCAGCCCATCAGGATCGAGCGGAACGTCCCCCGGTCCTCGCGCGACGTGAACACCGAGAACACGAAGGGATAGGCGATCAGAAGCGCCAGCGCCTCCGGCAGCCAGTCCTCAAAAAAGAGGCCGGAGACGACCATCCATCCGTGCAGCGCGAACCAAAGCCCCGCCATGCCCCTGTGCCAGCGCGCCCGGTGCATGCCGGGCGTCCGGGCCGTAAAGGAGACGATCAGCACCAGCACCATGCCGAAGAGCACGAAGTACATCCAGCGCATGGGAAACTTGCGCTGCGTGAAGAGCACCGTATAAAAGAGGAGCGCCGTCACCATGGGCGTGAGCAGCCGCGTGTCGAACAGCTCCGCAAACACGCCCACGCACCGGTCGTACAGCCTGAGCAGGCCCGACGAATCCACGCCGTCTTTCTTCTTCATGATTGCACCTTCCTTCAATGAGCGAGGATGGGAAAGGGGCTACCTGCCGGAAAGCACCTTTCGGTAAAACGCGGACGTGCGGCGGGCGTTTTCCGCCCAGGAGAGGGAGAGCGCGTCCCTTCGCGCCCGCGAGCGCAAGTCCCGCAGGCCGTCCGGCGCGCAAAACACGCGCCGAAGCGTCTCTTCCACCGCCTTCGCGTCGCCCGCGGGCACGAGAAAGCCATTTTCCCCGTCGCGGATCGTCTCGGCGATGCCCTCGCCCACGCTGCCCACCGCCACGCAGCCGGAGGCCATCGCCTCAAGGTAGACGATGCCCTGCCCCTCGTCGTAGCTGGGCAGCACGAAGGCGTCGCTCTCCGCCATCAGACGCATGACCTCCGCGTGCGAAACGCCGCCGGCGAGCACCGCGCGCGCGCCCAGCCCGCTCTCGTCGATGCGCCTTTGCAGCGCGTCCCGCTCCTCCCCGATGCCCACGATCGTGAGGCGCGCGTCCGGAAAGTCCGCGGATAGGGCGATGAACGCCTCCAGCGTCGCGCCCATGCACTTGCGCGCCTTGAGCGTACCGACCGAAAGGATGCGGCGCGGCGTATTCACGGGCGCGGGGCGCACGAGCGAGAGATCCACGCCGTTGGGAATCACCTCGCAAAGCCCGCCGTCCCGGTAGGGCTCCACCAGCGAAAGCAGCTTGCGCGAAACAGCCATCAGCCCGTCCACGGAGCGCGCCGTCTCCGCGTTGCGAGGGCTGGGCACCCGCCCGCCGCCGAAGTAGCGGAAGACGTCCGTGCCGTGCACGGTCAGCGCCATCGGCACGCCGAGCCGCCGGGCGATGAAGAGCCCCGCGTGCCCGTCGCGGTCGAGCATGTGCGCGTGCAGGATGTCAAAGGGCTTGTCCCGGTGCAGGCGCCGGGCGATCCGCATCGCCGCGCGCGCCTCCGGGCCGCCGCCGAGCAGCCGCTCGCCCGCGTCGCCCAGCGCCGGGAAGCGCGGGTAGTAGACGGGCACGCCCTCGACCACCGCGCGCCTGGGCGTGCCGCGCACGACCGCCGCGGCCTCCGGGCGCAGCCGGTCGTAAAAGGGCAGCGTGCCCACGGGCGATATCACCTGCACGTCGTGCCCCAGCGCGCGCAGGGCCTTCACCTGGTCGTGCACAAAAAAGCAGTAGGGGCTGTTGTCCTGCTGGCGGTGCACCAGCACGAGCACCCGCAGCGGCCTTTCGTTCGTCATGCGCCCGCCTCCCTGTAGATGTCCCGCATCCTTTCGGCCACGCGCGGCCAGGCGAGGCTGCGCGCGCGCTCGACGCACCGGGCGCTTCGTGCCTCGTACCCCTTCAGGCACGCGGCCGCCTTGTCCGCCATGTCCGAAACGTCGCCGGCGTCCACGTGAAAGCCCACGTCGCCCTCCGGAAACTGGCCGTCAAATCCCTGCCCGCGCGTGTACAGCACGGGCAGCCCCCGGCTCATCGCCTCCAGATAGACCATGCCGAACGTCTCCGCCGTGGAGGGGACGAGCAGCAGGTCGCACCCGTCATAGAACGATTGAAGCGCCTGCATCCCTTCTACGCGGCCGAGCAGCTCCGCGCGGCCCGTCCGCACCGACGGGGACAGCGAGAGCTTTTCCCGCAGCTCGCCGTCCCCCGCGAGGTGCACCGTGACCCTGCGTCCCGGCAGGCGCTGGGCGAGCAGCTCCGCCGCCGCCATCGCGCGCTCCGGCTGCTTGCGCGCCGTCAGCTTCCCCGCGAAGGCGATCCGAAGGCGCCCCTCCGGCAGCGCGTGCGGGCGGCCGGTGAGCCACGCCTCCTCGATGCCGTTGGGCACGACCGCGGACTTTTTCAGGATCGCCTCCCGATCCCCCGCGGGCACGTAGCGCGAGAGCACCCTGTCCCGATGCACCGGCGAGAGGAAGAGCACCCGGCTCGCAGCGCGCAGCATCCGCAGCGCGTAGGGGCGCAGGTGCGGTTCGTACTTAAAGAAGTATTCGATGTCCGAAAAGCGCAGCGTCACGACGAACGGAAGGCCCGTGCGCTGGTGCAGGCGGTAGGCGATGCCCCCGTCC
This sequence comes from Beduinella massiliensis, assembly GCF_900199405.1. Taxonomy (NCBI): domain Bacteria; kingdom Bacillati; phylum Bacillota; class Clostridia; order Eubacteriales; family Beduinellaceae; genus Beduinella; species Beduinella massiliensis. The sequence goes on from NZ_LT963430.1 coordinate 3,336,738, forward strand.
GTGAACAGCGTGTGCGCGTGCACGAGCGTCACGTCCGCAAGATCCATCTTTTCAAGCAGGTCGGGCAGGGCGCGGCGCGCCTTGGTGAAGTAGAGCAGCCTGTCCATCGGGCGGACGATCAGGCTGTATCGGACGGGATACGCGCCGTCCTCCGGCAGATTCTTGCCCATGTCCCCCGCCCGCTTTTCGGGCACGTAGACGCTCTGCGCGACGCCCTGCGCCGCGAGGTGGGAGAAAAGGCTTTTGAACACCTTCGTGTCCGCGTAGTTGCAGCAGATGTGCAGAATCTTCATTTCTTCCCCCGCTTTCCGCCCAGAAAGCGCGGGAGGGCGAAGACGCCGCGCAGCGAGCCCAGGCCGTAGGCGATGTGAAAGGCCGGAAAGATCACCGGCAGCACGGGCAGGTACTTCATGCCCAGGCGCTGCGCGACGGTGTAGCTGTAAAAGGCGTCCAGCGAAAGGTACGCGAACCACTCCAGAGCGAGCAGCACGCCGAACACCTGCGGCCCCAGGAGCAGGGAAAGCGCCAGCAGCACGAGCGTGGAGAGCACGAAGCACAGCGGCACGAAGTGGCGCACGCCCATCGATCCCGGGCACAGGAACAGGGTGACGACGTTCCACATGCCGTTTTGAAAGCCCATCTTCATGATGCCGCGCAGCGTGTCGCGGCAGTAATACGTGCAGCGGATGTTCTGGTCGAGGTAGATCTTGCCCCCGTTTTTGCGGATGCGGTAGTTGAGCTCGTTGTCCTGGTTGCGCGTCAGCCGCTCGTCGTACAGCCCGATGCGGTCGAACAGGTCGCGCCGGAACGCGCCGAAGGGCACGGTATCCACGTAGCCGCTGCGCACGTCCAGCCGAAACATGGAGTTGCCCACGCCGAACGGCGTGGACAGCGCGCCCGCGATGGCCTCGCCCATGTAGCCGCGCCCGCGCGTCACGCACACGCCGCCCGCGTTGTCGCACGCCACGCTTTGCAGCGCGCGGATGCAGCCGGAGACGTAGTCGCGTGCGTACTCCGCGTGCGCGTCCATGCGCACGATGTACTCGCCCCGGCTTTCGAGGATGCCGACGTTCATGGCGTAGGGCACGGTGCGGTTCGGGTTTTGAAGCACGCGCAGCAGCGGATGTTCCGCGCGCATGGACTCCAGAATTTCCACCGTCCGGTCCGTGGAGCAGCCGTCGACAAAGAGCACCTCCATCCGCTCCTTCGGGTAATCCTGCAAAAAGAGCGATTCGGCGCACGCGCGTATGTACTTTTCCTCGTTGCGCACGGGCAAGACGAGCGATATAAAGGGTGCCTCCATGTGTTCACATCCAATTCCGTCCCGGCTCGCGGGGCGAGGGCATAGTCCGTGATGTTCTATTATACCATATCCCGCCTGCGGGCTCAACCGGCTTTTCGCCGCGCCGCTTTCCATCCGCGCGGCGCGGTGGTATAATGGAGGCAGCTTTATCAAAGGCAGGGAGGGTTTCTATGTCTGCTAAGGTCTGGGGCCATCGGGGCGCGAGCGGCTACGCGCCGGAAAACACGCTGGAGGCGTTCGCGCTTGCGGCCAGCCAGGGCGCGGACGGCGTGGAGCTGGACGTGCACCTCACAAAGGACGGCGAGCTCGTCGTCACGCACGACGAGGAGATCAGCCGCGTCTCAAACGGCAGCGGGTTCGTGCGCGACCACACATTGAGCGCGCTCAAAGCGCTCCGCTTCAACAGGACGCATCCCGAGTACGCGGACGCGCGCATCCCGACGCTGCGCGAGGTGTACGAGCTGCTCCTGCCGCTGGGGCTCACGGTCAACGTGGAGCTCAAGAACAGCAGTTTCCTCTACCCCGGCATGGAGGAAGCCTGCATCGACCTGGCCGCGCGGATGGGCATGACGGACCGGGTGCTCTACTCCTCCTTCAACCATTACAGCCTGCGCCGCGTGATGGAGATCGACCCGTCGCTGCCCTGCGGCCTGCTCTACAGCGCCACGCTGATCGACCCCTGGGACTACGCAGCCGCGCTCGGCGCGAAAGCGCTGCACCCGCACCACAGCGCGCTTCTTTACGAGGATTCCTGCGAGGCGGCGCACCGGCGCGGCATCCGGGTGCACCCCTGGACCGTCAACAGCGAGGCGGACATGCGCCTTTGCCTTCAGCGCGGGGCGGACGCGATCATCACCAACTACCCGGACGTGGCCAGGCGCGTCGCAAACGGCGATTGAGGACGTCCGGCAGCGAAAACAACGCGCAGACAGGCGTCTCCCCTTCGGAGGCGCCCGTTCTCTTTCAGCAAAAAACGTCGAGCGCCGCGCCGCCTCTTCGCGGTATGATGGACGCGCCGGAGGGGAGGAAGCGAGCATGACGGATCAGATACAGGCCGTGCAGCGCATGCAGGATTACATCGGGGAGCACCTGAACGAAGACATCACGCTTTCGCAGCTCGCACGCGTTTCCCTGTTTTCGCCGTGGTATTCCTATCGCCTGTTTCGCAGCCATACAGGGCTCACGCCCGCGGAGTACGTGCGCCGCCTGCGGCTCTCGCGCTCTGCCCTGCGGCTTCGGGACGAGGGCTGCCGGATCATCGACGTCGCGTTTGACCTCGGGTTTGGCAGCGTGGACGGCTATCAGCGTGCGTTCCGGCGCGCGTTCGGCTGCAACCCAGGCGAATACGCCGCGCGTCCGATCCCGATCCCGCTGTTCACCCCCTACGGCGTCCAATATGTATCGCTGAGAAAGGAGCGGAAAGAAGTGGAAGAGGTAAAAACCGTCTTCGTTCAACTGATCGAAAAGCCCGCGCGGCGGGCCGTGATCCGGCGCGGCGTCAGCGCCGCCGACTACTTTGCCTACTGTGAGGAGGTCGGCTGCGACGTCTGGGGGCTGCTTACGAGCATGAAGTCCCTTGACGGCGAGCCCGTCAGCCTGTGGCTGCCGGAAAGCCTGCGCGCGCCGGGCACGTCCGAGTACGTGCAGGGCGTCGAGGTGGCATGCACGGAGGAAGCGTCCCCACCGGCGGGCTTTGACGTCATCGACCTGCCCGCCCAGCAGTACCTGATGTTCCGCGGCGAGCCGTTCGCGGAGGAGGACTACTCCACGGCCATCGTGGAGGTGCAGCGCGCGATCGAGCGCTACGATCCCGGTGTGCTGGGCCTCGCCTGGGCCACGGACGAGAGCCCCCGCGTCCAGCTCGAGCCCGTCGGCACGCGCGGCTACATCGAGCTTTGGCCGGTGAAGCGCGCGCGCATCTGATCCGAAGGCAGGGCAGATATGACGAACGGGGCTGTCAAGCTAGCAAAAGCAGCAAGACAGTCCCGTTCGTTTTCTCTTTTACACCCTATCATGAACGTTCGACAGCTTGAAACAGCGCAGCCCGATCAAGCGCCATCTTTTTAATAAAGCGCATGCTTTCCAAGGCCCAGGCAGCCTCTTTTTGTATCGTTTCTTCAACACGTACCTCCGGTGGCGTCCACAATTCCAAAATCAGGTTCGCCTCCGGACAAAATGTCCTCTTTTGCTCTAATACTTGCTGCACAGGCAACATGCCTTTACCAAGCGGCCTTCCTTCCAGCAGAAAGCCCTGCTTATGCGCAAGCCGCTGAATGGCAAAATCTTTAAGATGTACGTTCACGGCGTATGGCATCAGGATCGGAAGTACCGTTCCAACGTCTTCGCCAGCGCCAAACGAATTTGCCGTGTCCAAGCAGATGCCGACCCGTGCATGGCCGACCGCGCAGATGATCTCCGCTAATACGCCGGCGGAAAGCCTGTCGTGGTTTTCAATCGCAAGCACAACATCCGCTTGCTCCAAAGGCTCCGTCAGTTGCTGCAGAATCGTAACGATCTGTTGCGGATCGGGCTCATAGCCAGCCGCATCTACCACAACGCGCAGTAGCCGTGCATGCAGGCATTGCGCAATTTGAATGTATTGAAGGGCGTGTAAATACGTCAGCCCCCTCATGCCCACTTCAAGCTCCACCTCATAGCGCTGTGCCGTCTTTCCCAGGCTTTGAAGCCTCTCCTGACTCCAACCGTCAAGCGCTATGTTGTCTCCGATCTGCAATAACCGAAATCCCTGTGCGTCGGCTCTGCGAACCAACTCAAATGCGTCCATCTCTCCGTTGTCCACAGCCCAGCCATATGTATAAGAGCTTATCCCCGTCTTCATACGCGCACTTCAGCCCCACATCATTTAGCCGCCGCTTCGGCCGCTTTACAGCAGCGTGCATAGTTTTCTTCCGCCGTATAAGCCGGTATAAAAACCGTCGCCAGCTTCATCGTCTCGTCGCCAAGATTAATCATCTGGTGCATTTCTCCCGCCTCAATCCACAGGGCGGTATCTGCCTGCACCGGCGTTTCAGCTCCTTCGCAAAGGGAAACGCCTCGGCCAGACACGACATAAATGAGCTCCGGGCGATCGTGCCTGTGATAGTCTGTCTGTTGATGCGGATATATGATGGCATGGCTGAACGTCAGTTCGGGCACGTCATTTCGATCCGGTGCAAAAAGCACCTTGATATTGCGCTGATACGGTGCAGCCACCGTCACACCGGGTTCTTCCCAGGCATTCATGATTTTCATACGCTTTTCTCCCCTTCTCCATCCATCTTACGGATATGCAACGCCCAGTCCTGCGCATCGGGCGCTTCTATGGCATGCGGCCCCTCCGGGCAAATCTCGGTACGGCGCTCTCCCGTGCGCGGATTAAACCATTCCAGCATACATTGCGGAAGTTTGAGCGTAGCCGCTCCACCGCTTGCAAAATAGAGCACATATTCTTCGTCGGGTTTTGCAAGACAATGGACGATCCCCTTCACATCGGTCAGCAATTCATCGCAGGGCCGCATACGCCAATACCGTATTTTCCCCGATTCCACAAATTGGCGCATACGTCTCAGATCGCCATAAATAGGGGGTGGGTTCCCGCACTGAAAAAGATCGCTTTCGACGAGCCTTCCCTGCTGCGCCACGCCAAAATGCCGGTCTACCCGCCCCATGAAAAAACCGCTCACAAAGGCGATCCAATAGCCCTTCCGTTCCGTGTCGTATGCGCCGACATTGTGACGATCCTGTTCCCCAATGACCGTCGGCCGCCCATATTTCCAGAAGGCTTTTCCAAATCGATGTGTGGCGTCGATGAAGACATCTTCCCTTGCCATCGACGTATGCTCTTGTGTAATGATGAATTGATTGCGCCGGCTTCGGATGAGCGCTTCCTGCTCACCCGTATCCCCAATAGACTGCAAACGCCCGTAAACATCCCAATCCGCCACACAATCTCCCCAATGCTCATACCACGCGCGTATGCGCTCTGCCGGCATCTCCCGTCCGGGCACCTTCGCAAGGTTTCCGCTTTCCGCGCCCAAAGCCCAGAAAACATTCCAGTACGCTGACAAACGCGCCACCGTATAGCGAAGATAACGGCTGATTTGGCGAACATGCTCCTCGTTGTCCAAATCAAATATCGCATTCCAGCCCGTCCCCGCTTCGTCTGTTGAAAGCCACCCGCCGTTGCAGGCATTAAGCGGGTGCGCCGACCACTCTCTCGGCCTGAAGACGGAATTGTCGAACAGGAGCTCTATGCCATAAAATACCCCCTGTTCCTTCGCAAAGGCGAGCGTCCTCTCCAGCCGCCTATAGTAAGAAAGGTTAAAACGTTCCCGTTCTATCCGGCGCTCTTCGCGGTTCGCCCAGGCCCAAGGCCAATTAAAGCTCTCGTCTTGAATGACGCTCTGGCGTGCGTAAAGCTGGTCTACTTCTATCGTCATGTTAACGCCGTTTTTTCCCAGCACGCTCAGGTACGTTTGCATGTCCGCCTCGGTGGGCGGCGGGAAATCAAGCCCCTCAAACGAAAGCGAATCACCGAAAAGGGGATGCGGATACCAACCGTCATTTACGACGAACTCCGGCCCTCCCAGCTCCCGCGCGAACCAGTGCGGGTATCGAGCGTCTATCGTCAAGGCTCCGCGTGATATAGCCTTTGTGCAGGTGAACTCCCCGCTGATGTGGGCGAGCTCCTTCAAATTAGACCTCGTCCAATACCGCCATTTTCCCTCTTCAGGAGGCGCAAACCGAATTCGATAGGTTTGATCTCCGTCATAAAAGCCATCCACCGAAAATTCTCGTTCGCCGTTTGTGAATACCGCGGATAAATCGACATCCACAAATGGATTGGCTCCCTTCGCGTCCGCCATGAAGACGCGCTCAAATATTTCAAAGCGCGGTATTGTATTCATAGCATCCATTCCTCTCTGCGGTTGAGGGAAACGGGAGGGCGGATAAACGTCCTCCCGATCCTACCCTTAGTCTGATACGCCGTCTTCCAGCTTTCTATATTTCTCGTACCATTCGTTTGCGCGCTGTTCGACGACGTCGCCGCCTGTGCGATACCATTCGCTCACAAACTCGTCAAACTTTTCGATCGGCCATTCTCCCGTAACAATATTGACCGCGTACTCGTAGAAGAGCTTATGATTCTTGTGATCCGGATAACCGTCGTAAACGGTAAGCGGCAAACCGTCTCCGGCAATCGTCCTAGACGCCGGGAATGTGGTGTTCTGCATGTCCACCAGCATCTCGCCGAGTCCATCCGGCTTCACCGCGCAGATGTTGTTGACAAAGAAGTCCGCATCGTTCGCCTGCAATCCCTTCAGTCCGTGATACCGCTTACCGAACAGGTCCGCCGAATCCTTTTCGGGGTAATAAACAACCTTTCCATCCACCATGTCCCAGGTATCGCCTTGTATACCGTAAGCCGTAAATAGCCTTCCTTCTTCCGTTTCAAACCAATTCAGGTATTTCAACACGTTCGCCGCATTCTGCTCGTTCGACTTTGGGAAACACCAATCGCGGTTCGCCACTTCCAGCCGGCAAATAAACCCGTCATAGCCGTCTACCTTGGGCGGAGCAATGGCCGACAGCTTTGCTTCGGGATTGACATGCTGCAAATTCGTGAAGTAAGCCGTATCCGCCTGATGAAGCACGTGGTAGAACAATCCCACCTGATCGTTTTGAATCTTCGCGTTGAAGTCCGTTCCGGAATTCAGAAAAGCCTCCGGATCGATCAAGCCTTCCGCATAAAGCTCAGCCATAAAGGCCAAAGCATCCTTGGCGTTTTGCGTGATCGCCGAATACATTAGCTTTCCATCGTAGATGTCCCACAACGGATCCGAGTTAAACATCGGCACACCATACATGGCAAAAAATCCATGCATCCAGTTAGGATCAGACTGGAAAGTCGTGGGCAGCTCATCCTGAAGCCCGTTTCCATTTGGATCCCGATCCCGGAACGCCCGCAGGACTTCGACCAGTTCATCCTTTGTCTGAGGCTTTTCCAGCCCCAGCTTGTCCAGCCAGTCCTGACGAATGATCCAGCCGCGCTCTGCGTAGTCGATGTATACCTGCGGAATAATGTAAATGTGCCCATCCTTGGAGTCTGCTCGCATCAGATTCCACACGCGCTCCGGGATGTTCTTCCACATGTCCGGTGCGTAAAGCGGCAACAGGTCATCCAGCGGCACAGCGGCGTCCTGCTCCACCAGCGTCGCATCCACGCCTGTGTTGAGCGGCCTAAACACGTCCGGCACGTTCATGCCTGATGCGAAGATCATCTGCAGCCCCTCTGCATAGTTGCCTGAAATGGCTCGTATTTCCGGTTCCACGCCTGTCTTTTCGGTCACGTACCGTACATAGGGGTGATCCGCTTCCGGCGGCGATGACCAAGTTCTCAAGATAGAGACCTTGGGCGCGTCCTGCGCGAAAGCTGTGCTCGACGCTAAGCAAACAAAAGCCAGCGCAAGCGCAAACAAGTTCCTCTTCTTCATTCGTCTCCCTGCCTTCTTTCTTAAATTTTATGTGTTTTGGCGCGGTGCACACACGCCAAATCCATACTCATTCTTTAATTGCACCGATCATCACTCCGGCTGTAAAATACTTTTGCAAAAATGGATATACCGCCAAAATTGGAAGTGTAACCACAATAATCGTCGCCATCTGTAAAGTGGTATTGTTGTAATTTACGTCCAGATAGACACCTGGCGTTTCCACGCTCGTCTCCACATAGCTGCGAACGATAATCTGCAATGGCTGCAAATTTTTGTCGTAGATAAACATCAGGGCGTTATAGAAAATGTTCCAGTAAGAAACGGCATAAAATAGCGCGATCGTAGCCAATACAGGCTTAGCCGTCGGCAAAACAATCGAAAATAGCAGTCTTGCATCCCCGCAGCCATCGATACGTCCGCTATCAATGAGCGCCTCCGGCGTTTCCTCAAAGAACGAACGCATAATGACCAGATTAAAAGCATCTACCGTGAGCGGCAAAATCAATGCCCAGACCGTGTTCAGTAGCTTAAAGCTTTTTACCGTAAGGAAAAAAGGAATGACGGGCGCTTGAAAGACCATGGTTAACAGCACAAAAATCATGACGCCTCTACGCGGCCTAAACTCCTTACGCGAAACCGCGTACGCCATCAACGCCGTGACCACAATGCTCAATCCTGTGCCCACCAATGTAACAAAAATCGTTACGCTCATCGACCTCCAGATGCGCGGTTCAGCAAGCACATGTGCGTAAGAGTCGCCCGTAATCTTTTTGGGCAGGATATTAATCTCGTTCCGCTCTACCGGGATGCGTGAACTGATGGAAATGGATATCACGCGCACAAACGGCAGAAGCATGCTCAGCGCAATGACGACGAGTAAAACAAGAACAAATATTTTACCCGGGCTCATCCGTCTTTTCACGGTCAATACACCCCTCTTCCGGTCGCACGTTTGGACAGGCTATTGCACAGAACCATCAATACAAGTCCAAAAACCGATTTAAAGAGACCAATGGCCGTCGTGACGGAGTACTTTCCCTCGCATACGCCATACCGATACACATAAGTATCCAAAATGTCTCCCACCGACTGGGTCACAGGCGTCATCAGGACGTATATCTGTTCAAATCCAAGGTTCAGAAAATTGCCCACGCGCAGCAGAAACATGATCGTAATCGTCGGCATCAGAAGCGGCAACGTAATGTAGAGAGACTGCTTCAAGCGTGATGCCCCCTCTACAACGGCCGCCTCATATAATTCGGGGCTGATCCCTGCTATGGCAGCCAAATAGACGATCGCGCTCCAGCCAACCTCCTTCCAGATAGAGGAAAGGATAACGATAGGAACAAAGCAATCGACCTTTTGCATGTACAGGATCGGGTCCATTCCCATGGAGACTCGAAGGGTATTGAATATACCGTTAAGGCTCAATATTTCAAACAAAATGCTGCCAAGAATCGCCCAGGAAAGAAAATGTGGGAGGTAAAGGACCGTTTGCATGCATCGCTTGACCTTTCGGTTCCCCACTTCATTCAGCAAAAGCGCCAGAAGAATCGGTGCAGGAAATCCATACAATATTTGAGCGAAGCCTATTTTAACGGTATTGCCCAGAATGCGATAAAAATCGGGATATTGAAAGATATAGCGGAAGTTTTCCAAGCCGACCCACGGACTTTGAAACAGCCCCTTAAATATTTGATAATTCTGAAAAGCGATTACGGATCCAAGAAGCGGCACATATTTAAATGCTATAAAGTAAGCCATCCCGGGCAATATCATCCAGTATAAGGCCTTATGCCTTCGCATGTTTTGCCAAAGCGTCTCTTTCTTTCCTTGTCTTAGCATCATGGCCCCTTCTCCCCCTTTCAGCTTTACAATATCCCCATGACTTCCCTACGGATTCTGCGAATATGCTGCTCCGTCTGATCGCGAGCCTCCTGCCCCATACCCAGTTCAATATACCGAAGCATTTCTCCATGCTCTTGCGTGGATCTCCGCTTATCCAGCATTACGCGCGTCACGAGCATACGCGTGTAGTAGATCTGGCCCGCCACCTCTTTTAAGGCATCCACGATGAACTTATTGGGACACAAATTGCGCATATCTACATGAAACTGATCGTCCGCTTCAACCCATGCATCGATATCATTTCTGTCCAAGGCCGCATCCATCTCAGCAATTCTTGCATGCAATCCAGAAAAGTCCAATTTCTCTCTGTGTTCCGCCAAAATGCAGGCAAGCTTTGCTTCAAGCGCCTCGGTAAACTCATACGCCATGTCGATTTCCGTCTTGCTAAACTGTTTCACGATGACCCCCTTCCTTGGTATATATTCCAAAAGCCCCTCGCTCCGCAGACGCACCAGCGCTTCTCTCACGGGGGTTCTGCTCATTTGAAGCTTTTCTGCAAGCTCCACTTCTGAAACGGGATAGCCTCCAAACAGAGAACCATCGAAAATGCTGGCTCGAATTTCTTCATATGCCTTATTCGTTCTCGATACCTTATCCATGCCACGCTCTCCTTTGTATTCTTCAATGTATACATTATAGAATACAATATGAGTCCTGTCAATATACTGCATTGCTTTTTAGGCGTTTTTCTCCAAAAAGAAAAACCAGATAATCCATTCATTTTATAATTGGAGACAAAAAATAGCGACAGAAAAAGATACGCGGCTAAATTCCCGCTCTGCTCTGCCACTATTTTATGTATTTCACATTGTCCGTCCCATTCGCTGTCCTTACACCCCCGCGAGCGTCCGCACGACCTCGCCCGCGAGGATCAGCCCCGCGCAGGAGGGCACGAAGGAGACGCTTCCCGGCGTCTGCCGCCGACCCGCCGCGGCGGGCTCGCCCAGGTCGAGCGGCCTGCGCGGCTCCTCGGTCGAGTAGAGCACCTTCACGCGCCCGATGCCGCGCGCCTTGAGCTCCCGGCGCATCACGCGGGCGAGCGGGCACACGCTCGTGTTCTCAATCCAATCGATCCGAAACCGCGTGGGGTCGAGCTTGTTGCCCGTGCCCATGGAGCTGATGATATCGACCCCCGCGGCCCGCGCCCGCTCGATCAGCGTCAGCTTGGAGGACACCGTGTCGATCGCGTCCACGACGTAGGAAAAGGAGGCCATGTCCACCTCTCCCGCCGTTTCGGCGGTGTAAAACAGCCGCCGCGCGTGCACCCGTGCGTCGGCATTGACCGCGAGGACGCGCTCCCGCGCCACCTCCACCTTGGGGCGGCCGATCGTCTCAAGGGTTGCGACGAGCTGGCGGTTCACGTTGGTGAGGCTCACCACGTCGTCGTCGAACACGGACAGCTCGCCCACGCCGCAGCGGGCGAGCGCCTCCACCACGTAGGAGCCGACGCCGCCCACGCCGAACACCGCGACGTGCGCCCCGCGCAGGCGTTCCATCCCCTCTTCCCCCAGGAGCATCTGCGTTCGCGAAAATGCGTTCATGCGGGCCCTCCCCTTCTTCGTTTCCACCGAAAATGGGCGGCGGCCGTCTCCCCGCCGGGCCCCCTCCGGCCCGCGCGGGAATTTTCAGCCGCCGCCCTTCGCGTATCCTTTACTTGATCATCTTCTGCGTCGCTTCCCAGCCGGCGAGGATCGCCTTCTGGTGCGACACCGCGTACGGTCCCGTCTCCTCCGCCTCGCTCATCTCGCGCGGGAAATGGATGCACAGGTGGCCGTCGAAGTTGTTGTCCTTGATGGAGCCCGACAGGTGCGGTACGTTGTGCATGGAGGCGATGTACGTCTGCCCGTCCGGCATCGTGATCCAGACCGCCTTCGGCGTCCAGGTGTTCTTGTTGCCGAACGCCTTGTACATGATCGCCGTGTCGTCCGCCGTGCGCGGCTGCGAGTCGGCATGCGCGCCGTTGGACATCATCACGCACTGCCAGGTGTAGCCGGTCGCGAAGTCGTAGATCTGCATGACCGTCCCGGCCTTGTACTTGGGCCTGATGCCGGTGTACCAATTGACGTTTCTGACGCTCGCCGCGTTCGGCGCGGTCGTCGTCTGTCCGCCGGAAGAACCGCCCGGATTCTCCGTGCCGCCCGTGGTGCCGGAGCCCGACATCGCGTACAGCTTGTTGAGCGTACTCACGCCTGCGACGCCGTCGGCCGTGAGTCCGTTGGCCCGCTGGAACGAGCGCACCGCTTCCTCGGTGATGGTGCCGAAGTTGCCCGTGACCGAGCCCGTGTAGTAGCCCAGATCCTTGAGCTTCTGCTGCATGTTCTTCACCAGCGTGCCCTGGCTGCCGCGCTTCAGCGTGCTGGAATCCGTGGCCGTGGAGTATGCCTTGGCGCTCGCGCCGTACAGCACGGTCTGCGTGTTCTTGCCCGCGATGCCGTCGGCCGTGAGTCCGTTGGAGGACTGGAAGGTCATCAGCGCCGTCTCGGTGGCCGAGCCGAACACGCCGTCCGCGCTGCCCGCGAGATACCCCAGATCCTTCAGGCGCTGCTGCAGGTTCTTCACGTCCGTGCCCTGGCTGCCCAGGCGCAGCGTCGTATTGCTGACCTTGCTCGACTCGTCGCTCACCGCGCCGCTTCCAGACCCGCCGCTCGTGCCGGTGGAGGGCGTCGCGTTCAGCATCGCCAGCGTCTTCGGGCCCGCCACGCCGTCCGCGCCCAGGTTCTTATCCTTCTGGTACAGCCGCACGGCTTCCTTCGTCAGGCGGCCGTAGCTGCCCGTGATCTCGCCCGTATAATAGCCCAGATCCTTGAGCTTCTGCTGCAGCGCCGTCACCTGCACGCCGCTGGAGCCCTCCATCAGCGTCGCCGAGGTGTCGGTCGTTCCGCTGTTCGTGTCGCCGGAGGGGGTTTCCTGCGTACCCCCCGTCGTCTCGCTGAAGAGCTTGGCGAGCGTCTTCTGCCCCGCGATGCCGTCCGCGCCCAGTCCGTTCTTCTTCTGGTACTGGCGCACGGCCTCCTTCGTCAGGCGGCCGTAGCTGCCCGTGATCTCGCCCGTGTACAGGCCCAGGTCCTTGAGCTTCTGCTGCAGCGCCGTCACGTCCGCGCCGCTCGCGCCCTCGCGCAGCGTGGCGGAAACTACCGTCTGCACGCTGCCGGTACCGGTGCTGGTGCCGGAAGAGGTGCTTTCCCCGTACAGCTTGGCCTGCGTCTTCTGCCCCGCGATACCGTCCGCGCCCAGTCCGTTCTTCTTCTGGTACTGGCGCACGGCCTCCTTCGTCAGGCGGCCGTAGCTGCCCGTCACTTCTCCGTCGTAGTAGCCCAGGTCCTTGAGCTTTTGCTGCAGCGCCGTCACGTCCGCGCCCGTATCGTTCAGATTGAGCGAGCGATAGACGCCGGTCGCGCCGCCTCCGCTGACGCTGCCTCCGCCTGCGGTGCCGATGACGCCCAGGAGCAGCTCCTGCGTCTTCTCGCCCGCCACGCCGTCGGCCTTCAGGCCGTTTTCTTCCTGAAACAGGCGCACCGCGTAGACGGTCGAGTCGTCGTACTTCTTGTCCGGCTCGCCGTCAAAAAAGCCCAGCGTCGCCAGGCGCGTCTCCAGCGCGAGCACGTCCTCGCCCGAGGAGCCCTTGCTCAGCGTGCGGTAGGAGGTCACGGAGGTGTTGTATCCCGTCGTCGCGCCGGTGAACGTGGTGCCGCCCTTGACCGTCACCACGTCGGAGCGCACGTACCCCTTCTTGGAGCCGTACTTGACGTAATACCACTCGCCCTGGGTGTCCATGACCTCCAGCTCGGCGTTCGGGGCGAGCACCACCAGAATGTCGCTCTGCGTGGTGGCGCCTTTGCGCAGGTAGACGTGCCCGTTGGCCAGCACCGTCTCCGCGAATGCGGAAAAAGGCGCCGCCGCCATGCACGTGGCCAGTATCGCACCCGCCAGCGCGCGGCTTACCGCCTTCTTCACACCGCAATATCTTCCCAGCACCATCATGCGCACCCCACTTTTGATCTTGTGTGAATATTTTATGACGGACGCCGGGATTTGTCAATACGATTTTTAACATTTCCGTAATATTTAACTTAAATATGTAAGATAAGGAAACCTTTCCGAAATATTGATGGCATTCAGCGCATCAGCGGCAGCAGCGCCAGCGAGACGGCGAGCACCGCGGCTCCCAGCGCGAGCCACAGCAGCAGCGCCGTCTGCACCACGTCGCCCGCGATCGGGTCGTGCGTGGGCTCCTGCCCGATGCCCACGGCGGCGGCGGTCACGCGCGAAAGCCGCCCCTCCAGCGGGGTTTTGAGCATGCCGAGCGCCGCCTCCACCTCCAGCCCGCACAGCGCGGTCAGCAGCGCGCACAGCCCGGCGTATAGCCATTCGCTCGCGCGATAAAGGACGCGCCGGACGCGCAGGAAGAGCGGCTCCTCCCGCCACAGGCAGAGCACCGCAGCGTAGGCGCAGGCGAGGGCCGGGCCCAGGCGCAGGGGCGTTCCCACGAGCGCGAGCAGCGCGCCCGCAAAGGCCACGTGCGCGGTATTCAAGCTGATCTTTTCGCAGGCAGCGCGCACCACGTCCTCGTATGTGTGCGCCTGCGCGCCGTTTCCGAGCGCCTCGGCCGCCCCGCGCACGTCCCCTTCCTCCAGCAGCGCACGCGCGCGCATCCCCTCGTCCATCAGCGCGCGCACGGGCAGGGCGAGGGCGAGCAGCGCCACGCGAACGGCGGGATGCAGGAGCGACAGCAGCGCCGCCAGGAGGGCGATCACGCCGGCGGCGGCGCGGGCAGCCAGGCGCCCTGCGTCCTCCGCGCGCCGCCGGGCGATGAGCCGCTCGAGCAGCGCGCACAGGCGGGCGGGCAGCGCAAAGCAGGCGGCGTGCACCGCGGGTACCTCGGAAAGCAGACAGGAAAGCGCGAGCGCGAGCGGCAATTCAAAGAACACCGGCACCCCTCCTTCATTTCATCCTCGGTTCATTATGCCATGCGCCTGACCGCGTGTCAAATCACAGTTGCTTCCTTTGGCAAGGGGTGATATGATGGTTCCGTAGGGGGACAGGCTTCCTGCTTCTGTTCCCATGAAAACGCACGTCTTCGCGGCGCTTTTGCCGCGGGGCCCGATCCTGAAGGAGGCGCCCCATGCCCGTTGTGGAAGTAAACTGCCTGACCAAGGTGCTGGAAGAAAAAAAGGTCCTGTCCGGCGTCTCGTTTTCCCTGCAGCCCGGCGAGCGCCTCGCCGTCGCGGGGCCCGCGGGCGCTGGAAAGACCACGCTGTGCCGCCTGCTGATGGGCATGCTCGTGCCCACCTCCGGCAGCGCGCGCATCTTCGGCCACGACGTGCTGCGGGGAGGCCGCATCTGCCGCCAGCTGACGGGCTACATGCCCGCCGGAACCGCGCTGTCTCAGCGGCTCACCGCCGGGGAGCACCTGCGGCAAATGCTTTCCTTTTATCCCCGCGCCTCCATAGGCTACGCCAAGGCGCTGCTCGACCGGCTGGAGCTGAACGCGGATCTCCTTCCCTGCGACATGACGCACGCGCAGGCGCGCCGCCTGCGCCTCGCCCTCGCGCTGGCCGTACAGCCCGAACTGCTCATCCTCGACGAGCCCTTCGCGCCCGGCTTTGAGGAAGCCGAGGACGCCTTCTTGGCGCAGGCGCTCGAATCGGAGATAAACGAGCGCACCACGCTGATCCTGACCTGCCCGCATCTGGACGCCCCGCCGCTGCCCCTGACGCGCGCGCTGCTGCTGCGCGGCGGCGAGGTTCTCGCCGCCGGGACGCTGGACCGCCTGCGCCTGCCCTGCCGCCGGGTGTGTATCTCCGGCGCGGCGCCCGGCGACGAGGCGCTCCAAAAGCTGCGCGCCTTCTGCGTGGAGCGGGAGGCGGACGGCGTTTCCTTCTTCTACGACGGGGCGGCCGACGCGCTGCTGCTCGCGCTCGCCCCGCTGCACCCGCGCGAGGTCACGATCGAAAACGCCAGCGCGGACGACGTGCTCGTCCGCTCGCAGGCCGAAGGAGGGATGGAATGAACCTGCTTTTTCTGGAAATTCGCCGGCTTCTGCCCCGCGCGGCGCTGCACGGCGTCCTGGTCGGCCTGTGCGCCCTGCTGCTGGTGCTCTACGCGCGCATGAACAGCTTTTTCGGCCTGCTCCGTTCCCTGCGTTTCCTCCTTCCTTCCCTGCCCGGCCTGCTGCTGGACGTCCTGTACCTCTATTGCTTCCTCTTTGCGGCCGGCAGCGGCGCGCACGCCCTCAGCTTTGCGGACGACCCCGATTCCCGGGAGGACCGCTTTTCCCTGCCGCTCAGCCGCGAGCAGCTCGCGCTCTCCTGCCTCGTCGCGCGCCTTTGCGCGCTGACGCTCTTCGCGCTGTGCGCGGGCGCGGCCGTGTCGCTGGGGGCGATGGCCTTCGGCGGCGCGACGCGCACCTCTGCCCTGCCCCAGGCGGCCGCCCTGCGCTTCCCGGCGCTGCTCTGCGCGTTTCTGGTGGGCTTCGCTTTCTCCGGCCAATGCCTGCGGGCGGAGCATGCGCTGCTTTTGACGCTGCTCTGTTTTTTCCTGCTGCACGGCGCGGCGCTGCTCGCCTACGCGGGGATTGGGCCCTCCTTTTTGCTGTACCTGTCGCCCGTGTTCACGTTTTCCGCCCGCATCAGGGTCCTGCCCGCCCTGCTGTGGGGCGCGGCAGGCCTCGGGTGCATCCCCCTGGCGCTGCTGCGATTCAACCGGCGCGACCTGCTATAAAAGGAGGCATGACGCCGTGCGGATGCCCGAAATGATCCTCTTTGACTACGGCCATACCCTGCTATCAGAGCCCGGCAGCGATCCTTTGCGGGGCCAGCGGGCGCTGTCCCCCTACGTGACGCGCAATCCGCGCGGCCTTGGCACAGAGGAAATCTGCGCGTTTTCCACGCAGCTCTTTAAGGAAGCGGGCGCCGCGCGCGCCGGCGGGTTCGAGCTGCACAACTTCGCGTTCCAGCGCCTGCTGTACGAGTCCCTGGGCATCGAGTTCTCCCTTTCCTGGGCGCAGGCGGAACGCGTCTTCTGGGACGGCATGTCGCCGGGGGCGGTCATGCCCGGCGCGCGGGAAATGCTGCTCAGCCTTCAGGCCCTAGGCATCCGAACGGGCGTCGTGAGCAACATCTCGTTTTCGGGCGAGTCCCTGCGCGAGCGCCTGTGCCGCCTTTTGCCGGACAGCCGCTTTGAGTTTGTCATCGCCTCCAGCGAGTACATGGTCAGAAAGCCGAATCCGCGCATCTTCCGCCTGGCGCTTCAAAAGGCCGGGCTCTCCCCCGACCGCGTCTGGTTCTGCGGCGACAACGTCCGCGCCGACGTGGAGGGCGCTCACGCGGCGGGGCTCTTCCCCGTGTGGTACGAAGGCGAGTCGGGCGAGCCGGATTACGACGTCCGCCTCGACCCGCTGGGCCCGCCCCGCTGCCCGCACCTGCACATCCGCCGCTGGTGCGAGCTCACGGAGCGCCTCCAAGCGCTCGCGCACCCCCTTTCCCCCGCAAATTTTTCATAAAACCCTTTACATTTCCCGCGCGGTGAATATAATAGTAAGGTAATAACAAAAAACGCGATGATCGAGACGTGCGCATGTGCGGCGCAAAGCGAGCCGGCGGGGCGTTTGCCCAGGGTGAAAGGCCGGAGGCCAGGCATGCGTCTGAATCACTCGGGAGCGGTCCACGCGAAGCGCGCGGCCTTCGGGCGGCGGCGGAGCGCGGAACGGCCTTGTCCCCCGTCAGCGGGACGGACGGATGCCGCATCCGTCCGCAGAGCGGGCGCATTGCGCCAATTTGGGTGGTACCGCGAAGTCCTTCGTCCCATTTCGGGACGGAGTTTTTTTATGCCTCAAACCACCATCGCAAGGAGGATTCCCCATGTATCAGAAAGTGCCCACCGACATGCGCTTTACGGCGCGTGAAGAGGAAATCATCAAGTTCTGGAAGGAAAACGACGTCTTCAAGCGCCAGTGCGAGCAGCGCAGGGGGCAGGAGCCCTTCACCTTCTTCGACGGCCCGCCCACGGCCAACGGCAAGCCCCACATCGGCCACGTGCTCACCCGCGCGATGAAGGACCTGATCCCGCGCTACCGCACGATGAAGGGCTACGACGTCATGCGCAAGGCGGGCTGGGACACCCACGGCCTGCCCGTGGAGCTCGAGGTCGAAAAGATGCTCGGTCTGGACGGCAAGCCGCAGATCGAGCGCTACGGCATCGAGCCGTTCATCCAGGAGTGCAAGAAGTCCGTCTGGAAGTACAAGACCGAGTGGGAGGAGATGTCCGAGCGCGTCGGCTTCTGGGCGGACATGGAAAACCCCTACGTCACCTACGAGGACGAGTACATCGAGTCCGAATGGTGGAGCCTCAAGCAGATCGCGGAAAAGGGCCTGCTCTACAAGGGCCACAAGATCGTGCCCTACTGCCCGCGCTGCGGCACCGCGCTTTCCAGCCACGAGGTGGCGCAGGGCTACAAGGAGGTCACCGAGACCTCGGCGGTCGTGCGCTTCCACGTCAAGGGTCAGGAAGACGCCTACCTGATGGCCTGGACGACCACGCCCTGGACGCTGCCCTCCAACGTCGCGCTGTGCGTGAACCCCGACGTGGATTACTGCCGCCTGCTCTACCGGGGCGACAGCTACATCATGGCCTCGGCGCTCGTTCCGTCCATCTTCGGCGAGGACGCGAAGGACTGCGAGATCGTCGAAACCTTCAAGGGCGCCAGGCTCGAGCGCATGGAGTACGAGCCGCTCTTCGACTTCGCGCGCCCGAAGGAAAAGGCGTTTTACGTCGTATGCGATGGCTACGTCACCACCGAGGACGGCACGGGCATCGTGCACATCGCCCCGGCGTTCGGCGAGGACGACGCGCGCGTGGGCCGCGCCTACGGCCTGCCCTTCGTGCAGCTCGTGGACGCGCAGGGCAAGATGACCCCGGAGACGGACTGGCCGGGCGTGTTCGTCAAGGACGCGGACAAGCTGGTGCTCGCCGATTTGAAGGAGCGCGGCCTGCTGGTCAAGGCCCCGAAGTTCACCCACAACTACCCGCACTGCTGGCGCTGCGACACGCCGCTGATCTACTACGCGCGCTCCTCCTGGTTCATCAAGATGACCGCCGTGAAGGAAGCGCTGCTGCGGAGCAACCGCTCGGTCAACTGGATGCCGGACAACATCAAGGAAGGCCGCATGGGCAACTTCCTGGAAAACGTCATCGACTGGGGCCTCTCTCGCGAGCGCTACTGGGGCACGCCCCTGCCGGTGTGGACCTGCGAGTGCGGCCACGTGCACGTCATCGGCTCCAGGCAGGAGCTGTGCGAGCTCGGCCACGACGTGGACCCGAACATCGAGCTGCACCGCCCCTACATCGATCAGGTCACGATCCCCTGCGAAAAGTGCGGCGGCGAAATGCACCGCGTGAAGGACGTCATCGACTGCTGGTACGATTCCGGCTCCATGCCCTTCGCCCAGTGGCATTACCCCTTCGAGCACAAGGAAGAGTTCGAGCGCCGCTTCCCCGCGCAGTTCATCTCCGAGGCCATCGACCAGACGCGCGGGTGGTTCTACACCCTGCTCGCGATCTCCACCTGCCTGTTCGAAAAGAGCCCCTTTGAAAACTGCCTGGTGCTCGGCCACGTGCAGGACAAGGACGGCCAGAAGATGAGCAAGCACAAGGGCAACGTCGTCGATCCCTGGACCGTGCTCAACGCCCAGGGCGCGGACGCGGTGCGCTGGTTCTTCTACGTCAACGCCGCGCCGTGGCTGCCCAACCGCTTCTACGCGGAGGCCATCTCCGAGTCGCAGCGCAAGTTCATGGGCACGCTGTGGAACACCTACGCGTTCTTCGTGCTGTACGCCGACATCGACGGCTTCGACCCCAAGGAGCATCCGCTCGAAAGGGCGCAGCTCTCCCTGATGGACAGGTGGGTGCTCTCCCGCCTGAACACCCTCGTGCGCGAGGTGGACGACGATCTCATGAACTACCGCGTCACCGAGAGCGCGCGCGCGATCGGCGACTTCGTGGATGAGCTGTCCAACTGGTACGTCCGCCGCAGCCGCGAGCGCTTCTGGGGCAAGGGCATGGCGGGCGACAAGGAGGCCGCGTTCGTCACCCTTTACACGGTGCTGGAGACGCTCTCGCGCCTGATCGCGCCGTTCGTGCCCTTCATGGCGGAAAGCATCTACCGCAACCTCGTGTGCTCCGTCAACCCCGACGCCCCCATCTCCGTGCACCTGTGCGACTACCCCGTCTGCGACGAGGCGCGCATCGACAAGGAGCTGGAAGCGCACATGGCCGACCTGCTCGCCGTCGTGCAGCTGGGCCGCGCCTGCCGCGCGGGCGCGAACATGAAGGTGCGCCAGCCCGCCGCCGCCCTGTACGTGCGCGGCGCGCAGCTCCCGCAGGACTTCGTCGCGCTGGCCCGCGACGAGCTCAACGTCAAGGACGTGCGCTTCACCGAAGACACCCGCGCGTTCACCACCTACAGGCTCAAGCCCCAGATGCGCACCCTCGGCCCGCGCTACGGCAAGCTGCTGGGCAAGATCGGCGCGCACCTGCAGACACTGGACGGCAACGACGTGGTCGACGCCTTCGAGGCGGGCCGCACCGTCTCCTTTGATCTGGAGGGCACGCAGGTCGAGCTCTCGAAGGACGACGTGCTCACCGAGCCCTCGCAGAAGCCCGGCTTCGTCGCGGAGACGGACAAGGGCGTCACCGTGGTGCTCGACACCAACCTGACGCCATCGCTCATCGCCGAGGGCTTCGCGCGCGAGGTGATCTCCAAGCTGCAGACCATGCGCAAGGAGGCCGGCTTCGACGTGACCGACCGCATCCGCGTCACCTACGACGCGGCGGATAAGCTTGCCGGCATCATCGAGTCCAGCCGCGAGACCATCGCCTCCGGCGTGCTGGCGCTTTCCATCGAGCGCGCGGCGGCCCCGGCGGACGCCTATCAGAAGGAATGGAACATCAACGGCGAGAGCGCGGTTCTCTCCGTGCGAAAGGCTTAATCAAAGATGAAAATCGTCATCCTGGGCGCGGGGGCATATGAGCTTGCCCCCGCCCTTTTGGACGATCTGTTCGTCCAAACCCATACCGTCTGCGACCTGTGGCTCGTGGACGACAGCCTCGACGTGGCGGAGCTGACCGCCCGCGCCGCGCAGGCGCTGGCCAAGGCCGCCGCGATCCCCGCCCGCTTCTTCTACACCGCCAACCCGCGCAAGGCGCTCTCCGGCGCGGACTACGTGCTCCTGTGCCGCGACGCATGCGGCCCGCAGGCGTTCCTGCGCGACCAAAAGGCGCTGGACGCCATCGGCCTGGGCAAACAGGCCCGCCCCTTCGGCGGCATCGCCGGGGCGATGAGCACCCTGCGCGCGGGCGGGCTGCTCATGGACCTTTGCGAACAGATGCAGCGCGAGTGCCCGCAGGCCGTGCTGATCGTCGCCTCCGGCCCCGCCGCGCGGCTGTGCGAGGTGGCGCAGCGCTTCGGCGGCATCCGCGCGCTGGGCCTCTCCCCCGCGCCCTACGAGGCGGCCGCGCGCTTTCAGGCGCTGCTTTGCGCAAAGGACGCGCCCGAGGTCGCCTGCGCGGGCACGGAGGGCTTCTCCTGGGCGCTTTCCGTCAAGCAGGACGGCCTCGACAGGCTGGAGGACGTCAAGCAGCGCCTGCTCCTCGACGCCGCGGCCTTCCGCGCCCGCGAAAAGGAGAAACGGGAAAAGGAGCGGCAGCAGGCCAAGGAGCAGGACGATCGTCTCTCCTTTGACGAACTGCTCAAGGCCCCCGCGAAGGAGGAGCGCCCCGACCTGATCTCCGCCCAGTACGTGGACTGGTACGACGCCGTGCCCGCCACGGGCGGGGAGTGGCAGCTCCTTCAGGACACGCCCGAAAGCCCTCGGCTCACGGCGTTCCCCCTGCGCTATGGCGAGGCCGATCAGGAGCTGCGGCTGCGCCATCTGGCGTCGCTCGCCGTGCACGGCCCGCTCAAGGAAGAGGGCCGTGCCGCCTTTGAGGCGATGCTGCAATCGGGCGGCCCCCTGCGGCCCATCCGGCTCGTCCACGCGCTCAGCGGCCGCGCGGGCGCGCTGGCCGTGCCGGGGCTGATCCGTCCCAGCGACGGCTCGATTCCCTGCGTGGCGGACGGCCGCTTCATCCAGGTGCCCGCCGTCGTATCCGAGAGCGACGTCTTCACGGAGCCCCTGCCGCCCTTCCCCATGGCGCTGGAGGAGCTGCTGGATCGGGTGACCGAGGCGAACCTGCTGTACGCACAGGCGGCGGCCTGCGGCGACCGCGTGGCGCTGCGCGAGGCGCTGGAGGCCGACCCCGCGACGGACGGCATCGACCTGCTCTACGCGCTGGACACGGTGGACGACCTGATAGAGCAAAGCAAAGACGTGCTCACGCGGTTCTGACGGCCGCGCGCTGCACCTGTGAAGCATGTGAAGGCTGTGCAGGCCGCTTCTATAATACCTTTTTCCTCTATACACTCCCAGTAGGTCAGCCTTCACAGCTTTCACAGCCTTCACACATTTGAAAGGAGCCATCCATGTACTTAGCATCGAACTGGCAGGATTACGAGGTGCTCGACTGCGGCGGAGGCGAGAAGCTGGAGCGCTGGCAGGACGTGATCCTGCGCCGCCCCGACCCGCAGGCCATCTGGCCTCAGCAGGACCCGGCGCTGTGGGATAAAGCCGACGCCTGGTATCACCGCAGCGAGCGCGGCGGCGGCGAGTGGGAATTTTTCAAGCGCCTGCCCGAGCGCTGGACCGTCCGCTACGGCGACCTTTCCTTCTACGTGCGGCCCACGGGCTTCAAGCACACGGGCCTCTTCCCGGAGCAGGCCGTCAACTGGGACTGGATGCGCGGCCTCGTGTCCGGGGCCGTCCGCGCGGGCCGCACGCCCCGCGTGCTCAACCTCTTCGCCTACACCGGCGGGGCGACGATGGCCTGCGCCGCGGCGGGCGCGCAGGTCTGCCACGTGGACGCGGCGAAGGGCATGATGCAGTGGGCGAGGGAAAACCGCGCGCTGTGCGGCATCCCGGAGGATCGCACGCGCTGGATCATCGACGACGCGCTCAAGTTCGTGCAGCGCGAAAAGCGGCGCGGCAGCCTGTACGACGGCATCCTCATGGATCCGCCCAGCTACGGGCGCGGGCCCGGCGGCGAGGTCTGGAAGCTGGAAAACGAGCTGTACGGCCTGGTCGCGGCCTGCGCGGAGGCGCTGTCGGACGACCCGCTGTTCTTCCTCATCAACAGCTACACCACAGGCCTGCAGGCCTCCGTGCTCAAGAACATGATCGACATGACCGTGGGCAAGCGCCATGGCGGCGTCAGCGCGGCGGACGAGATC
Source organism: Beduinella massiliensis (assembly GCF_900199405.1). Lineage (NCBI taxonomy): Bacteria > Bacillati > Bacillota > Clostridia > Eubacteriales > Beduinellaceae > Beduinella > Beduinella massiliensis. Next base: position 3,359,764 of record NZ_LT963430.1, read on the forward strand.
GGCCTGCCCGTGACGGCGGGCGGCGTCCTTCCCTGCGGCGCATCCGGCAGGTGGCAGCGCCATGACTGATTTTCGCGGCGTCCGGGTCGTCTACGAGGACAACCACCTGCTCGTCGCCCTAAAGCCCCCGAACATGCCGACCCAGGCGGACGACAGCGGCGACGCGGACCTCCTCTCCACCATGAAGGACTACGTGAAGCAGGCCTATCAAAAGCCGGGGGCCGTCTACCTGGGGCTCGTGCACCGGCTGGACCGGCCCGTCGGCGGGCTCGTGGTGCTCGCGCGCACGTCCAAGGCGGCGGCGCGGCTCAGCGAGCAGGTGCGGAAAAAGACCCTTTCGCGCGGCTACCTGGCCGTCGCGCAGGGGCGGGCGCAGGCGCGGGCGGAGCTTTGCGATTGGCTGCTCAAGGACGGCGCGCGCAACACCGTCCGCGTTGTGGCGGGGGGCACGGCGGGCGCGAAGGACGCGCGGCTGCGCTACTACGCCTGCGGGGAACGGGACGGCCTTTCGCTCGTGCGCGTGCGCCTCTACACCGGGCGCTCGCACCAGATACGCGTGCAGATGCAGCACGCGGGGCTCCCGCTCTGGGGCGACGCGCGCTACGGCGGCGGGCAGCCCGGGGAGCAGATCGCGCTCTGGGGCGCTTTTCTGCACCTGACGCACCCCACGAAGGGCGAGCGGCTGTGCTTCTACGCGCCGCCGCCCGCTCAGGCGGAGCCCTGGCGGCGCTTTGATCTGCCGGAGACGTTCCCAGAGCTCGAAGAGGAGGACGAATGATGCTCAAAAAACTGCCCTATCGCATGATCGGCTGCATCGCGGCCTACATCCTGTGTGGCTATCTGCTGCCCGGCATCGCGCACGACGGCTTTGCGACGCTGCTCTTCACCGGCGCGCTCGCGGGCGCGATTGCGCAGGTGCTGCGCCCGGCGCTCTTGCAGCTTCACCGCCTGCCCGGCAAGTATACGGCCCTGGCGCTCGGCTATCTGGTGGACGTGCTGATCGTGCTGGCCCTGAGCCGCTTCGTTCCGGGCTTCTACGTCTCCAATCCCCTGTGGGCCCTGTGCATCGCGGCGGTGGAGCTGCTGCTGCGCGGGCTGCCGGTGTTTTAAAATCTGTCGGCATAAGCAAAATGTCGCGACCTGTACGGCCGCGACATTTTGTTTATAAAACCCAGTAAAAACGTCTTAAAACAATCATCGCTTTATCCAATTCTATTTCCCGATTCGAAAATCACAAGAATATTCTTGCTTGAAAGCCAGAGCTCTAATTCATCTTTTATCGAGTCTATTTTATTAGAAGGAATATTAAAATCATCTAACCAGACTAAAAGCGTGCTTTCTTTTCTCGGCGCAAATTCTGCGATTGCATCGTATATATTGGTTCCGTCTATTATCTTTAAATCCTGATTATACATGAGTGCTGTTTTAAGTTCGAATTTATATCGATACAAAATATTTTCCGCTTTCTTTTAGTCTTACGATAAATTCCGATTTGTATATCATTCAAATTGCAAGCTTAATATAATCGCCATCTTCATAGTTATATACCCGTTTATTTTTTTATCGCTTATAAAAATCCCCGATCTTACCGAGATGTTTTCCGAGCGAATGATATTGTCCGGAATAAATCACCGGTTCAAACGGAACTAAGTTAATTTCAAATGTATTCCCCACATCGATGCTTTCATCGATCTGGACATTCTTTATACGGCAAAAGAACGTATCCGATTCGCCGGTTTTGATGGCCTCCGAAACTTCGCATTCGTATATCCAGCGGCTTGAATCCAACAGCGGCGCATAAACGTATTCACTTGCAGTATACGAATAAGAAATATTCCCGTCCCCACGATGCTCGGCGGATGAATTCCCAAAATAATCCACCAGCTCCAGCATGTCCACACTCACCAAATTCACGGAAAGCTGTCCGGTTCGCAATATGTTTTGTTTCGTTCGCTTTTTGCCATATATACTGACAACGATCAAATAATTTTCCCCTTCACAGGTAGCGCTGACCCATGTGATAGGAGCAAAGTTGGGCCGTCCATCCTCATTATACGTACCCACGATAAATGTGGGCTGCACGCACATCGAATAATTTGTGCCTATCGACTTTCTCTTCATATGCGCCCCGGTTTCCCCTTTCTTATTTTACGCCTTGAACGCGATCATCGCGTAATCGCACAGCGGGCGGTAGCCGATCTTCTGGTAGATCCCGTTGGAGATGGGGTTCGCCAGGTCCGCGAACAGCGCGCAGTAGTCGTTTCCCCGGCGCAGGATCTCCTCGCTGAGCTGCGCGACGGCGGAGGAGGCGTAGCCGCGTCCCCGAAAGTAGGGCGGGGTATATACGGGCCCCACGCTGCGCCCGTGCGGCATCTGGCGCGTCGTGCCTACGAGGCTGACCGGCTGTCCCTCCGCCTCCAGCAGGAAAAGATCTCCGCGCACGACCATGGCGCGCTGCGCCTCCGCGTCCAACGGGCCGGGCGTGCCGAAACAGTCGCCCTCGAACGCGCTCTGCCAGTAGGGCAGGAAGTACAGGTCCCGTTCCGTCGCGGGGCGAAGCGTCCCGGCGCGCGGCACGTCCGCCACCGCGTCCAGCCGGTAGACCCGTTCCTCCATCTGCACCTGCATGGCGACGCCCGCCGCCTCGGCGTAATGGCGCGCGAACAGCAGGGCGAGCTCCTTTTCCCCGATCACCCCCGGCAGCGGCGCATCGTTTGAAAGCGACCGGGCGAGCTCCTCCACGGCCCCGGCGTGCGCCGGCCCGTCCGGCGATACGAGGATCAGATTCTGCGGCGGGGTCCGCAGCGCGACCAGCACGTCCCTTTCCGCATCGTCCGTCAGGGTCGCCATGAACCAGTCGGTCTGCTCTTCGCCAAGCCCGCGCTCCAGAATGCCGACCGGCAGGTTGTTGAGAGCCTCGCGCGCCAGCAGAATAGGCCGCACGCGCTCGTAAAACGCGCGCACGCTTTGAAAGATGGTAAGCCGCATTTTTGCACCCGCTTTCCTCAGAATTGCATGGAAGTTATCGTCCATTATAGCGTAGGATTTGAAAATATCAATCCCTTCCGGCAGTTTTCTTTCGCGGGGGGCGCTTTGCGCACGCCCCGCGTTTCCCGCGCATAGGGTAATGCGGGAACCCCTGACACATAAATTCGCGCGTATGAAAAGGAGCGCTCATCATGGATAATCGAAATCTGCCCGCTACCCCCGGCATCGGCCCCGAAGGACTGCCGACGCCCTCCCTGCCGGATCAGCAGCCCGCGACGCCCGGTCCCGGCCCTGAGGGGCTGCCGACGCCCTCCCTGCCCGGCCCGCCGCAATACGGAAATGGTGCATTCAGCTCCAGGCTGAAACGGCGCCTTCCGCAGCCTCCCGGGTTGAGCAGCAGGCGGCCGTCCGTCTCCTGCTCCGAATACCGGTGCGAGTGGCCGTAGACCGATGCCTGCGCGCCGGGCGTCCTCTCGCTGACGCGGCGCTTGGCAGTCGCATTCTCCGCTGTGCCGCTCTGCTTTACGCGGCGCCATTTTTCGGTTCATCCTGCGCGGCGTCCTTTGCATCCCGAATCTCGCTCTTGAATTCCCGGATGCTCTGCCCTAGCGCCTTGCCGATTCCGGCAATCTTCCCGCCGCCGAAGATGACAAGCGCCAAAACGAGGATGAGAATCATCTCTGTTGTGCCCAGTCTCATAAAGCATTCCTCCTTTTCAAACCGCGTCATATGGCTGCTGCGCCGGTCAGCCAGACAAGGCCCATGGAAATCGGCTCGAAATACGTAATGAGGAGCAGGGCTGCTGCCAGCGCGATAATGTAAGGTACGCAGGCCTTGGATATCTGCTCGAAGCTCAGCCGCCTGCTCATGCCGCACGCGACATACAGACAGTTCCCCACAGGAGGCGTAATCATTCCGATCCCCAGGTTCACGATCATCACGATTCCGACCAGATAGGGATTGACGCCGACGCTCGTAAGCACCGGGAGAAGAATCGGCGTGAAGAGTGCAATGGCTGAAACGGCGTTGAGAAACATGCCGGCAAACAGGAGCAGAATGTTGAAGAGCATCAGAATGACATACTTGTTCGTTGTAATGCTTAGCATAGCCTCCGCCAAAATCTGCGGAATGTGTCCGCGCGTCAGAACGAAGCCGAAGGTCTGCACACTGCCTAAAATGAGCATAATGGTGCCCGCGCCGACAGCCGTATTCACCAGAATCTTCGGCAGGTCCTTCCACTTCAACGTCTTGTAAATCCATTTTCCGCAGATGATGCCGTATACGCAGGCAATCGCACCCGACTCGGTCGGCGTAAAAATTCCGGAGTAAATACCGCCAAGAATAATGAGAGGCATCACGAGCGCCCAGATGCTCTCAAGGAAGGTTCTGACGGCCTCCTTTTTCGTGACCTGCTTTGTGTTCACGATGATGTTCGGATTTTTCTTCACGTACAAGTGCGCGTAGATCATCATCATAACCGCCATCAGAATGCCGGGGCCAAAGCCCGTCAAAAACAGCGTCCCTACAGATACCTCCGCAAGAACGGCATAGGACACCATGCCGACGCTGGGCGGTATGATCTGTCCCAACGTGCCTGCGGCGGCGGCCGTCGCAAGGCTAAAGTCCTCATCGTACCCGGTTTTCTCCATCTCCGGCGTCATAATGCCGCCGATTGCGGCGGTTGTCGCCGGGGAGGAACCGGAAATTGCGGCAAAGAACGCACTGGCGGCGATGGTCACGTATGCCAAGCCTCCCTTGAAGCGGCGAAAAAAGAGGTTGATAAAATCGACCAGCTTTTTGCTCAGTCCCCCATCCCCCATCAGATTGCCGCACAGAATGAAAAGGGGAATTGCCATGAGCTGATACGAGGTCATTCCCGCAAACATGGTCTGCGCGACGACGACCATATTGACGCGCATACCCGTCATAACAATCGTGACGACGGCCGCCAGGCCAAGGCAAGCGCCAATCGGCGTGCCGATCAGCAAAAGAATACAGAATGTGCCAAACAGCCAGGGTATCATCTACTCAACCTCCTCCGCGATCTCCGCCGCCGTTTTCTCTCTTCCGTCATTCGTGCTGTCTGCCTTAAAGAACGCCTTTAGCGCCAAATAGAGACTGTACACCGTCAGGAGCAACAGCCCCACCATCATGATGATGTAAATAAGACCCATCGGCCATTTAAGTATCGGTGTAAATTGCTCCATTAGCCGCGGAAGCTGAACTGCGCAATAATAGTTCACCATGCCGTAGAAAATGCCGCACATAAGCCAAGCAAGGCATTTCATCGTGCGTTTGACGACCCCCGGCATTTTGTTTTGAATCAGCTCCACACCGATCAGTTTACCGCGGCGCGCCGCAATATAGCTGGCAAACGTCGTACTCCAGAGAAAGCAGTACTGCGAAAGCTCAGTCGTCCAGTTGACTGTCAGCGCGCTCATACGAGCGACTACCTGAAGCGTGACGCAAAACAGCATCCCGCCCACGGAAACGGCAGCGCCCAGATATGCGAAGCGGTCCATATTCTGAAAGAACCGATCCGCGCCGCTGAAAAATTTGTTCAAGGTGCCGGCCTCCTTTTTCATGGAATGAAGGCCGGGACGAGCCCGGCCTTGAGGGAAGTGGGTCACTCGCTGACCTTGGCCTGAGCGGCCTGAAGCGCTTCTATGTACGGGCGCAGGTCGGTGTTCATGTACTTCTCAATCACGGGCGCGACAGCCTCCTTGAACGGGGTAAGGTCGTCGATGTAGGTCACAACGATATCAGCGCCTGCGGCGATCACCTCGTCAAGCTGCTTTTCCTCGGTCTCCTGCGCCAGCTTGATCTGATAATCGGCGGCCTCGTCAAAGGACTTCTGCACGGCCTCCTGTTCCTCGACGGTGAGAGAGTTCCACAGATCGAGGTTCATGGTCACCGGTTCCACCGTAAACACGTGGCGGGTCATGGAAAAGTAGCGGTTTACCTCGTAGTACTTGTTGTTGATGTAGTTGTTCTGCGGGTTTTCTTGTGCGTCCACCGTGCCCATCTGCAGAGCGGTGAAGACCTCGGAATTGGCCAGCGGCACCGCGTTCATGCCCAACGCATTCATCATGTCCGCGAAGACCTGACTTTCAGCGATGCGAATTGTCAGTCCCTTTAGATCCTCCACCTTTTCTATCGGACGCTTGGAGTTGGAAATGTTGCGCCAGCCGTTGTACCAGTAGCCCAGCAGCTTGAGGTTGTACTTCTCGCACTCCTGCGCAAAAACCTCCGCTTCCTCGGTCTTCATCATCGCAAATGCCTGTTCCGCAGTATCAAACATGTAGGGCAGATTCATCGCGTCGAAGGCCGGAACGATGTTGCACACGCTCATCGGGTTCTCTATGCAGATATCGATCGTCCCCAGCGCGTTGCCTTCGACGGCTTTGGAGCCGGTTGCAAGCTGATTCGCCGGATAGATATCCAGAGACAGCGTGCCGTTCGAGTACTCCTGCAGCTTTTCATTCCAGAACTCAGCGCCCAGCTGATACGGGTGAACGGTCGAGCCGATATGGTGCGTTGCGAACGCATAGTCGGCGGATGCGGCGGCGCACATCAGCACGAGGATGGCGCAAAGCAGCATTGTGAAAATCTTTTTCATGAGGGTCTCCTCCTAAATTCAAATTTGAAAGGCCATGGCTTCCGCCGATGAAAATTAACGGTCGATGATGGAGCCGTCCTCATGCGTGCTCCAGCTCGGCTTCCTGCCCTGGAAGGGGAACTTTTCCGCGATGTTTTCGACCAGGTCGATTCCGAGGCCGGGGCCTTCCGGCATGGTGATGTAACCGTCCTCCACGCTAAGGGGCGCGCCCTTGATCATAGCGTTGAAGTCGCCGAACGTGCCCGGCCATTCCTGCACCTCGAAATTCGGCGCGACGGCATCGATATGCAGCGCGGCGACCGTGGAAATCGGCCCCAACGGGTTGTGCGGAATGATGCCCACGCTCTTGGCCTCGGCAATGCGTGCAACCTTCATACCGGCCGTGATGCCGCCGATCACGCACATGTCGGGACGCAGATAGGCCACGTCGGTGTTATCCACGAGGTTGGCCAGCTCATAGATGTTGAAGCAGCGCTCGCCGTTTGCAATCGGAATCGGGCACTGGGCGGAGACGTATTTGGCAACCTCCGGATAATCGTTGAATGGGTCCTCAAAGAAGTGAATGATGTACTTGTCGAGTACCTTGCCGATTTCGATCGCCTCGACCGGCTTGCACTGGCGATGAATTTCAAGTGACAGATCGATTTCGTATCCGACGGCCTTTCGGATGGCCTTGAACATGGCTTCGTTCTTGGAGCACATGGCCGCGACGGTATCCGAGGCGTTAGAGCTCAACGGGCGCACCCGGACGTGCTTCCAGCCCTCGTCGACGAGCGCCTTGACTTTGCTCGCCACCTCTTCCGGCGTCTTGCCCGACGTCGTCTCATAGGCGCGGATCTTGTCGCGCACCTTGCCGCCCAGGAGCTGGTAAACCGGCACGCCCAGCGCCTTCCCCTTGATGTCCCACAGGGCGATGTCGATGCCTGAAATCGCGGCGTTGACGATGGTGCCCCGGAAGTGGGGCGTGCGGGTCATGGCATTCCAGAGCCATTCAATGCGGAACGGATCCTGCCCGACGAGCAGGGATTCCAGCACCCTGAGCGCCTCGGCAGTCGCTGTCTGCCAGGCCCACGCGCCGCATTCTCCCCAGCCAACGATGCCGGAATCCGTTTCGACCCTAACCAGCAGCCAGCGAGACGCGCAGAGAATCGGTTCAACCTTGGTGATTTTCATGGCACTTCCTCCTTGATAATGGGGTGATTCGACGGGCGCTTCTGCATAAGCGGCGGACGGTCCGAGCATGCCCAGCATGTTGCTGGCCGCCAGGCCCATTGAGCATGCCGATGCTCCCTTGAGAAAGGTTCTGCGGGAGATGTTGTTCATCATGTTCATCCTTTCCAGAAATCATTGGGTGGTTTCGGTGTGTCGTTTGCGTCCCGCTCGTTGCCGTTAGTATATTTGTGCAAATTCTTGCGGTCAAGGTTCACTAAATTGCCCGATTTTTTCGCATACGGGCCCTGAGTAGCGTGCGTAAAACCCGAAAACCCGTCTGTTTTACCGTAGATGAACCTCGCCTGCATCAGTTTTTGCGGGTCAGGACGCCCTCTTTTTCCGGTCTTCGCCGGGGAAAGAACGGGCCGGAAAAGTTGATGCTCCGCTTTGTATGAGGCCTCGCCGTTTAAAAGGGAGGCGGAGCGGCGGCGCCCGACAATACAGGAAAGCACGTGCTGTACGAGGCGCCTTCGGCGCTTCACAAAACGCGCGCTAAACTCCCGCCGCAAAAAAACCTGAACCCGCGAATCTGCGGGTTCAGGCGCTGGCGTATGTTGTTTTACGCCGTCTTTCGGACAGGACGGCGTGGTTTAGAGTGCGGTGTCCGTCTTGCGGAATACGCTGGGCGTGCTGCCCATGTATTTTTTGAAGGCGCGCGTCATGGTCAGTGTATTTGTGTACCCAACGGCCACGGCGATGTCGCTCAGCGGCACATTGGTATGTTCGATTTCATATTTGGCCGCCTCAATCCGCAGGCGATGCAGGCTCTCCAGAAAGCCCTGCCCCAAATTTTTCTGAAACTCGCGGGAAAGCGTGGATACGCTCATGCCAAATTCCTCCGCCAATATTGAAAGCGAAAGGCCGGAATCGCGAAAGTGCGCATGCATGTATTGGTAAACCGAGGCAAACTGCCCGGAATACTGACCGTGAATCCGATTATCCCGGTGCGTCTCAAGCTGGCAAAATACGTGCTGCCAAAGGGACAGCACCTCGCTTTTTCCTTCGGGGCGGAGAAGCTCTGCGGTATCCAAATTCATCTGCTCCAGCAAAAATATATTGCTTTCATTCGTCTCGGTAATCATGGTCAGCGTCAGTTGCAGAATGCTGGTAAGCTGCTGGGTACGCAGGTGCCGGCTTTTCTGCTGGAAAAGTGTTTCGACCATTTCCTTGAAACAGGCATAGGCTTCATCGTAACGCTCCATGTAGACCAAGTCCGCCATGTGCATGTTCTGCTTGAGCAGCGCGTTGAGGCTGATATGCTCCGAACGGCCGCTCTCCTTCTCTTCGACGAGCGCGGCATGCAGCATGGCCTCATGGTAAGCGTGGCTGAAGCTGTCCTGACCGGAGCAAACCTTGCTCACGCCATACTGCAATCTTTCGCAAAGCTGTGTGCTGATGAGGGAGACCCAGCTTTCAAGCCGCTGGCGGACGAAGTCTTCTGCTTCGTCTCCGGGAACGCACACGACGATCAGCAGGCAGGATTGCAGCATCAGGCATTGCGCGTCCAGCCCCTCCAGTTGAGGGCTCAGCGCCTCGGATACAGCGGCGAGCGTAATGTGGCAACGATAGCGATACTCCTGATCGCTGCAATCCACGTGTCCCCAGCGCCCATCGTCGGGATAGAGGGTTATGAGCAGGTATCGGCTGAGGAGTCCGGGAATCCCCAGCTCTTCGAGCTGCTCCGCGGTCAGCGAGGGATACTGATCCAGCGCGAGCTGTTCCAGACAGGCTCTGCGGAGCTGGCGAATCTGCTCATCGATGGTTTTCTGGCTGGTGGAGAGCTGCTGGTAATAGTGATGAATGGCGTACGCGATCTTTTCCAGCTCATCCGTATTGCTTTGATCTTCCGCCTGCGCGTCCGAAACGGGAACCTCCTCGCTGATTTGCCTGAGCGGCCTGAGTACGTGCAGGATAAAATAAGTGTAAATAAAGACCATGGACAGCACCCAAAGCACATTGAGCGCGATCATCAGTCTGAACCACGCGGAGGTCACGGCGCTAGTTACGCCTGTTTCACGAAGCACGGCGATCAGCATACAGCGCGGAGCCTCAAGCTCAAAGCGCATGAGCGTGTATTGCCCCACATTCTCGACCAGCGCTTCGCCGAGCAGACGGTCTTCCTCCACGGGAAGCGCGCCGCCGCCTTTCATAAGCGTCTGTCCATCCGGCAGCACGCAGACCATCTGTTCCGTGTCATACGACCTGCCGCTGCTGTCCCGAAGCAGGCTCTCCTGAAAAACCTCGTCGGAGATGCCGCAAAGCAGAAACGAATCGTCGACAGCGCACACGACATAGACCGGGGAGGAGGCGTAATGTGTCGGTTTCGCCGCCAACAGTGTACCGTTTTTAAGATTTGCAGTATCGCCCTGCAAATTGATTATCATGCGCAGCTCTTCGACGCCATGGCATACAGCGGCATAGCGCCCGTTTTCAGCGAGGGCGATGTATACGTCCGAATGCGGAAGACAGAGCACAATTTCGGAATAGTTCTGATTGACCATGGCAAAGCTCAGCAGGCGATTGAACATCCTATGCGGGTCAGTGCCGCGTTGAAACGGGGACATGTTTTCCACGACGTGAAAACCTGGCTCGGTCATTTGGGCGAGCAGCTCCGTGGAGGTATACGCTTCAAGGGTAGGCAGTGCATCGATGGAGGTATACAGATTCTCGCAGAAGGAATCGGTGTCGTCGACAACTTGCAAAAACAGCTGTGTGTTCACTTCAAGACGATCATAATTTTCCGCTCGATAGCGAGAGGTATTTTCCCTTTCGATGTTCAGGACAACAATGGACGTAATGCACCCCAACAGGCCAACGCAAAAACAGATGCTAAGCTGATAGCGCTGCTTTCTCGTCAGCCGGCCCATCCTTTCGCGTATATGCAAAGATGCCCACGCGCCCATTCACAAATCCCCACCTTTTTCTATCAATCAAGGGCAGATTTTTCATCATGGATTCCCGCATGATGAAAATTCATTAGGATCTGCCGAGAATATTATAACATAGCTGCCCGCTGGATTCCTCATGCACTTTTGTTCACATCGCGCCTCATTGCCTGAAATAAATGACGGATAAGCCCTTCAATATTTGCAGCGTCCAGCAAGCCGCGTTTCTTTTGCTCTGCAAGCTGCGTGAACGATAGGGAAAAAAGGCGTTAAACGTGTATGCTGTACGAGGGTCAGCAATGGGCCGATCAAGGGCGACGACAGCATGCGCGGCGTTTCGCCCCCATAAGGCAAAAAACGCCGGGGCATCGCGGTTCAAAGCGCTGCCCCGGCGCGCTCGTCTCAATCCAGCGCCACCTTTTCCAGCCGGAAGCTCCCGCCGTCGATCCAAAGCACGGCCATCGAAAGCTCCAGGCTGAAACGGCGCCTTCCGCAGCCTCCCGGGTTGAGCAGCAGGCGGCCGTCCGTCTCCTGCTCCGAATACCGGTGCGAGTGGCCGTAGACCGCGATATGCGCCCCCGCCAGATCCTCTGGAATCCGCTTGCGGTCGTGCGTCATGAAGAACGCGACGCCTTCGAGCCTGAAGGACAGGCTGAGCGGCATCTCCGCCGCCCAATCGCCGTCGTTGTTTCCGCGAACCGCATACAGCGGCGCAACCGCTTTCAGCGCGTCATAGACCCTAAGGGTGTCAAAATCACCGGCATGCACAATGCAATCACAGCTCGCCAAAACGTCCAGCACCTGCGGACGAAGCAGCCCATGCGTGTCGGATATCACGCCCGCCTTGACGGCCATACCGCACCCCTCCTTCGCGCCCCCGCAAAAGCCAGGCGGCGTCTTATCAGATTTTTGATCTCCCGCTCAGCCTGGTTCCCACGCGCGCATAAACCCTGCCGATCACAGGCAAGACCGACGACTTGCCCTGAGAAAGAAACGCTTACGAGAGGAGATGAAAAAAGCCCTTTCAGGTTGTAGACAAGGTTGACATTGGGAAGAAAACAAACAAAAAGTCTGAAAACCGCAGCTTTCAGACTTTTTATGGTGGAGCATAGCGGATTCGAACCGCTGACCTCTACAATGCGAATGTAGCGCGCTACCAACTGTGCTAATGCCCCAAGTATTCAATTTCGAGCGTTTTCGAATGGCATTCGCTCGGTACGCACAATATAATAGCACAGATTAAGCGTCGATGCAAGGCCTTTTTTGCATTTTCTTCAGCTTTTTTCAGAAAAAGGGCCTGCTTGATCGAAAAGAGCGTTGCTTTTCACGCGCTCAATGGTATAATATCCGTATCATATTACCATGGGGATGGAGGAACTTTTACATGCAAAGCCTGACCGTCCGGGAGATTTTCCGCAACACGCCCGCGCAGGATGTGAGGGACGTGTGCGTTTCGGGCTGGGTGCGCACGCTGCGCGATTCCAAGGCGTTCGCGTTCATCGAGCTCAACGACGGCACCTTTTTCAAGAACCTGCAAATCGTCGCCGAGGCGGAAGGCCTTTCCAACTACGCCGAAATCGCCAGAACCGGCGTGGGCGCGGCCATCCGCGTCGCGGGCACGCTGGTGCTGACGCCGGGGGCCAAGCAGCCCTTTGAAATCAAGGCCGACGCGATCGAGGTCGTGGGCGCGTGCCCGCCGGAATACCCGCTGCAGAAAAAGCGCCACTCGTTTGAATACCTGCGCACCATCGCGCACCTGCGTCCGCGCACGAACACGTTCAGCGCGGTGTTCCGCATTCGCTCCCTCGCCGCGCAGGCGATCCACGAATTCTTCCACGAGCGCAATTTCGTCTACGTGCACACCCCGATCGTGACGGCCAGCGACTGCGAGGGCGCGGGCGAGATGTTCCGCATCACGACGCTCGACATCGACAATCCCCCGCGCGACGAGCAGGGGCGCGTGGATTCGAGCAAGGACTTTTTCGGCAAGGCCGCGAACCTCACGGTTTCGGGCCAGCTCAACGTGGAAACCTTCGCGCTCGCCTTCCGCAACGTATACACGTTCGGCCCGACCTTCCGCGCGGAGCGCAGCTTTACGCCCCGCCACGCGGCGGAATTCTGGATGATCGAGCCGGAAATCGCCTTTGCCGACCTGTTCGACTACATGGACCTGGCCGAGGAGATGGTTCGGTTCGTCGTCGGAAAGGTGATGGAGGAAGCGCCGGAGGAAATGGCCTTCCTGGGGCAGTTCGTGGACAAGGGGCTTTTGGAGCGCCTGACGCTGGTCGCGGGCAGCGAGTTCGCGCGCGTCACCTACACCGAGGCGATCGACATCCTGCAAAAGAGCGGCGCGGCGTTTGAATACCCGGTCTCCTGGGGCTGCGACCTGCAAACCGAGCACGAGCGCTATCTCACGGAAAAGCACTTCGGGCGGCCCGTGTTCGTCTACGACTACCCGAAGGAGATCAAGGCGTTTTACATGCGCCAGAACGACGACGGAAAGACCGTCGCGGCGGCCGACCTGCTCGTGCCCGGCATCGGCGAGCTGATCGGCGGCAGCCAGCGCGAGGAACGTCTGGACGTGCTGGAAGCGCGCATGGACGAGCTGAAGCTCGATAAGGAATCCTACTGGTGGTACCTGGAGATGCGCAAATACGGCGGCGTGCCGCACGCGGGCTACGGCCTGGGCTTCGAGCGGCTGATCATGTACCTGACGGGCATGGGCAACATCCGCGACGTGCTCCCCTTCCCCCGCACCACGGGCAGCGCGGACTTTTAAATCGCATACCCAGACAGGCGGAAAGGCTTATGCCCTTCCGCCTGTTTTTTGCCGCCCCAAATTCCCTTCTGCCCGCCGGTCAGAAGGGCACCCTGTCCCGCAGCAGCGCGTAGCGCTCCATCACCGGAACGCACACCTCGCCCGCCTCGATCATCCGCTCGAAGACCGCCCGCGTGACCCAGCGGAAATCGACCGTCTCGCCTTCCTGCAGGACGATGGCCGGACGCTCCTGCGGGCAAAGGTAGAGGTATTCGTCGTAGAAATTTGAACGCCCCCGATGCTCCAGCAGCAGCTTGAGCGCGTCCGGCGCGGCGCAAAGCCCCGTCTCCTCCGACAGCTCGCGCGCCGCCGCGATGCGGGAGGTCTCCCCCGCCAGCGCCGAGCCGCCCGTGAATTCCCACTGGCCGCCGTAATGCTTGGCCGGGTGGCGCAGGGTAATCAGCAGTTCCCCCCTGGGGTTCACGGTCAGGATGTCGACCACCTGATGGTATAGCCCCTCCGGCATGGGCTCGCCCCGCAGGTGAAGCCCGCCCGTCGCCCGCTTGTTCTCGTCCAGCAAATCCCAATATTCCATAAGTACCTCCTGACTTCAGACCCTCGGAAGGACGCGCGCCTCCCCATCCCGCAGCACCGCGTCCACAAACGCCTTTTCCAGCGCGTCAACCGGCCGGATTTCGCGCCGCGGAACCGGATGCTCCCCTAAAAACAGCTCGTAATAGCACACGTCATGCCAGGCGTCGAATTTATACCCCACCTTCTCCAGCGTGCCCACGAGCCGAAAGCCCATGCGCTCGTGCAGCGCGCGGGAGGGCGCGTTGGAGGCGGTAATGACGCCAAACGCGCTTTCAAACCCCTGCGCCGAAAGCAGGCGCAGCACGCACGTATACAGCGCCAGACCCGCGTGCCTGCGGTGGCATTCGGGCGCGAGGTAGAGCGACAGGTCGACCGTGGGGCGATAGGCGGCGCGCTGCGCGAACGGGGAGGCGTAGCAGTATCCGAGCGCCTGCCCGTCCTCCTCCGCCGCCAGATACGGAAAGCCGCTCTCCTGTAATGAACGGATGCGCGCGGCAAAATCCTCCGCCGTGGGCGTCTTTGTTTCAAACGTTGCCGCGGAACGCTCGACGTAAGGGCGATAGACCGAAAGCAGCGCCTCTGCGTCTTCGGGCGCGGCAAAGCGGATGTGCATGCGCGGTTCCTCCCAAAGATAAAATTTTTTGTCGGCCGGGTGAACCTTTTTCCCTCTTTTTGCATCTTAATAGGTAGATGAATGGACAAGCAAGCGCCGGGCCTCGGCGCGGGGTAAGGGGGAAGAAGATGGATGCGGTAACATTTCAAAAAGAAGCGATGCGCCTGCAGACGCTTCTGTACCACGTTTCGTTCTCCATCCTGAGAAACGATCAGGATTGCGCGGACGCGGTGCAGGAGACGCTGATGCTCGCCTGGCAGCATCGGGGAGACCTGCGCGAGGGGTCTTCGTTCAAGCCCTGGCTGACGCGCATACTGGTCAACACCTGCAACACCATGCTCAGGAAGCGCGCGCGGGCGCGGCTCGTGCTGCTGGACGAGGTCATCGTCCCTACGGGCGACGCGGACACCCTGCCGCTGCGCGACGCGCTGGACCGGCTGCCGCAGGACCTGCGGGTCGCCACGGTGCTGCACTACCTGGAGGGCTTTTCGGTCCGCGAGATCGCGGAAATGCTCGATACACCGGAGAACACCGTCAAGATGCGGCTCATGCGCGCCCGAAGGCGGCTGCGCGGCATGCTGTCCGAAGAGGAGGTGATCGGGTGATGGAAAAGATGGACACGAAGTTTCAAAAGGAATTGCGTCAGGCGCTTCCCCCGGTACCGGACCTCTTCAAAGCGGCCATGGAAGAGACGCTTTCGGAAATTGTAGCACAGGAAACCGGCGCGTGCAAGACGGAGCGAAGCCGGCGCGTCCGTCTCGACACGTCGCGCGTATCGCAGGAAGCCGGACAAACGGAATCCCCGAAGCGCCCCGTTGTAAAGCATTCGCACAGGAAGTCCCGCACAGGCCTCCTCATCCTGATCGCCGCGCTGCTGCTCGCGACGGTGGCTTTCGCGGTCGCCAGCCGATTGAGCGCGCTGGAGGCCTGGTGGATCACCCTGCCCAAGGAAAAGGAAGCGGAAATGCTCCAGCGCGACCTGGCCTCCTACCGCGAGGGCGACATCGAGGTGCGCATGGAGGAAGCCACCTACGACGGCATGACGCTCTACCTCGTATACAGCGTGCGCGACCACAGCGACCCCAATCTGCTGGGGGAAAACGACGTGGGCGACGAAAACCGGTACATTTACGACGGCGCGCCGCAGGGCGCGCAGAACGCGGGCTTCGGCTGGTGGAACGACAACGTCTTCATCAACGGCAAGGCGGTCATGCCCATACACGGGGAGCAGGTCTTCGGCGGCCCCAACCCCGGCGAAGCGCTGCACTACTGGCAGGCGGACTACTACCTTCTGGACGTCGAATTCACGGGCGACGAGGTGGAAATCGGCATTCCCATCCTGCCGCACACGGAGGCGGACAGGCCCAAGATTTTAGAGGACGGAACGATGCTCGCGCCGGAGCACGGGCTGTTTACCTTCAAGCTGGACCTTTCCATGGCCAAGCAGAAGCGCGTAGAGCACCCCGATTATGCC
This sequence comes from Beduinella massiliensis, assembly GCF_900199405.1. NCBI lineage: Bacteria > Bacillati > Bacillota > Clostridia > Eubacteriales > Beduinellaceae > Beduinella > Beduinella massiliensis. The sequence continues at coordinate 3,375,907 of NZ_LT963430.1, forward strand.
GTGCAGTTTGAAAACAGCACCGCGCGCGTGGGCGACGTCGTCTACACGCCGCTCAGCCTGTACGTCAACGTGAATTTCACCGCGACGCAGGAAGCCATCGACGCGATGACCGCAAAATACACGGAGGAATCCGGCTTTAACTGGCCGGCGTCGGCCTACGACGTCGCCTGCGAAGAGGGATGGAATCGTATATGCTTTGCCGACGGCGACGGCAACTACGTGGGCGAGGCCCGCATGAGCGCAGGCGGAGACAAATCCTGGTACACCCTGCCCGTCCTGGAGCCGTGGCCGGAGGAGCTCTACCTCGCCTATGCGATACGCGACGAATCGTGGAACGTGACGGGCGTCCAGATGGAAAATGCCCTGCGCATCCGCTGAAACAAGGGACGACATCGCTAAAGGAGGGGAGCCCATGAGGTTTATCAGGCGTGAATGGATGATCGACCTGGCGGAAATCGCGATCCTGGTGGCGGCCCTAATGCTGCTCGCCACAGGATTGGGCCGCGCGGCGGACCGGGAGCCGTTTTCTCCGCCCACCGGCGCAGCAGAGGTGCAGGATGTCCGCTAAATCGCGGCGCCTGTGCGCATACCGCGCCGCGCTGCCGCTTCTTCTTCTGCTGCTCCTTCCGCTTTGCGCCGGGGCGGAGGCGTTCTGCCTCGCCCGCGGCACCCCGGACGGCGCGCCGCGCATCTCGCTCTATCAGGACAGGACGGGCTGCTACCTTTTTCTTCCTTCCGGCATCCGCACGGAGGAATGGCGCATTTACGGCCCGGAGCCCGTCGTCCTTGCCGGTGCGCGCCTGAGTCGCGGCGCTGGCGCGCCGCACCTGGCGGACGGCGACACGGTTCGCCTCGAGGCCGGCGGGAAAGCCCTGGACGTGCGGGTGATGCAGTCCTCCTCCGTGCCCTCGCTCTTCATCACCACGCAGTCCGGCACGCTTTCGTTCATCCACGAAAAGAAGACGAACAAGGAGCCCGGCGCATACGCGCTGCTGAGCGCGGACGGCGAGCCGCTCGCGCAGGGCGCGCTGGAACACGTGAAGGCGCGCGGCAATTCGTCCTTTCAGTTCAACAAGAAGTCCTACCAGATCAAGCTGGAGAAGGGGGAGCCGCTGCTCGGCATGGACAAGGCCAAGCGCTGGGTTCTGATCGGCAACGCGCGCGACCGCTCGCTGCTGCGCAACAAGGTTACGTTGGACCTGGCCGCGCTTTCAGGGCTGGCCTGCACGCCGGAGAGCGAATCCGTCGATCTGTACATGAACGGCGAGTACCGCGGCACCTATCTCCTGTGCGAAAAGGTCGAGGTGAACGAAGGCCGCGTGGACATCGACGACCTGCAAAAGGAGACGGAGGCGTTTCTCGGCTGCAAGGCCGAGACGTTTGCGCAGAAGGGCAGCGCGAAAAGCCTGGCTGGCGGCTTCAAGTACTTCGACCTGCCCGCAGACCCGGCGGACATCACGGGCGGGTACCTGGTCGAATACGAGGCCTATCCCGTGCGCTATAAGGAGGAACCGAGCGCCTACACCACGCAGGGCGGCGCGGTGCTGGTCGTCAAGAGCCCGGAATACGCTTCAAAGGCGCAGATGGCGTACATCACGTCGCTCCTGCAGCGCTTTGAGGACGCGATCCGCTCTCCGGACGGCGTGGACCCGTCCTCGGGCCTGCGCTACGACGAGATCGCGGACCTGCCCTCCCTCGCGCGCAAGTACCTGATCGAGGAGATCAGCAAGAACTACGACGGCAACCAGAGCAGCCAGTTCTTCTACAAGCCGCGCGACGCGCAGAGCACGCTGCTCTACGCCGGGCCCGCCTGGGACTACGACAGCGCCTACGCGGGCTACGCGCGGGAGAAGGGCATGGACGTGCTGCGGCCCGAGGGGCTTTCCGTCGCCACCCGTTCAGGAGGGAAGTACTGGTGGCCCGCCCTGTACGCGCACGAGGACTTCCGCGCGGCGGTCGCGTGCCTCTACGCGCAGGACTTTCTGCCCCTGCTGCTCGACCTGACCGGCGACGGCGGGCAGATGCGTTCCCTTTCCGATTACGCGCAGGAGATCGAGGACTCCGCGGCGATGAACTTCGTGCGCTGGCCGATTCCGAAAAACCCCACGACCGCCGCGCCGATCGGGCGGACGCACGCGGAAAACGTGGAGATGCTGCGCGCGTTCATCGAGGCGCGCGCGGAGTTTCTCGCGCGGGAGTGGGCGCTCTGATGATCGGCAAAGCGTCGTCCTAAAAAAGGGGAAGCTTCCTCTTCTATCAAAGAAGTCGTATCGATAAGCTCTGCCCGCTGCGCCCCGATCGGCGCGCTGGGCACGGCCCTCCCCGCACCCTGCCGTCAAACGCGCGGCATTTGCGGTGGGACACATTTCCCGCGTCCTTCGTGCAACGCAAGCCTTCATTTTGCCTTAGGCCGTCGGCCCTGCCGATAGCCAAAGCGCCCGACGGCGGAGCTCTCCGCCGTCGGGCGCTTGTTTTTTGCGGCTATTTTCCGTGTTTTTCGAGGAACGCGTCGATTGCCTCGCACGCCTGCGCCATGGGGTCGCCCGCCATGTCGAGCCACAGCACGTCCGGGTTTCGGCGGAACCAGGTCATCTGGCGCTTGGCGAACTTCTTGATCGCGGCCGCGAGCTGGTCCGCCATTTCCTCCTGCGTAGGGATTTCGCCCAGCAGGTACTGACAGATGTAGCGGTACTCGAGGCCGAGGCCCAGCAGGAACTCCGCGCTCGCGCCCGCCTCCAGCAGCCCGCGCACCTCGTCTATCATGCCCTGCCCGAGCCTTCGCGAAAGCCGCTCGTCGATGCGCCTGCCGAGCGTCTCCCGATCCCAGGTGACGCCCAGGCGCAGCACGTCGTAGCGGGGCTCCTTGCGCCCGGGGTGGTAGTCCCCCGCCTTCAGCCGCTCCAGCGCGCGCATGACCCGGTTGCGGTTGCGGGGATCGATCTGCGCGTCCGGCGCCTGCTGCATGAGCCTTCGGTAAAGCTCCGGCGTGTCGAGCTTTTCCAGCTCCGCGCGGTACTCGAGGTCCGGGGCGCAGTCGGAGAGCACGTAGCCGTCCGCCACGGAATCGACGTACAGCCCCGTGCCCCCCACGATGAACGGCAAGCCGCCCCGGCCCCGGATCGCCTCGATGGCCTCGTACGCGAGGCGCTGAAAGTCCGCCATGGAGAAGAACTCCCCCGGCGCGCGCACGTCGAGCAGGTGATGGGGAACCCCCTTCATCTCCTCCGGGGTGATCTTGCCGCTGCCCAGGTCGAGCCCCCGGAACACCTGGCGCGAATCGGCGGAGAGGATCTCGCCTCCGTAGCGCAGGGCGAGCTCGACGCCAAGCCCGCTCTTGCCGGAGGCGTTGGTGCCGACGACGGCGATGATGGGGGGCAGCTTTTGCATAGACGCATTTCTCCTTGCGGCGTTTTCCCCTATTATATCAGATCGCCGGCGAAGGGACAAGCGCGGAGCACGCAGAGGCGTCAAACGACCCGCGGCTCCAGCCGGTAAACGATGCCCCCGCGGCGATATTTGAATGTGAGGGCCGTCCCATCCTCCGCGGGGAGGCAGCGACCGGCCAGAATTTCGCCGCAAAGCCCTTCCATATCCCGGGCGACCTGCAGGCAAAGGGGGTTGTAATAGGCGATGCCGCCGCTGACGATGCGCTCCTGCTCGAGAAGTTCACAGCTCGCGTCCTGCATGCGGTGTCCGCCAAAAAACGTCATTTCCGCCATCCCTTCAAGCCGTGCGATGAAGTGCCGCAGATGCTTTTGATACCCGGCAATTACGTCGTGAAGCTCGTCGCGCTGCCCGTACAGGAGGACGATTTCCCCCGACCCCATCGCATCTCCCGTGAAGATCAGCCCCAGACTTTCGCACACATAGGCGACCGAGCCCACCGTATGCCCCGGGAGCTCGAGCACCTCAAAGCGTATTCCGCCGCCCAGGTCGATGACGTCGCCCTCTTTCACGGGGCGCAGCGCATCCGCTTTCACGGGGTCGGCCTGCGCGGCGTCGGGATGGCGCAGGCGGAAGCGCTCGATCTGCCGCGGCAGCGTCTTCACGTCGCGTTCATGCAGGTATACGGGCGCAAAGCCGCCCGCGTTTGCGTAATGATCGCCGTGCGCATGCGTAATGGCCAGCTCGACCGGCAGGCGCGTCAAGTGCGACACGACGGCGGGCAGGTCTACCTCTCCCATGCCCGTATCGATCAGCAGGGCCTTCTCCTTCCCTTCCACGAGATAGCACGAAGCCCGGAAGTAATCCTCCATATGCCAAAGACCGGGCCGGATGCAGTGAATCTCCAGCTGCGTGCGGCGGCTTTGCGCGCGCAGCCAACGCTGTACGTCCGCGCGTTCCAAGGGGTTTTCATCCGTCCACGCGCTGCAAAGCGCCTGCTCATGCCCCTGCCCCCGAAGGGAAAGGGTCATCAGCCTGCCGTCCGCCAGCCCTCGTGCCCCGCCTGCAGGCGTTTGGGGCGTATCCTCCGGGCGGTAGAAGCTCCAGACCGGCGTCGTGCACACCGTGCGCACGGCGTATGGATCCCCCCAGCCGCCAACCGGTACAGCGGCCGCAAACAGACGGGGATACAGCGAAAGCAGCGCCCAGACGCCGTCCGCTCCCCTGTTCACGCCCAGAAGGTAGAGGCGCATGTCGTCCACCCTCGGATCCCGGCAGATCTCGTGCAGCAGGGCTGCGATCGCCTTTAACGCGCAGGCATCCGTCAGGCAGCCCTTCTCCGTTCGTATCAGGACGTAGCCTGCCTGCTGCGCGCTCCGCTCCTCCGGCCGCTCCCCCGAATACAAGCAGACGTAAAGCGGCTGCGATTCGGCAGGCGGCAGATGAAGGGTATACCGAAGCGTCGCGCCCTCCGCGCCACAATATGTGCGTTCCATGATATCCTCCCGCTTTCAAACACGGCGCCGCGCTTGCCGCGCGGCGCCATGTGATGTCCTTATTTGCTGAGCGCGTTCATCTCGTCCAATACAGGCTGAATATAGGTGTTCATCGCCTCTTTTACCCAGGCGTTCCAGTTCTCCTCCAAATCGCCCTCCTTCAGGATCAGCGCCGCGTATTCATCGGGGTAGATGAAGCTGACGCGATCCCGGGACGGGGAGGTGTAAAAGCGCAGATCCCAGTCCGCATCGAGCACGGTACCGGCGCCGAGCTCGTGCTTGATCTCGTACAGCGTCTTCACGCGATCGCGATAAATTTGTGGATAGGTGGGATTGATGATGCCGAAGTCGTCGGAGAGCACGTACACGTTGCTCCAGCAGCGCTGCGCCGTCGCGTATTTTTCGCGCACGACGCCCGGCGTGAGCACCTCGATCTCCCCGTCCTCCGCGCGTTTCCAGTCGATGCCTTCAAGCCCCAGGCGCTGCACGAGCTGCGCGTCGTCCGTGCACATGTAGTCGAGGAAGTCCATCAGCCGCTCGAAGCGCGGCGTGTCCGCCACGAGCTGCGGCGACACCAGCAGCGCATTCGCAAAGTTCGCCAGCTCAGCGCTGTGATACCTGCCGTCCATGCCGGTTATGACCGCCGTATGCACCACGTCGTCGTAGTTGAGCCCCAGGTTCGCCTCCATGTACCCGCGATAGCGATCCATGAACACCGCCATGCCGCATTCCACCGTGATCGCGGTGTTGCCCGTCGTATAAAAATCCTCCGCGCCCTCGTTGGTCTTGAGCGTGTAGAACTCGGGGTTGATCAGCCCCTCCCGATAGGCCTGCTGATAGACCTTCAGCGCCTGCAGCATCTCGGGCTGCGCCGGTCCCCACTGCACCGTCCCGTCCGCATCCCTGAAAAACACGCCGTCCGGCCACGCGCCCTCGTAGAGCGCATAGGGGATCAAGTAAGCCATGTAGGCCACGTGGGTGTTGATGACCTTGAGATTCGCGCCTACCTGACCGGGATCCTTCTCCTTGATCGCGCGGGCGATGTCAAGCAGCTCCTCGACGGTGTAGCTGTCCTTGATTTCGATCCCGCACGCCTCCATCCAATCCTTGCGCATGTAAGCAACGTAATGCCAGACCAGCGGATCGATCGGCTGATGTTCCGCAAAGATCGGGTGCGGCAGCGCGTACGTTCCGCCCAGGCGCTCTTCGAGCTCCTCACCGACGCCCGTGCGGGCATAGGCGCTCGCCAGGTTCGGCCAGCGCTCCTTCCAGTCGTCCGGGAAACGGCCGACGAGCTCCTGCTCCGCGTAGCTCTTGAGCTCGCTGAAGTTAAAATTCCACTCGTTCACCAAATCGGGCATATCGCCGGAGTTAATCCAGATGCGGAGCCTTTCGGTGTGGTTGTCAAACGTCGTGTTGATCTTGTCCCATTCGATGTTGTACTGGTCGGTAAAAAACTTCGCGTAGGCGTCCCCTGCGGTATAATCCGTTCCGTCCGGAGCGCCCGGCGTGCACCAGGTGTAGGTATATTTTTGCGCCCGGCCGTCCTCCGACAGCGCGGGAACCGCAAAAGCGGACACGAGCATCGCCGCCGCAAGCAGGCAGCTAAAAAAACGTTTCATGGACATGCTTTCTCCTCCAATCTGTGTTATCATACTCCTGCAACATGTGAAATGTAAATATTCATATCCTCCTTTCATATGTTTTCAGGCTTACGCCTTAATCGCCCCCACCATCACGCCTTTGACAAAGTGCTTTTGAAGAAAAGGGAACACGCACATGACGGGCAGCATCGTCACGACGACCGCAGAAGATTTCAGGCCCATCGAAAACTTTTGCGCGTCGATGAGCGCGTCCGCGCTCGCATACGAATCCAGCACCTGCGACTCGATGACGATGGCCCGAAGCACGAGCTGCAGCGGCTGCAGGCCGGAGCGCTGGATAAAGATCATGGCGTTGTACCATTCATTCCAACGGTCCACCGCGTAAAAGAGCGTGATGGTCGCCATGATGGGCAGGGAAAGCGGCAGCACGATGGAGATCAGGGTACGCCACTCGCCCGCGCCGTCCAGCTTGGCGGATTCCATGAGCGACTCCGGCAGCGTGGAAAAATAATTGCGCATGATGATCATGTAAAACGTGTTGATGCCGTAAGCCAGCACGACGGACCAAACCGTGTTGGTCAATTTCATCTGCTTCATGATGAGGTACATGGGGATGATGCCGCCGTTGAAGATCATCGTGAAGAGCACCATCATGAAAAGCAGCCTTCTGCCCGGGTAGTTTCCCCGGCTGGTGCCGTACGCAAAGCTGGTCGTGAGCAGCAGGTTCAGCGGCAGGCCGCACGCGAGGATCAACAGCGTATTGCGGTAGCCCGTAAAAATTCTGCCGTCTTCAAACAGATCCGCGTAATTTTTGAGCGTCACGTTCTGCGGAAACAGAAGAACCGGATGATCCAGGTAAGCCTTCTGCGGCGTCAGGGAAATGACGACGACGTTGTACACCGGCACGATAATCAAAAGCGCCCAGAGCGTGACGACGATCAGCAGCACGACGTCGAGCGCTTCCATGCGCTCCCGTCTTCCCGCTGCCGCTTGATGACCCTTCAATCTGCATTCCTCCTTCATGCGAACAAACCGCTCCCGCCCATGAGCTTCGCGCCCCTGTCCGCGAGCACCAGCAGCGCCATGTTGATGACCGACCGGAACAGGCTGACGGCCATTGAAAAGCCAAAGTCGGGCGGCGCCTGGAACGTGATGCGATAGATGAACATATCCAGCGTTTCCGCCACGTCCCGAACGGCGACGTTAGAGAGGTTAAAGATCTGGTCGAAGCCCGCGGACATGAGATTGCCGGTCTGCAGGATGAACATCACGATGACGGTGGGCAGGATGTTCGGCAGGGTGATATGCGCGACGCGCTGCAGGCGCGAAGCCCCGTCGATTTCCGCCGCCTCGTACTGGTCCACGTCGATGCCGCTGATGGCGGCCAGATAGATGATCGCGCTCCACCCCGCGCCCTTCCAGATCGCCGTGATGTAGAGCATCGGTTGGAAGGTCGCGGTATTGCCCAGAAAATGAAACGCCTCGCCCCCGCAGTTTTTGAGGATGCTGTTGACGAGCCCCTCCGCCGACAGGAAATTGATCAGCACGCTGGAGACGATGATCCACGACAGAAAGTGCGGAAACGTGAAGACGGTTTGAAGCACCTTTTTGTACCGGCCCACGCGAAGCTCGTTGAGCATGAGCGAGAGGAACACGGGTATCGGAAATTCAAAGATCAGGCGCCCCAGGTTGATGTAAAGCGTCCGCCAGACGGACCTCCAGAAGGCCGCATCCCGAAAGACGTAATGGTAATTTTGCATGCCGACCCAGGGGCTCCCCCAGATCCCCAGGTTCGCGCGGTAGGTCTTGAACGCCAGGGACAGCCCGCCCATCGGCCCATAGGCGAAGAGCAGATACCAGATCAGCCCGGGAAGGACGAGCGTATACACCATGCGATTCTTGTAGACCTCCGCACCAAGGCGTCGTAGCCCCCGCGGTCCGTGTGCCGTAGCTGCCGTTCGATTCATCGTGCATCCCCCGCTTTTTGATGTGCAACTGTATTTTACGTTTCTTACAATCCAAAAGACAGGGAGGATCGTAGCGTTTTATCGCACGATCCTCCACATTTCGTCCAATTTGCTTTTCACTTTTTCCACAAAGATATACAATGGATATCGACAAGAAGCCCGACGGAGGTGTCCTGCCTTGAAAACGAAGTTGCCTTCGCTGCGCAAAAGCCTTCAATGTACCGCGCTTGCGCTCGCGTTGAGCACGCTGTCTGTCGTGGGGCTCTGCCTGCTCTCGTACGACCAGGCCATCGACGCCTACGCGAGCCATTCCTTTGCGACGCTGGCCTACAGCATGGAAACGCAGGTCAGTCTGGCGGTCGAAACCCTGGAAACCACGGCCAAGGCCGCCGCGTACGCGCCGCAGGTGCAGACGGTGCTCTTCACGCAGGTGCCCAGCGACTATCTGCGTGCCCGCTCCGACGCAGACCAGGTGATCAACCTGCTGCGCGACGGAAACGTCTATGCGGATTTCATCTATCTGCTCTGCACCTCCGACAGGCAGGGCTACGTGCTTTCAGGCGCCAAGTCCGTCTGCCGCCCGTGGCTGAAAGCGTACCTGGAGGAGGGGGCTTTGGAGCGCGAGCCCTTCTTCAGCCCCGTCTTCTTCAACAGCGCCACCGGCGAAGCGCGTCCCTATTTTTTATATGTCATGCCGGTATCGGACATCCGTCCGGGCAAGGTCGGCTCCAGGCCCGAAGCGCTATGCGCGGTCGCCTGTGATCTGCGCGGAATGCTGCAAACCCTGCAGGGGAATTCAGCACAGGGAAGCACGGTATGCCTCCTTTCGGAGGGGAGCCTGATCGCCTCCGGACGCGACCTGACGGAAAGCGAGCGCGCGCTCGTGCTGTCGAGCGACACGGGATTACGCGGGCAGTCGTTCCTCTATCGCGTCACGTCCCCGCGCCTGCCCTGGACGCTCGTGTTCCTGACCCCGCGCGCCGCGCTCTCCGGCAGCGCCCCACGCCTGCGAAACATCGCGGTGATGCTCCTGCTCGGCGAAATGGCCGTCCTGCTCACGCTCTTCCTGCTCCTTTTCTGCTCTGTGGCGCGTCCGCTGCGCCGCCTTGTTTCCGACGTGCAGGCGATTCGCCACACGCAGTACACGCGCGTGCGCCCCGCCAAAATGGAGGAATTCGTCACCCTTTCCGACGCCATCAACCGCATGCTGGCCGAGATTGAAGATGCGAACCAAAACGAGAGCGAGGCACGGGAGAGGCTCTACGCCGCGCAGGAGGAGCAGACGCGCGCCAAGCTCTACGCCTACCGCACGCAGATCAACCCGCACTTTCTCTTTAACGCGCTGGAATGCATTCGTTCTCTCGCGCAGCGGCACGGCGTGCCCGAGATCGAGGAGCAGGTGCGCGGCCTGTCCCGGAGCTACCGGTACCTGCTCAGCGCGGATATGGTCGTCACCCTCGCCGAAGAGCTCCGCAGCGTGGAGGGGTATTTCAACGTCCTGCGGCCGCAGTACGCCGAGCCGCTGACCCTCAAAGTCCGGGCCAGTAAAGAGGCGAAGGAAGCGAAGGTGCTCTCCATGACGCTGCAGCCGCTGGTCGAAAACGCCCTTCTGCACGGGCTGTCGGGGCTGAACCGTCCCGGCGTAATTCTGATCGCGGCGGAGATCGATCCCGACCGTCGCCTCTCGCTGCGCGTCGCGGACAACGGGCACGGCATCTCCGAAGATCGGCTCAAAGAAATCTACCGTCTATGCAAGGATGACCGCGCGTTGGAGCAGGGGGAGCACATCGGCCTGGGAAACATCACGCGGCGGCTTCGCCTCTTCTTCGGTCCGGCCTTCTCCTTTGACCTCGCCTCCTCACCGGGGCACTATACTTGCATCCACCTTCGCATTCCCTGCGACATCTGAAAGGAGGCGGCAGGCGCCATGATCCGAGTGGTGCTCGTAGACGACCAGGAGCTCGCGCTTCAAGGGCTCAGCGGCCTCATTCCCTGGGAAGAAGCCGGTTTTACGATCGTCGGACGGTTTACCTCCGCGCGCGAAGCCTTTAGCTTTATTCGTGCGGAACGGCCGGACGTGGTCATGACCGACATCCGGATGCCGGAAATGAGCGGGCTTGAACTGATCGAAGCGCTGAATGCCGCCGGGCAAAAGCCCGAGATCGTATTCATCAGCTCCTACCGCGATTTTGACGCGGCAAAGGAGGCGATCCGGCTGGGGGTGAGCCGCTATATCGTCAAGCCCTTTGAAGAGGACGAGGTGTTGGCCACGCTGGCTGAACTGCGCCAGCGCCTGAGCCGCCAGGAGCTGCCCTGCGTAGATCCGCTTGAACCGCTCAGCTATCGGGCCAATCCTGCCTTCTCGCGCCTTTGCAGCCAGGTGTCCCTTCATGCCCGCTGCTTTCTTCTCCTTTCGGAATACGCCTTTCGGCCGGCTGAGGCTCCAAACACGTGCGCCGGCGCGCTCCGCGTCCACGGGTACGTCAGCGCGTGGCTGATCGCACAGAAAAAGGGCATCCCGTCCGTTCCCGCGCATGCCGGGCTCAGCCGCGTGCATCGGGATTTCCGCGATTTCGGCGCATTTTTATCGGAAGCCGAGCTCTCTCTGCGCGGATGCTTTGCCTTCAGCGAACACGAGCAGGCCGCGGACATCCAGCAGTATCTTTGCGAGCGTCTTTTGGACAATCCCTCGCTCGACGAGCTCGCCGGCCATTTTTACCTGTCCCGCACGCGCCTGTGCGCCCTGTTTCGCAGCCATACCGGCTATTCGCCCGCCTCCTTTTTGCAGCACGTGCGCCTGCACCTCAGCCGGTGGCGCCTGCTGCACACCGACATGCGCATCCGCGAGGTCGCGGAATCCGTCGGATATTGGGATACCAGCTATTTCGGCCGCCTGTACAAGCGGGAATTTGCCATGACGCCGGAAGAATGCCGCCTGCGGCGCGATCTTCTGCTGTAGGCCCCTGCGTACTCGCCGCACCCCGTCTCCTGTTTTCCCCACCCTCTCTTGGGCGGCTTTTGCCGTCCTTTTTTGACGCAAAGTCCGCCTCTTTTCGCGCATTTTTACGAACGGGCGTTCTAATTTTCCGGAATATGTGGTATAATAAACGTTCAGGCAGCCATGCCGTCGCATTCCCCATCCACTATCAACGGCGATCCAGCCGATTTAAGGGAGTTGAAACCATGGACGGACGTTTTGTCCTCAAGTCCCCCTTTAAACCGCAGGGCGATCAACCGCAGGCCATCGAGGCGCTCGCGCGCGGCATCGAAAATGGCGATCCGGGGCAGGTGCTGCTGGGCGTCACCGGCTCGGGCAAGACGTTCACGATGGCGTCCGTCATCGAGCGCGTGCAGCGCCCCACGCTCGTCATCGCCCACAACAAGACCCTCGCCGCGCAGCTTTGCGCGGAGTTTCGCGAGTTCTTCCCCGACAGCGCGGTGGAGTACTTCGTCAGCTACTACGACTACTACCAGCCGGAGGCGTACATCGCCTCGACGGATACCTACATCGAAAAGGACGCCTCGATCAACGACGAAATCGAGCGCCTGCGCCACAGCGCCACGGCCGCCCTGCGGGAGCGCAGGGACGTCATCGTCGTGGCCTCCGTCTCCTGCATCTACTCCATGGGCGACCCCAGCGAGTACGAGGGCATGATGGTCTCCCTGCGCCCCGGCATGGAGATGCACCGCGAGGCGCTGCTGCGAAGCCTCGTCGATATTCAATACACGCGCAACGATATGGAGTTTGACCGCGGAACTTTCCGCGTTCGCGGCGATGTTGTGGAGATTATCCCCGCGAACAGCAGCGATAAAGCCATTCGAGTGGAGTTCTTCGGCGACGAGATCGATCGCATCTCGCAGGTGGACGTCGTCAGCGGCCACGTCGAAATGGTGCTCGACCACGCGGTGGTCTTCCCCGCGACGCACTATGCCACCCCGCGCGATGCGATCGACCAGGCGATCGCGAACATCGAGCAGGATTTGGCGTCCCGCGTAAAGGAGCTCAAGGAGGACGACCGCCTGCTCGAGGCCCAGCGCCTCTCGCAGCGCACGAATTACGACATCGAGATGCTGCGTGAGATCGGCTTTTGCACGGGCATCGAGAACTATTCGCGCTACTTCGACGGCCGCAAGCCCGGCGACGCGCCCTACACGCTGCTGGACTACTTCCCCAAGGGGTTCATCTGCTTCATCGATGAATCCCACGTGACGATTCCCCAGATCCGCGCGATGTTCAACGGCGACCGCGCGCGCAAGACCTCGCTGGTGGAATACGGCTTTCGCCTGCCCTCCGCGTTTGACAACCGCCCGCTGCAGTTTTCCGAGTTTGAGGCGCGCATCGGCCAGACGGTCTTCGTCAGCGCCACGCCTTCGCAGTACGAGCTGGAACGCTCCTCGCAGGTGGTGGAGCAGATCATCCGCCCGACGGGCCTGCTCGACCCGGAAATCATCGTGCGCCCGGCGCAGGGGCAGGTGGACGACCTGCTCTCGGAGGTGCGCCTCGTCACGGAGAAGGGCTTTCGCGTCTTGGTGACGACGCTCACCAAGAAGATGGCGGAAAGCCTGACGAGCTACCTGCAGGAGATGGGCGTCCGCGTGCGCTACCTGCATTCGGACATTCAGACCATGGAACGCCAGGAGATCCTCCGCGCCCTGCGCCTGGGCGAGTTCGACGTGCTGGTGGGCATCAACCTGCTGCGCGAGGGGCTAGACATCCCGGAGGTCGCGCTGGTCGCGATCCTCGACGCGGACAAGGAAGGATTCCTGCGCTCGGAGGTCTCGCTCGTGCAGACCATCGGCCGCGCGGCGCGCAACGTGGACGGCCGCGTCATCATGTACGCGGACGTCATGACCGACAGCATGAACGCCGCGATCTTCGAGACGAACCGCCGCCGCCAGCTTCAAATGGCCTTCAACGAAGCGCACGGCATCACGCCGCAATCCGTCAGCAAGGCGGTGCGCGAGCTGCTGGAGATTGGCCACGCGCCCGGCGAGAAGAAGAAGGGGCGCCTGCGCGAGCAGCCGCTCACCGACGAGGAGCAGCGCCGCATGGAGGAGCACGTCGAGGAGCAGATGCTGCAGGCCGCGGCCAACCTCGACTTCGAGCTCGCCGCCAAGCTGCGCGACCGGCTGTTCGAGCTGCGCGGCGAGGAAGCGCCCGTGCAGAAGGAGCAGGTAAGAAGCCGCCAGCGCTCGCGCAGAAGGAGCAGGTAATCGGGGCCCAGTCAAACGCGCTCCCGGCCGAAGAGCTTTCGGCCGGGAGCGCGTTTAGGTTGTCGGCAATGCCGATGGCCGCGTTCATATGAATGCGCTGACCGCGGGCATCCGTCAGCCGATCGTATCCGGCAGCGCAAGATAGCGCTCATAGGCCGCCTGGCACAGGGCGCAGTAGTCGCTCAGCCCGTACGATTCGAGCGTCGAAAGGTAGGCGTTCCAGTTCTCGTCCGTCAGTTCGACCTCGCCGGAGATGAACTTCGCGCGGCTGGACGTCGCGTAGGAAACGAGCTCCTGATAATACGCGAGGTCCGTCTGCTCCTCCTCCGTAAACGTGCACTGCAGGTCGAACACCGGACGGCTGATTGCGTAAATGCCAGCGTTCGTCCACAGCGTCGTAGACCAGTTGTTCTTGTCGTCGCTGCCCACGACCACGTCGTCCACCAGCGGATTGATGTAGGCCGGCAGATTCATGGGCGTCTTGCTCATCCGGAAGTTGTAATAGCTGGAATACGCGTCGGGGAACTTGCGCGTCGCGCCATAGGCGTGCTTGTTTTCGATGGAATCATAGGTGTAGCCGTAACCGTCATCGCTCTCCGCCTGCGACGGGCCGAGGCGCACGGCGAGCGACGCCTCCGTGGTCACCAGGTAATTGGCGAAACGGATCATCGCGATCGCGGTCTCTTCGGAGCACTTATCCGTGAGGGCCATACAGGCTACGTTGCGCTGATAGTTGATGCTGGTCATCGGCCAGACCGCCTCGGCGTTTTCCGGGCTGGTGAGCGCCGGGACGGCGATATAGTCCTGATAGTTCCCCAGCAGCGCCGTCAGCCCGGTCGTCGTGACGCCAACCTGCTCCGCCGACAGCTTGGACTCCATCTCCGTGGTGTCCTGCGTAAAGTAGGCGCCGTCCAGCAGGCCCTCGGTGTAAAGCCTGTGCATGAACGCCACGTAAGCGCGGTAGTTGTCCTGCGCAGGCACGAACACGTACTGCCCATCAAGAATGTCGTCGGTCATATCCGTATAGCCGAAGGCGTACAGCAGGTAGTCGTTTTTCGGCTCGCCATTGCTGTCGGTGGCCATCAGCGTGGTGGGAATCTCGTCCGCCTCGCCGTTGCCGTTCGGGTCCCCCTCCTTGAACGCCTTCAGCACGTCGTAAAGCGCCTCCGTCGTCGTGGGAACCTCCTTTCCGACGGCCTTCAGCCAGTTTTGGTTGATCGTGATACAGGCGGGGTTGGCGCTTCTTGGCGCGTAAGAGATCATCGGCAGCACGTAAATCGCGCCGTTTTCGTGCATGGTGCCTTTCACCACGTCCGGAAATGCCTCATAGAGCGCGCAAAGGTTGGGCGCGTATTCCTGGATCAGCGGCTTGAGGTCGAGCAGCTTCCCCTCATAGCCATAGGAGAGCTCGTCCGCGGCCGTGATGCCCGTGAAGAAGACCTCCGGGTAATCGCCGGACATGAACGCGAGATTCTTGCGCTCTTCCCAGACGCTGTTTTCCACCAGCTTGAAGTCAAAGGTAATGCCGGTCAGTTCAGCGACGTACTTCGTCCACCAAATGTCGCTGAAATCCTCGGCATGGCTCGCGGTGCGCGGAAACAGGACGCTTACCGTCATCGGCGTTTCGACCAGAGGGAAGGTGATGTCCTCCTGCATAAAGACCGGGTAATCGACCGTCAGGTCGATCTGCTTGCTGTACTCGGATAAGTTGTCGTCAGCCCAGGCGCCAAACGCGCAAACGCAAAGCAACCCCGAGAGAAACAACGCCAGAAAGCGCTTCATCACGTGAACTCCTTTCATAGTAGGTCGGTCATTCTGTTCGTCGGTGCTCCGTTGAAAATCGTCCCCCTCCTTTCCCGCCGCGTTACCAGGCCGCTTTACGATCAGCCCTTGATCGACCCCATCATGATTCCCTTCATAAAAAAGCGCTGCAGGAACGGATAAACGCAGAGCATGGGCAGCGCCGATACGACGATCAGCCCATATTTCATCGACTCGCGAAGCTGGCGCAGCCGCACCATATCCGCCAGCTCTTCGGGGTCGGAGCCCATGAAGTCCGTCGTCTCCCCCATGATGAGGATATTGCGCAGGTGAACCTGCAGGGGATATTTGGCCGGGTCGGACAGGTAGATCAGCGGGTTGAAGTAGCTGTTCCACTGCGCGACCGCCGCGTACAGCGCGATCACCGCGATCACCGGCTTGGCCAGCGGCAGCATGATCTGCACAAACAGCTTCATATTGCTGCATCCGTCGATAAAGGCCGCCTCAGAAAGGTCGCGTGGCACGGACGTGGTAAAGTAAGTGCGCACGACGATCAGGTTGGACATCGTTACCGCGCCCTCCAGGATCAGCGGCCAGAACGTATTGAGCATTCCGTAGCTCTGAACGGCCAGGTAGGTCGGAATCAGGCCCGCGTTGCAAAACATCGTGAACGCGAAATAGGCCGTCAGGAAGCCATGCCCTCGCAGCTCTTTGCGCGAAAGCACGTAGGCTGCGGGAATCGTCGTGACGAGGGTGACGGCGACGCTGCCGAGCGTGTAAAAGATCGTGTTCAGATAGCCCCGCCAGATGGGGGTGTATTCAAGAATCCGGCTGTAGCCCTCCAGGGTGAACCCGACGGGCAGCAGCCGAACCTCGCCGCGCACGACGCTCATCGGTTCGCTGACCGAGGAGGAAAGCACAAACAGGAGCGGATACAGCACGACGATCAGGGCGGCAGCCGTCAACAGCAGCACGATGAAGTCGACGATAAAGTCATCCCCGCTTGAAAGGCGTTTCCGGGATACACGTCTAGCGTTCACAGCGCGCTCACCTGCCCCATCTTCTTGACGATCCAGTTCATTGTCAGCATCAGCACGACGTTGACCACCGAGTTGAACATTCCTACCGCCGCCGAAAAGCTGTACTGCGCCTTTTGCAGGCCTACCTTGTAGACGTAGGTGGATATCAGCTCGCTGGCTTCCAGGTTCAGCGCGTTCTGCATCAAAAGCGCCTTTTCATGGCCGACGCTCATCAGCCCGCCCATTTGAAGGATGAACATGATCGTCACCGTGGGCAGAATGCTCGGCAGATTTACGTGCCAAATGCGCTGCACGCGCGTCGCGCCGTCGATCATCGCCGCCTCGTGGAGCTGCTGATCCACGCCGGACAGCGCCGCCAGAAAGATCACCGCGCCCCAGCCCGTCTGCTGCCACATGCCGGAGACGACGTAAACCCACTGAAAGGCCCTGGGGCTCGTGAGCCAGTCCTCGGCGTGTAGCCCCATCGCCTGAAAGAGAAGCGTCAGGACGCCGGTTTCCTTGTTCAGCATCAGGTTCACCATGCTGATGAGCACGGTCACGGAGATAAAATAGGGCGCGTACGTCACGGTCTGCACGAACTTCTTGTAGCGCGGCGCGCCGATCTCGTTGATCACCAGCGCGAGGAATACCTTCAAAGGGAAGGCGATCAGCACGCCCCAGATGGAAAGGCTCAGGGTGTTGCGCACGTACGTCCACATGTTGGGCGACTTTACAAAGCGCTCAAAGTATTTCAGCCCCACCCACGGGCTTCCCCAGATGCCGCGCGAGGGCTTGAAGTCCCTAAAAGCGATCTGCAGGCCGTAAATCGGCACGTAGTTGAAGAAGAACACCACCAAAACAGCCGGCAGGATGAGAAGGTAGAGCTGACGGTCGCGCACGACATCCCGCCCCAGCCTTCGGACCGCCTCTCGCCGGCGGTTTTTTCCGGCGGCCGTCATACGGCCTTCCCTCCCTCATCGCGCGGGTATCTGCCGGACACCTCCTGCATGAGCGCCAGGAGATCCTGCGCGCCCTTTAAAATGCTCCACATGTCCGTGCTCGCGGAAATGAAGTCTACGCCCTTGCTCATCCAATGCGCAAGCTCCGCGGCGGTATCCGCGCCCGTGGAAAGGCCGATGGGCTTGCCCGCGTCGTGCGCTTTTTGGATGGCCAAATCGATATAAGCGTTGGTCCTTTCCCCCTGCAACGCGTGGCCCAGCTCGCCCACGGAGCCGCTGAGATCCATCGGGCCGATCACGAAGCCGTCTACATAGGGAATCTTCGCGACCTCCTCCATGGCGTGAACCGCGTCCAGCGTCTCCACCTGCAAAAACCTGCACAGCTCCTTGCTGCCGTGGTCGATGTAGTCCTGCACGCTGTCCAGGCCGTAACGAATCGCCCGGCAGGGCCCGAACCCCCGCCTGCCCTCCGGCGGGTAGATGCAGGTGTCGATCGCGCGCCGGGCATCCTCGACGCTGTTGACCATGGGCACGACGATGGCGTCCGGCCCCGCCTCCAGGACGCGCTTGATGTTCGGGATGTCGTTCCAGGTGACGCGCACCATGCTGGGCGTGCCCGCAGCCTTTGCGGCGATGAGGTGCGTCTCCATCTCATGAAAGCTTGTGGAAATATGCTCCATGTCGATCCACAGGTAGTCAAAGCCCACCGAGCCCAGCATTTCGCACACGCGATGGTCGGTCAGGTTGACGTGGGTGCCCAGGAGACGCCGCCCGGAAGCGAGCGCCGCCCGAAACTGATTTTTCATTCGCTCATTTCTCCTTCGGCAAAAATTGAAATGCGTAGACCTCCGCATCGCGCAAATGGAAGCACAGGCGCACCGGCCTGCCCCGCAGCTCGGAAAGCGGCCTTTCAAAGTCAACCCGCCGGTCGGTGGCGTCGCCGAAAAGCTCGCCGCTGTCATACCCCGCTAACGCGTTGCCCTCCGCATCCTCCAGGCGAACGCGCATGCCGCCCGCAGCCGAGGTGGCGAAGTTCACGGACAATGCCTCCCCTTCAAAGACGAGGGGCTGCGTGACGACCTCTCCGCCCGCGTAGCCGGCGCCGCGGCTGACGAAGCCGTCCAGGCGCAGCGTGTAGCGGAACACCTGCACGGGCGTGTCCGACCAATCGTTCGCGCTGGCGTAAAGCGAGAGCTCCCGATCCTCGCCGTCCACGGCGCTTTGCGTCTCGATCAGGCCATAGGCCGCATAGCCGTCCCCGTATACCCAACGCTTCTCGCTTTCCGGGCCGGGCCGCAGGAAAGCCTCGTTCCATCGCCTGAAGCGCCTTCCGTCGCGCGAGGACATGAACAGCCCGTCCGTCACCGCCAGGCCATAGCGCGGGTGGAACTGCATGCGCCACCTGCGCCGCTCCGCGCCGCACAGCCGTTCGTAATTCGCCGTCCATTCCCGGCGTTCCGTATATCGCGCCGGAAAGGCGACGTACAGATGCGGCGCGCGGAAGTAGGGCTGAATGCCGTTGGTGTACATGTGAAAGTCGTAGGGCGAGTCCGCGTAGGAGATGCGCTCCGGTTCCGACCAGGTGCGGAAATCCCCGGACTCCATCCGCCGAATGTCGCGGATCCGTTCGCCCTCCGCGCTCTCGTGAAAATCGCGGGCGTAGCACACATACCGTCCCGTGTTTCCGTCCCAAAATGCCGTGTTGTGCGAATCGTAGACCCCTTTATCGCAGAGCATCCAGCCGTCCTGAAAGTGGAGACCGTCCGCGCTGGTCATGCACCAGAGCTGCCGCCCCGGGCGCGTATACACGGCCTTATAGCGCTCGCTCGCCGGGCACGCGGGATTCCGGTCGATGAACACGTGAAATGCGTCCATCGTGTCCGTGATGGCCACGATGTTGTTATGGGTGTCGCCTTCATAGGCGCAGATACCCAGATCTGGCTTGTGCCAGTGAATCCCGTCCCCGCTCTGCGCATAGCAGATATGATGAAACGGGGGATCGTGGCGCGTATGCTCCCGGTTGTACATCGGCATGCACAGATAATACATCCGGAATATCCGCTCGTCCTGCAACACGGTGTAATAGACCCAGCCGTCGGCCTCCCACGGCGCGTCGTTCGTCATGACGCATTCCCGGCGCTGCGGATGGTGCAGCGTCTCGCGCGCGGTCGTCCGTCCGGCGTCCAGCAGCTCGCCATCCACGAACAGCTCGCGCCGGCATCCAACAGGATGAATCATCGCTTTCGCTCCTTCTGAAATATTTTCTCAGGCATCGCTTTCGAGGTCCCCTCAGATGTCCGTACGCTAAGCGCAGCGTGTGCAGCTTTCAAAGGGTTTGGAGATAATCTCCATTTTTCCTCCCCTGTTTTGTGTTCATTATAGGGTTCCCTTCTTGCGGCCGCAATCCAATTTCACGAATTTCAAATTTTTCATGAAATCAAGTTGCACGCAAGGAGGGCTTGGCTATATAATACCGGCAGGAAACAAATGGAGGGCGCAGAGATGAAGCAAAAACTCATCGCGGAAAAGGCGGGCGTTTCCTTCGCGACGGTCTCCAGAGCGCTGACGCATAGCGCAAAGGTGCGCCCGGAGACGATGCAGCGCATCCGCAAAGCCATGCAGGAGCTGGGCATCAGCGACAGCGACGCCCTTTTTCAGGGCAGGGGCATCCTCTCCAAGACGGTGCTCGTCGTGGTCGGCGACATCGCCACGGAGTTTTTCGCGCACATCATCCTCGGCCTTTACGACGTGCTCGAAGCGAACGGCTACCAGATGTCGCTTTGCAACAGCCGGTATGATTCCGAGGTCGAAATGCGCTGCATCAAGACCGCCGAGGAAAACGGCTACGCGGGAATCATCATGATTACCGCGGTGGAAACGCAGGAGCTGGTTTCCTTTCTGCAAAGCGCCGAAATCCCCGTCGTGCTCGTCAACCGGTATATACGCTCCCTCGACCTGGACGTCGTCCGCATCGACAACTACCGGGGCGGCTACCTGGCCGCGCAGCACCTGATTGAAAATGGGCACAGACGAATCGCGCACCTGGCCGGGCCGCGCAACTCCGCCGCGCCCCAGGACCGCCTGCGCGGCTTTACCGAAGCCATGCACGATAACGGCGTTCCCTTTACCCAGGACGACGCCGTCTTTGGGGACCTCTCGCGCGAATGCGGAAAAAAATTTGCCGATTGGCTCATGCCGCGCGATTATACCGCCGCCTATATCGGCAATAATTACATGGCGGCAGGCGCCGTACACCAGCTTCTCAAGCTGGGCAGACGCGTTCCCGAGGACATCAGCATCGTCTGCTTCGACGATTCGCCTTTGGTGTCGGAGGATGGCCTCAATCTCACCACGATCAGCTGCGAGCCGCAGATCATGGGGCGCGCGGCGGCGGAAACCCTGTTAAAGCGCATCGCGGACCCTTTGGGCCGCCATGTGAAGACCATCTATTCCCCTAGGCTGAACGCCCGCGGCAGCGTGCGCTCGCTCAGAGAATGAACGGACGCGGAAGGCCGAAACGGCCCGCCGCGCCCTCTCCCCGGCGCTGTTTTCGTTCCCCCCGGGATTTTCCGGTCTCCTTCTTTTATAAAAACGCTTGTTCTCATTTTTATATTGTGTTATAATGAGCCCGCATTCAAATGACAGGTGGAGGTACTCCGTGCAAGACCAAATTATCATAAAAGGTGCCCGCGAGCACAATTTGCAGAATATCGACCTGACCATCCCGCGCGACAAGCTGGTGGTCTTCACCGGCCTGTCCGGCAGCGGCAAGTCGTCCCTCGCGTTCGACACGCTGTACGCCGAGGGCCAGCGCCGTTACGTGGAATCCCTGTCCTCCTACGCCCGCATGTTCCTGGGTCAGATGGAAAAGCCGGATGTGGACTACATCGACGGCCTCTCCCCCGCCATCTCCATCGACCAGAAGACGACGAGCCGCAACCCGCGCTCGACCGTGGGCACGGTTACGGAGATCCACGACTACCTGCGCCTGCTCTACGCGCGCATCGGCATTCCCCACTGCCCGGTCTGCGGCAAGGTCATCAAGCAGCAGACGGTCGATCAGATGGTGGACCAGATCGAGGCGCTGCCTGAGCGCACGCGCATTCAGATCCTCTCCCCCCTCGTGCGCGGCCGCAAGGGCGAATACCAAAAGCTCTTCGAGGACATCGCCAAGCAGGGCTTCGTCCGCGTGCGCGTGGACGGCGAGACGTACGACGTGGGCGACGTGCCGCAGCTCACCAAGCAGAAAAAGCACACCATCGAGGTCGTGGTGGACCGCATCGCCGTGAAGGAGGGCATCTCCACCCGCCTCACCGACTCGCTGGAAACCGCGCTGCACCAGTCCGGCGGCCTCGCCGTGGTGGACATCGGCCCCGGCGAGCGGGAGCTGCTCTTTTCGCAGAACTACGCCTGCCCGGACTGCAACGTCAGCATCGAGGAGCTCGCGCCGCGCCTGTTCTCCTTCAACAGCCCCTACGGCGCCTGCCCGACCTGCACGGGCCTGGGCTCGCTCATGAAGGTAGACCCGAACCTCGTCATCCCCGACTGGTCCAAGAGCCTCAGCGAGGACGCCATACAGGCGACCGGCTGGAACACGCGCGACGCCTCCTCGCAGGCGAGCATGTTCTTCGGCGCGCTCGCCAAGCACTACGGCTTCTCGCTGGACACGCCGCTTTCCGATCTGCCGCCGGAGATCATAGACATCCTGCTCTACGGCACCAAGGGCGAAAAGATCAAGATTGAATACAGCCGCGCGCAGGGCAGCGGCAGCTTCATGGCGCCGTTCGAGGGCATCATCACCACCATCGAGCGCCGCTACAACGAGACCAGCAGCGACGGCGCGAAGGAAGCGTACGAGGAGCTGATGACCGAGACGCCCTGCCCCTCCTGCAAGGGCAAGCGCCTCAAGCGCGAAGCGCTGGCCGTCACCATCGGCGGCAAGAACATCGCGCAGATTTCCGACATGTCGGTTCTGCAGGCCAAGAAGTTCTTCGACGGGCTGGAGCTCACCGAAAAGGAGCGCATGATCGCCCACCAGGTGCTCAAGGAAATCGGTTCGCGCCTGGGCTTTCTGGCGGACGTCGGCCTCGACTACCTGACGCTCTCCCGCTCGGCCTGCACGCTCTCCGGCGGCGAGGCCCAGCGCATCCGCCTGGCGACGCAGATCGGCTCCAGCCTCGTGGGCGTGCTCTACATCCTGGACGAGCCCTCCATCGGCCTGCACCAGCGCGACAACGAACGGCTGCTGAATACCCTCAAAAACCTGCGCGACCTGGGCAACACGCTGGTCGTCGTGGAGCACGACGAGGACACGATGTACGCGGCGGACCAGATCGTGGACATCGGCCCCGGCGCGGGCGCGCATGGCGGCAAGCTGATCGCGCAAGGCACGGTGGAGGAGATCAAGGCAAACCCCGACTCCATCACCGGCCTGTACCTGTCCGGCAAGCGCTACATCCCCATCCCGAAGCGCCGCCGCGAGCCCGCGGGCTTCATCACCGTGCGCGGCGCGCGGGCGCACAACCTCAAGGACATCGACGTGGACATCCCGCTGGGCGTCATGTGCGTGGTCACCGGCGTCTCGGGCAGCGGCAAGTCCTCGCTCGTCAACGAAATCGTCTACAAGGCCCTCGCCCACGACCTGAACCGCGCCAAGACCCGCCCCGGCGATCACGACGCCATCGACGGGCTCTTCCCGCCGGAAGGCAAGCCCATTCTGGACAAGGTGATCGACATCGACCAGTCGCCCATCGGGCGCACGCCGCGCTCCAACCCCGCGACGTACACGGGGCTGTTCGACCTCATCCGCAGGGTCTTCGCGCAGACGCCGGACGCCAAGGAGCGCGGTTACAAGGAAAACCGCTTTTCCTTCAACGTCAAGGGCGGCCGCTGCGAGGCCTGCTCCGGCGACGGCATCATCAAGATCGACATGAGCTTCCTCGCGGATCTGTACGTACCCTGCGAGGTCTGCAAGGGCAAGCGCTACAACCGCGAGACGCTCGAGGTGACCTACAAGGGCAAGAACATCTACGACGTGCTCGAGATGACCGTCGAGGAAGCGCTCTCCTACTTTGAAAACCACCCGAAAATCCTGCGCAAGCTGCAGACGCTCTACGACGTGGGCCTGGGCTACATCAAGCTGGGGCAGCCCTCCACGACGCTTTCCGGCGGCGAGGCGCAGCGCATCAAGCTGGCGACGGAGCTTTCCCGCGCCTCCACCGGCAAGACGCTCTACGTGCTGGACGAGCCCACCACCGGCCTGCACATGGCCGACTGCGACCGCCTGGTGCAGGTGCTCTCGCGCCTGGCGGAGGCCGGCAACACCGTGCTCATCATCGAGCACAACCTGGACGTCATCAAGGCCTGCGACTACGTGATCGACCTGGGGCCGGAGGGCGGCGACCGTGGCGGTCAGGTGGTCGTCACCGGCACGCCCGAGGAAGTCGCCAGGTGCAAAAAGAGCTACACCGGCAAGTTCCTCAAGCGGACGCTCGAAAACGGGAAGTACGAATAATGGAGGGGCGGGCTGCGGACGATGTTTCGTCTGCAGCCCGCTCCGCTTATTCACCCGGCGCTATGCGGCTCACGGATTTTCTCCGAATCAGCAACGGCTTAATCCATGTTGTCTTCGGTTCCTGAGGCTGGGAGGGGTTTTCTAAGCGGTCTAGCAGTTTATCAACCGCACATTGCGCAATCTCGTCATAAGGATGGGCGACCGTCGTGATATCGAGCATTTGGCACCACTGAAGATCGTCGTTAATTATCAGGCTCATGTCCTCCGGAATGCGAAGCCCCATATCCCAAAGCAAGCGAAACGCCACTGTGCTGGCGCGGTTTGCAATGCAGATCATCGCCGTAGGATGAATACGATCCATCTCTGCCCGCAGATGCGCCGTCGCCTCCGCCGCGTCTTTTTCGAGAGGAACCTCTTGTGCACAGAACGGCGGCACCTGCCGCGTTTCCAGCGCCCTCCAAAATCCGGCAATGCGCGCGTCGTGTCCGTCGCTGATAAATAGCATACGTCGGTGTCCAAGGTCTAGGAGGTACTGTGCCGCCATAAACACGCCCAACTCGTTTTCGATGCACAGGGCGTCCAAATTGGCGAATGAATGCTTAAAGATTTGCAAAAATCGAATATTCTGCGCCTGCATTGCATCCACCACCGAAGCGCAAGCCGTCGTTTCAGGAGAAAAAATAACACCGTCTACCCGCGAGCCGAACATGACCTCCAAGCACTTCGTTTCATCCAGCGTCACGGGATCCGCAAACGAAAGCAGCGCGCGATAATTTCGCTCCAATAAGCGATGCTCCAAACGCTTCGCTACCTGCATGTAAAACGGGTTATCCGCATCCTTTAGGGTGATGCCGATCGTATGCGTACGCTGCTGTTTAAGGCTGCGTGCCGTAAGGTTTGGAGTATACTGCATTTCGTGTGCAATCTGTAAAATTCTTTGCCGTGTTGACTCCTTAATCGTGCTGCCGCTTTCAAAAGCCCTGGTCACGGTTGCCGTCGATACGCCTGCACGCTGGGCAACATCTTTGCACGTCGCCATCTTATGTTCCTCCGATTTTGTAATCGATAACTTTATTCTATCATCATTTGTGGTCGTTCGCAACTTATCGTCAAAAATATTATAAATTTATTCTTGACATTTCAGCAATTACGCTCTATAATCCAAATTGT
Source organism: Beduinella massiliensis (assembly GCF_900199405.1). Lineage (NCBI taxonomy): Bacteria > Bacillati > Bacillota > Clostridia > Eubacteriales > Beduinellaceae > Beduinella > Beduinella massiliensis. The sequence goes on from NZ_LT963430.1 coordinate 3,400,995, forward strand.
AGACGTTAACATTTTCGCTTTTTTATTTAAGCAATAATGTTATCGATAACATTATTAAGGATGTGATCTGCCTTGTACAGACCCAGAAGCTACCATAGCGACATAGGCGACGTAGAGATCATTGAAAAAGATGGAATACTTCATATGTTCCATCTGGTCATTCCAAATCGCGATCTCATCGCACATGCCGTTTCCTTTGATGGCCTTTCGTGGGAAGCCGTCGCTCCGGCTTTGCGAACCGGCAACCCCGGTGATTGGGACGACGACATGATTCGTACAGTCAGCGTCACAAGGGCAAACGGGCGTTACGTGATGCTATATGGCGCCACTTGCCGTCGTGAAGGCGGCCGTGAAGAGCGCATTATGACCGCCGTTTCAGACGACCTGATGATATGGGAAAAGACCCCCGGCTTCATCCCTGCAGACCCACGCTTTTACGAACAATTACATCAAAACCCAGATCATGTATCCTGGCGCGACCCTAAGATTTATTATGAAGACGGCGTCTATTTCTGTCTCATATGCGCACGCATAAACCACGGCCCGTACCTGCGTCGTGGTTGTGTCGGCCTCATGAAATCGACGGATTTGGTGGAATGGGAAGTATGCCCCCCTCTGTTTGCGCCGTACGCATTCTACGACCTGGAATGCCCGCAGCTCTATAAAATCGGCGGCCTCTATTATCTGATCGCCTGCGTTATCGAGGATCAAACGCAGCGATACTGGGTGTCCAAGTCGATTTCTGGGCCTTTTGAACCTGCGGGAAACCCTCTGCTCATGCCCGCTTGGTCCCATTATGCTGGAAGGTTGGCTCGCTTTCAGGGGCGCGACGTTTTCGCCTGTTGGACATTCGCCCTGGAGGACGGTCCCAGTCCATTCGGTCTTCAAATCGCAAAAGGACATGTGATAAAGTACGTCCCAGCCGTCCTAGACGTCCGTCAGGACAACAATGGAAGTCTTTACCTGTGTTCGCCTGCCGCCTGGGAGAATTATGCCGGACAAACCGTTCCGTGGGACAAGGCGGAACATAGCCTCTGCATGCATAATCCTACTGCGTTTATGACGGATCACACGCTGACCGTCCTGGAGGGCATGGAGGCATGTTGCGCGCAATTTCCCGATATCCACGATTTCACCTTGAAGGCACAGCTATCCGTAGCGGCGCACAGCGGCGGGGTCTGTTTTCACTTGGATGAGGATGCCGCCGGATATTTTCTGGAATTCTGTCCCACCCGTGGAACGGTTCGACTGATTAAGCACGCGCATTGCACGCTGGAAAGCGGTCAGCCATGGTTTGATTACAGAGTGCTTCAGGAATGTGCAGCAGATTTTTCCATGGGCAGTATCTCCATCCTGCTGCGTCATATAGGAGGAGAAATTGAAATCAGTCTGAATGGCCGCGTTTGTTTCAGCACCGTTACCACCGCGCTTCACACCGGATGCATCGGCATATACGCGCAGAACGGCAGCGTCAATGTGCAGAATATGTCGATTATTTCTATGAGGATACCCGAAAACCGGTAAGGAGGATTGCCATGAATCGTTCTGCTTCGCGCTGCGTCCGTCTGCACAGGATGCTGCGTACGTGGCAACTATGGATTCTGCTTTTACCTGCCCTCATCTGGGTCGCTGTATTCTGCTATGGCCCCATGTACGGTCTGCTGATAGCCTTTAAAACCTACAAACCCAAGCTGGGTATCTGGGGAAGCCCATGGGCCGGCCTTAAGTACTTTCAACAGTTTTTTAGCACACAGATCGCCTTCCAAAGCATTTTAAATACGTTGCGTCTCAGTTTTTGCACGTTGCTCTTTAGCTTCCCGGTTCCAATTCTACTGGCGCTCGTCATCAACCAAATCCAACGTACGACGCTACGCAAATTCGTGCAAACGGCCACCTATGTTCCTTATTTTATTTCCAACGTTGTCGTCGTGGGCATCCTCTCCGTCATACTCAATCCGACGACGGGCTTTGTAAACCGCCTGCTGGAGGTATGCGGTATTGGAAGCCGCATGTTTATGTCGCGTCCAGAATACTTCATTCCCGTTTACGTCCTCTCCGGCATCTGGCAGACGGCGGGCTTTAACGCCATCATTTATCTCTCCACGCTCACGACGATTTCTCCTGATTTATACGAAGCGGCGATGATCGACGGCGCCACACGCATGCAGCGAATCCGCTATATCGAGCTACCCGCGCTTACCCCTACGGTTGTCATCATGCTTGTTTTAGCGACGGGCAATATGCTCTCCGTGGGATATGAAAAGGTATACCTCATGCAGACCGGCATGAACCTAACCGTCAGTGAGGTCGTTTCCACTTACGTGTATAAGGTGGGTGTGCAAAGCGCGCAGTTCAGCTTTGCCTCGGCCGTCGGTCTCTTTAATTCCATCATCAATCTTCTATTCCTTATTCTGACGAACTGGATCTGCAAACGTCTTTCCAGCGTCAGCCTGTTCTGATAAGGAGGGGCGCAAATGTATCAAGGAAAACGTCTGACGCGCAATGACCGCATCTTCAATGTGGCCTTAGGGATATTGCTGACAGTTCTGTGTCTTGTCGTTATCTACCCGCTCTATTATATCCTCATAGCCTCCTTTACAGATCCCGCCGTCGTCAACTCAGGAAAGTTTCTTCTATATCCGGAAAAACCTTTTCTGGACGGGTATGAACGAATTCTGGAATACAAGCCCTTATGGCGCGGATACACCAATTCTTTTCTCTATATGGGCTTGACGGTCGTCTGTTCGCTCGTGACCACGATCCCCGCCGCCTACGTTTTATCCCGGCGCGACATGGTATTTCGGGATGGACTCATGATGATCTTCACGTTTACGATGTTTTTCTCCGGCGGCATGATCCCTTCCTATCTGCTTATCAAGTCGCTTCATCTGCTGAACACCGCTTGGGCGATCGTATTGCCCAGCGCGTGCAGCGCTTGGAACCTCATCGTCGCCCGAACTTTTTTTCAGGAATCGATCCCACCCGAACTACTGGAAGCAGCCCGGATCGATGGATGCGATGACTTCACGTTTTTCTTTCGCATCGTACTCCCCCTATCTCAGACCATCATTGCCGTCATCGGCCTTTTCTTCGCCGTATCGCAGTGGAATGCGTATTTCAACGCGCTCATGTACATGACCGAAGAAAAGAAGATGCCCCTGCAGGTCGTGCTGCGCAACCTAATCCTCATCAATTCCACGACCGACATGCTCGGAGATGCCATGGGGTATGATTCCCGCGCCAAGTTGGCAGAACAGATGAAGTATGGCGTCATCGTCATTGGAGCGCTCCCGCTGCTTCTGCTCTACCCATTCCTGCAAAAGTACTTTGCAAAAGGTGTGATGATCGGCGCGATCAAGGGATGACGTCCCGCCATAATGATCAGGAAAGGAGGGCAGCGACTGGGAACCATCCGTCAAAACCGCAAAAAAAAGCAGCATCGAAAAGTTTACATCGAAAAGGAGAATCTGGTATGAAAAAGAGAAGTATACGCGCTATTCTTTGTTCGTTCGTATGCCTGGCATTGCTCCTGCCCGCCTCGGTTTATGCCGCCCCAGATATCTCGGATATCATGAATGCGGAGGGACTTCCCATCCTGAAGCAAGACGCTCAAATGCCCGAAATCACGATGTTTATCGCAGCCAATCCATTGCTGCCAGAAGAGCTGAACGATACGATGTGGGTTAAATACGCAGCCGAAAAGACTGGCATTACCTTTGATTGGCTCAAAAACCCATCGGAAGGGGCGCTGGAAAAGGCCAATCTCCTCCTTGCCAGCGGCGATTATCCGGACGTCTTCTGGAACACGATCGATGCAAGCGTGATTTCGCAGTACATCGATTCGGGTATCTTCATTCCGACCCAGGATCTAGTGGAACAGTACATGCCCAACCTCAAAAAAATATTTGAAGAGCGCCCGGAGTACAAGGCCATGTGCACCGCTCCCGACGGCAATATGTACGGGTTCCCCTACATTGAAGAGATGAAAGGGCTCGTCAATACGCCGGGCGCGATGATTATCAACAAAGACTGGCTGGATCAGCTGGGCCTGCCCGTACCTACGACGTTAGACGAACTGGCGGACGCAATGCGCGCCATGAAGGGGAAGGATCTGAACGGCAACGGTCTGGATGACGAGTACCCCATGGCTTTCAACTTCATGCAAAACGGAGATTTCGGAAGCCAAAACATCTTCTGCTCCATCGCCGGCTGCTTCGGTCAGGGCATTCCGATCGTCGGCCAGCAGGACGACTTTCTCACCGCTAAGGAAGGTAAACTCGTATACACTGCCACGCTCGATGCGTATAAGGACACCGTCGCATGGTTCCATCAAATGTATCAGGAAGGGCTGATTGATCCCGCCTCGTTCTCGCCCAGCAGTAACCCGCGCGGTATCATCGTAGACAAGATGAATCAGGGCGTCGCACAGATCGGCGTATGCGGCACATGGAACCGCATGTCCGCCGTACCGGACGGCGCTGTGCGCGAACAGTACGTTGCACTTCCGCGTCTCCAGGGACCCCAAGGAATGTCCGGCGTGGAAAATAACTTCTCTGAGCTCCAGCTTCCTACCGCCTGCGCCATTACCGACGCCTGCGAATACCCCGAGCTTGTCGCCCGTTTCGTAGACTTCTGCTACGCGCCCTACGAATCGATTTATCTTAACTGGGGCATGCCGGAGTACATCTTCGTACAGAAAGAAAACGGCCTGATCGGTTACGATTTCGACGAGAACGGTCAGCCCAACCTCAAGGATGGCTTCGCATCGTTTGCCGATATGCGCAATTTCTGTACACCGGTTAAAGGATCTCTCGCTATTCTGTCCGATTACTATGACACGATTCTGGAGTACCCCGTCGATACGATGAAATACCTACTGGAAGGTCAGATTACAAACGGAAAATATGAAATCATGGACGAATTTGAAGCACTCCCGCGGCTTTTCTTCCTGCAGGAAGAGCAAAACACGATTTCCCAGATCGTTCCACAGCTGAAAAATATCGTCTCGTCGTATTCCGCCAAATGGATGATGGACGGCGGAGTCGATGAGGAATGGGACGCCTACTTAAAGGATTTGAACGCTGCCGGTCTGGACGAGTACCTGCGCATTTACCAGACCGTATACGACCGCTACCTCGCAAGCCTCAAAGCAGCCGGAAACAACTAACGCCGATCCCCCGGAAGGTTTTCGCCTTCCGGGGTCTTCCACGTCCTGTGCGTATCTTTCCAGATGGGTTCAGTTCGCCCCCTCCAACCTTCCGTCCTTCACGCGCACCTGCCTGCCCGCGCGCGCGGCGACGCCCGGGTCGTGTGTGATGAGCACGACGGTGCGGCCCTGCGCGTTGAGCGCGCAGAGCAGGTCCATCACGTCCCGGCTTGCGCGCGAATCCAGATTGCCCGTCGGTTCGTCCGCGAGCAGCACGGGCGGGTCGGTCACCAGCGCCCGCGCGATGGCCACGCGCTGCTGCTGCCCGCCGGAAAGCTGGCTGGGCCGGTGGCGCATGCGCGCGTCCAGCCCCACCCGAACCAGCGCGTCGCCCGCGCGCCGCCTGCGTTCCTTCGCGCCCACGCCCGCGATCATCAGCGGCAATTCGACGTTCTCCAGCGCCGTAAGACGCGGCAGCAGCTGAAAGCCCTGAAACACGAACCCGATCTTCCGCCCGCGCACCGCCGCGAGCTCGTCCGCGCCCAGCAGCTCCACGTTCACGCCGTCCAGCCGGTACGCGCCCGCGCTCGGCCTGTCCAGGCAGCCCATGATGTTCATCAGCGTCGACTTGCCGGAGCCCGACGGCCCGATGACCGCCACGAACTCGCCCCTGCTTACGAAGAGATTCACGTCCGCCAGCGCGTCGACCTCGCCGTCCCCCATGCGGTATTTCTTGCCGATATGTGAAAGTTCGATCATCCGTTCATTGCCCCAATCTGCCGTTTCGCTCCGTATCTACCACGCTATTTTGGCATCCGGCGCCGCGCTTATGCTTGTGGCTCCTTCCTCTTTTGCCCGCGCCTTCCAGAAACGCCCTTTTTTGTCGCAGGCAGGAGTTGAAGGGCGCGCGGCGAACCTTCCAAAGGAGAAAAGCAAGGGAGGCGCGCGCATGAGGGATGAGCTGCTCCGCCGCCTCGCGGCCATCACGCCCGAGGAGGAGCGCCTGCTGCGCGGCGCGCAGGTGGACCGCGCCGCCTATACCTACGCGCGCGACTTCACGGTGGACAGGGACAAGATGCTCCGCCGCGGACAGATGATCGCGCTTCGCAAGCACACGCGCTTCGCGGCCTTCCCGCGCCATGGGCACAACTACGTCGAGATCCTCTACATGGTGCAGGGCGAGACGACGCATATCCTGGACGACGCACAGACCGTCACGCTGCGCGCGGGCGAGCTGCTGCTGCTCGGCCAAAGCGCCTTCCACGCCATCGACCGCGCGGGCGCGGGCGACATCGCCGTCAACCTCATCGTGCTGCCGCAGTTCTTCGATACCGCGGCCGAGCGCATCGGGCAGGACACGCTGCTCGGCCGCTTCCTGACCGACTGCCTGCGCCCGCAGCCCGCGCCGGAGCCGGGCGTGCCGGACTATCTGCTCTTTCACGTCGCGGACGAAATGCCGGTGCAGAACCTGCTGGAAAACCTGATCTACAGCCTGCTCATCCCGGACGAGGGGCGGCGCGGGCTGGAGAAGGCCACGATGGAGCTGCTCTTCATGCACCTGGCCGCCTGCCTCACCCGCGCGGAATACGCCCAGCCGGCCCGCGCGCAGGACGCGCTCGTGCTCGCTGTGCTGCGCGACATCGAGGAAAATTATGCGCAAAGCTCGCTTTACGCCCTCTCGGCGCGAACCGGCGTGCCGCTGCCGCGCCTCTCCCGCCTTGTGCACGCCGCGACCGGCCAGACCTACCGCGAGCTGCTGAGCCGAAAGCGGCTGGACAAGGCGGCCTACCTGCTGCGCACGTCGGCGCTCACCGTGGGCCAGGTGATCGAGCTGGTCGGATACGACAACACGAGCTACTTCCACCGTGCCTTCCGCGCGCGCTTCGGCCTGACGCCCGCGGCGTACAGGAAGCAAATGAGGACGTGAATTTCGTCAAATCACGTCCTTTCTTTTTATTTCGGACGCCTTTATACTGAAAGCAGCGAACGAAATGAAAAGGGAGGGATTTCCTTGCCACGGGCCTATTTGGCCATCGACATCGGCGCGTCGAGCGGGCGGCACATGCTGGGCTCCATCGAGGAGGGGCAGCTGACGCTGCGCGAGGTATACCGCTTTGAAAACGGCATGCAGCAGCGCGGCGGGCGGCTTATCTGGGACGCGGACGCGCTCTTTGAGCACGTGCTGCGCGGCATGGAGGCGTGTCATGCGCTGGGCGTGACGCCGGTCTCCGTAGGCATTGACACCTGGGCGGTGGACTTCGCGCTGCTGGACGAGGCGGGCGCGCGCATCGGGGATACGGTCGCCTATCGCGACAGCCGCACGCAGGGCATGGACGCGCTGCTCAGCCGGGTGCTGTCCGAATCCGCGCTCTACGCGCGCACCGGCATTCAAAAGCAGCCGTTTAACACGGTGTATCAGCTGCTCGCGCTGCGGGAACAGGAACCGGAGGCGCTCTTAAGTGCCCGGCGCCTGCTGATGATGCCGGAATACCTGCACTATCGCCTGACCGGCGAGGCAATCAGCGAATACACGAACGCCTCGACGACGGCGCTGATGGACGCCCGCGCGCGGGACTGGGACTTCTCCCTCATCGACGCGCTCGGCCTTCCCCGCCGTCTGTTCGGGCCCCTGCATCAGCCGGGCGAACGAGTTGGCGCGCTGTCGCCGGAAATCGCGGCGCGCGTGGGCTTTCATTGCGACGTGGTGCTGCCGCCCACGCACGACACGGCGGCGGCGGTGCTGGCCGCGCCGGTCGAGGCGGGCGACGCCTACCTGTCCAGCGGCACCTGGAGCCTGATGGGCGTGGAGCTGGACGCGCCCGTGCTGAGCGAGGAAAGCCGCCTGGCGAACGTCACGAACGAAGGCGGCTGCTTTGGGAGCATCCGCTACCTCAAAAACATCATGGGGCTCTGGATCGTCCAGTGCATCCGGCGTGAGCTTCCGGGGAAGCCGGACTTCGGCGCGCTGGCGGAAGCCGCACGGGCGGCGGACGGCTTTGAAGGCCGCATCGACGTGGACGATCCCGCCTTCCTCGCGCCGGAAAACATGACGCGGGCGGTGCAGGCGGCGTGCGCCGCGAGCGGCCAGCCCGTGCCGAAATCCCCGGGCGAGCTCTGCGCCTGCGTGTACCACAGCCTCGCGGAGAGCTATGCGCGGACGGTGCGGGAGCTGGAAGCGCTCACCGGGCAGCCCATCCGGCGCGTGTGCATCGTCGGCGGCGGGTGCAGGAACGGCTACCTGAACGAGCTGACCGCGCGCGCCTGCGGGCGTCCCGTCACGGCGGGCCCGGCGGAGGCCACGGCGCTGGGCAACGTGCTGGCGCAGATGCTCGGCGCGGGCGAGCTCCAAACGAAGGAGCAGGCGCGGGCGCTGGTGCGCCGCAGCTTCGACACCCTCTCGTATTCATAGCGTCAGGGAAGGGATTCCCAAGGAACGCGCCCCGAGCAATCCGCACAGCCGTTGCTTCCCGCCCGTTCCTTTCTTTGAAGGAACCCCTCTGGTTCCCGCTTTTTCGCTGCCGCTGATTCTTTTTTGCGGAGGCTCTGCCCCCGCGCCCCGGCCGAAGGGGCCAGCCCCTTCGGAATCCCTACCCAACAAACAGGCTTTTCTTTATAAAGGAGGTTCCCCATGAACGCATACGAATTGGCCAGGGCCCAATACGCATCCATCGGCGTGGACACCGAGCGGGCCCTCTCGCTGCTGCTCGCCCAGCCCATCTCCATCCACTGCTGGCAGGGCGACGACGTGACCGGCTTTGAAAACGCGGGCGAGGCGCTCTCCGGCGGCATTCAGGCGACGGGCAACTATCCCGGCAAGGCCCGCAGCCCCCAGGAGCTCATGCAGGACATGGACAAGGCGCTCTCGCTCGTCCCCGGCAAGCACCGCATCAACCTGCACGCGAGCTACGCCGTCTTCTCCGGCGCGCCCCGCGAGCGCGACCAGCTCCTGCCGGAGGACTTCGACGCCTGGGTGGACTACGCGGCGGCGCGCGGCCTGGGCATCGACTTTAACCCCACCTTCTTCTCGCACCCCATGGTGAAGGACAACCTGACCCTCTCGTCGCCGGACGAGGCGGTGCGCGCCTTCTGGGTGCGCCACGGCATCGCCTGCCGCCGCGTCGCCTCCGCCATCGCCGCGCGGCTGGGCTCGCCGGTGCTCTGCAACGTCTGGATTCCGGACGGCTATAAGGACGTGCCCGCCGACCGCCTGGGGCCGCGCCTGCGCCTGCAAAAGAGCCTGGACGAAATCTTCGCGGAAGCGCTGCCCGGCGTCATCGACTGCGTGGAGAGCAAGGTCTTCGGCATCGGCCTGGAGGCGTTCACCGTCGGTTCCAGCGAATTCTACATCGCCTACGCCGCGCGGCATCCCAGCGTCTACACGCTGCTGGACAACGGCCACTACCACCCGCAGGAATTCGTCAGCGACAAGATCCCCGCGCTGCTCTGCGCCTTTGACAAGGTGCCCCTGCACGTGACGCGCCCCATGCGCTGGGACAGCGACCACGTCGTGCGCCTGGAGGGCGAGCTGTGCGAAATCGCCAAGGAAATCGTGCGAAACGACGCGCTCTCCCGGGTGCTGATCGGGCTGGACTTCTTCGACGCCTCGATCAACCGCGTCGCCGCGTGGGTCGTCGGCGTCCGCGCCATGCAGCGCGCGCTGCTGCAGGCCCTGCTGACGCCCTGGGAGGACCTGAAGCGGCTGCAGGACGGCGCGCGCTTCACGCGGCTTCTGGCGCTGGACGAGGAGTACAAGGGCTATCCCTGGGGCGCTGTGTGGGACGAGGCCTGCCGCCGCGCGGGCGTGCCCGAGCGCGAGGCGTGGCTGGACGAGGTCGAGGCGTACGAACGGGACGTGCTCTCAAAGCGCGCCTGAAAGGGAGGAATACAGGATGAACAGCATCTTTGACATCGACTGCATGCGGGAATACATTCACACCTGCGAGCTGGGCTGGCAGCAGGGCTGGCACGAGCGCAACGGAGGCAACCTGACCTACCGCATGACGCAGGACGAGGCCGCCCTCGCGGAGCCGTACTTCACCTATCACCGCCCCTACGTTCAGATGGGCGTGTGCGCGCCGCACCTGGCGGGCGAGCACTTCATCGCCACCGGCAGCGGCAAGTTCTTTCAAAACGTCAAGCGCGCGCCGCAGGACAACATCTGCATCGTGCAGATCAACGACGCGGGCGACAGCTTCCGCATCGTCTGGGGGCTGGAAAAGGGCGGGCGGCCCACGAGCGAGTTTGAAAGCCACTTCATGAACCATGCCGTGCGCGTGAAGGCCACGGACGGCGCCTGCCGCGTGATCTACCACGCGCACCCGGCGAACGTCATCGCCCTCACCTACGTGCTGCCGCTCACGAGCCGCGACTTCTCGCGCGCCCTGTGGAAGAGCGCCACGGAATGCCCCGTCGTCTTTCCGCAGGGCGTCGGCGTCGTGCCCTGGATGGTGCCCGGCGGCCCGCAGATCGCGCTGGCGACGAGCGAGCTCATGAAGGCGTTCGATGCCGCAGTCTGGGCGCACCACGGCCTGTTCGCCTCCGGCCCGGACTTTGACACGACGTTTGGCCTGATGCACACCATCGAAAAGGCGGCCCAGATTCACGTGCTGGCGCTCTCCTGCGGCCAGGGCATCCGCCAAACCATCAGCGACGACGACCTGCGCGCCATCGCGCGCGACTTTCACGTCGAGATCAACGAAGACTTCCTGGACTGACGCCAGAAAAGACGCCCCGGCCTTCTTTACGGAAAGCCGGGGCGTCTGCTATGCCTGCTGCTCGTTTTCCCGGTACTGGCCCGGGGTGACGCCCTCGTACTTCTTGAACACCCGGATGAACGTCACGCTGTTGTTGTATCCGGTGAGCTCCGCGATTTCGCGGATGCTCCGCTCGCTCGCGCTCAGCAGCTGCTTGGCCGCCTTCAGCCGCGTGTGGTGGATGTAATCGAGGGTGCCCATGCCCAGCAGCCGCTGAAACACGCGCGTAATCGCGACGGGCGTCACGCCCATCGCCTCCGCGACCATCGCGACCGAGAGGTCCTGCTGCGCGTAGCGCGCCTGAATAAAGGCGGAGGCCCCGTCCACCAGCTCCGCGCCCTCCACGCGCGGGGGCACGGAGGCGCGCATGGCCTCGTCCATCTCGCGCAGCAGCGCGTTCATCTCGCGCCGCAGATCCGGCACGGTCTTGCAGACCATCAGCCGCTCCACGGGGCGCAGCGTCTCCAGCACCGGCAGCTGCTCCGGCGAGCAGGGCGTGCCCACGATGCGGCTGAGCGAATAGATCAGGCCGTACAGGTTGCACTTCATCGCCTGAATCGACATGCCGCCCACGCGGAACGTCTCGTCCAGCATCTCCCCGAAGACCTTCTGCGCCTGCGGGTACTGCCCGGCGCGCAGGAGGTTTATCAGCTTTTCCTCCGACACCATGGTGTTGACCATGCGATCCTCGCTCCTTTGGGGCATGTCCCCGTAAAAGCAAACCCCGCCGAGCCCCATCAGATGGGCGTACTCCAGCAGCTCGCTGCACTCCAGGTAGGCCTCGTGGATGCCGCCCGCGTCCTCGTGCACCGCGCTCACGCAGGCCTCCGCCGCCTCCCCGCCGCAGGCGGCGAGCGCCGCCTCCAAGCAGGCGCGCAGCCGCTCCCGCCCATCCCGCTCTCCGCTGACGATGACGCACGCTTCGCTTTCCAGCAGCACGTAGGCCGCGTCCAGGCGGGGCAGCAGGTGCGTGCGAATCGCCCCTTCGAGCGTCCCGCACGGCCGCGCCGGGCTTCTTCCCGCGCGCAGGCCGAAGACGACGACCGCGTAGCCGTCCCCCTTCAGCCGCATGCCGCACTCGCGCAGCACGCCCTCGATTTCGTAGGCGTCCACCAGCGAGCCCTGCAAAAGCGACGTAAGGAACCGGCGGCGCAGCGCCTCCTCCTGGTCGCGGTTCAGCTCGCTGAGCGCCCAGTTTTCCCGCTGAACGGACTGGATGGACATCTCCAGCGCGGCATATTCGTTCTTTGCGCCGCGCGGTTCCGGCGCCTCGGGCTCCGCGTCCATCAGCCGGACGAGACGCTGCACCGGCGTATAGTGAAACCGCGCAAGCAGGAACGAAAGCGCCACGCCGACCGCGAGCGTCACCCCCAGCACAGCCGCGAAGAACAGCAGCAGCGTATCGCGCGGCCGCTGATAGACGCTGCGCGGAATGAGCGATATGTAGCGCCATCCGTTGACCTCAGAGGCGATGTCCGTCACGTAAAATTCCTGCCCCTGAATCCGCTGCAGCTTCATGTGCATGCCGTCCGGGCCAAGCTGCGCGCAGCGGAGTACCCCCCCCCCCCACTTCCGAGGGAGATCACGTTCCCGGACGAATCGATGATGCCCACGTACGCGCCCGACAGCCATTCGTTCTGCGTTACCTGCCGGTTCAGGTTCTCCATGCTCAGCTCCACGCCCAGCACGGCGCTGTGCGAGGAAGCCGCGCCCACCGGCAGGCTGTAGAACAGGAACGCCCTGTTCAGCGCGCTGTCCGCCTGCGCGGTGATCGTCTCATACTTCCGGAAAAACGGCTGTTCATGCATCTGCCGCCACGCATCCAGCGTCAGCGTCTGTCCGTCTCCGAAGTGCTTTTGAAAATACTCTTCCGCCGAATACTTGCCCTCCGGGGTGAGCACGTAATCGCCCTTCAACAGGTAGATGTACAGGCCGCCCACATAGCTGGAAGCAAAGCGGACCTCCGAAAGCCGTTTGACCACCGGCACGTTGAGGTAAGCGCTCTGCGGGCTGCGCCGCACGCCCTGCTGGGCGATCAGGCTGTTGAGCTGCGTGTCGAGCGACAGCTCCATGCACCACTCCTGCAGCACCTTGAACGTGTCGTCAAAGGACGCGCGCAGCGTTTCCAGGCTGGCGTCGTTCGCCCGCTCGATTTCGCGGGTCAGAATTTGGTTGGATTGAAGCGCCGCAATCGCCTGGGCGATTGTCGATAGAATCAGCATGAGCAGAAAAGACGCAAGCAGTACCCAGTAGACGCTGAGCCGTCTCCGTTGAAAGTGGCGCATTCCAATCCTCCCGCATCCTCAGCCTCCACACCTCCATACGGGGAACGCGCATCAGTCGTTCAACGCGACGAACCGATCCGCCACATTCTGAATGGACAGGGCGTCGTATCCCCGCAGATACGTGCAAAGGGTGTCGTTAAACCTATCATACCAGTACGCGGGGATATTATCAATACCGATACAGGCGCCGACGATGCTTCCGACCGTCGCGCCGGTGCAGTCGTTGTCCAGACCCATGGCGACGCATTCGCTGACGCACTTCGTAAAGTTCAGGCCGCCGAGCTTGAGCGCGAACACGATGGCGCACATGTTGTTGATCGTATGAACCGCGTGCATATCTGGAAACTTCCCGTCGATCAGCATGCGGGCGCGCAGGTAATTCTTCGGCGCCTGTGCCATGGCCCATTCCAGCGCCTTGTACAGCTCGCTCCCCCGTGGGATCTGCCTCATGCCCTCCCGCACCGCCTCCAGCGGCGTCTTCGCCGTAAACGCCGCCGCGACCGCGGCCGCGCAGAACATTTCGCCGTAGATTCCGTTCTGACGGTGGGTCAGGTACGCGTCGTTATAGCACATTCTGGCTGCTCCCGCCGGATCGCCCGCCGCCGCGTAGCCGAAGGCGTCCGCGCGGATCGCCGCGCCGATCCATTCCACGAATTCATTGGAATTCGCGGCGAAGGCGGCCTTCGTGCCCGACCGCAGCTGACGCAGCGCTTCGTCCTCAGCCGTGCACGCTGCGGGCAGAATATCGACCCACATCCGGCCCGCGTCCTCGATCGAATAGCGCTTCCCGTACTTTTCCAGTATCAGCAGGTTCAGAATCGTGTACGTGATATCGTCGTCTACGGGAACCTGGCAGAGCTGATCCTCCAGATACGCCGTACGCAGGTTTTTTTCGTAATGCACGTAATCCGGCTGGTCGGTTGCGCGCCAATACGCGGTCGGCGGGAAGGGCGTCGCGGATTCCAGCGCGAGCGCCTGCATGCGCATGACTGAATAGCCCTCGACCGGAACGCCCAGCACGCATCCGGCGCACCGGCCCATCAGCGCGCCCAGCATGCGCCCGCGCAGGTTGTCCGGCCTTTGCGCGGGCGCGTCCGCCCCCTCGGGGCGCAGCGCGAGGATCTCCTCCAGCGCGTCGGGCTGGTGCGCGGTAAGGTTGCGATAATAAGCCATGGCGGCAATCTCCTTTCGATATGCGCCCAGTCAGCGCTTCCTCAGCCCTTGACCGCGCCGATCATCACGCCCTTGATGAAAAAGCGCTGCAGGAACGGGTAAAGGCAGAGGATTGGCGCGGTAGCGATGACGATCGTGCAGTACTTGACGAGCACCTGATACATGTCGTTCGTATAGGTGCCGACGCTGTTCATGTTCGTCATGGTGCTCATGTCGTTATTGATGAGGATTTCGCGCAGGATCAGCTGCAGCGGAAACTTCGCGCGGTCGCGCAGGAAGATCATCTGGTTGAACCATTCGTTCCAGTGGCCCACGCCGTAAAAGAGCGTCATGGTCGCGAGCATCGGGCCGGAGAGCGGCAGGAAGATGCGCGCGAAGATGGTCAGCGGGCCCGCGCCGTCGATCTTGGCGGACTCCTCCAGGCTCACCGGAATCTCCTGAAACGACGTGCGCATGACGATCAGGTTCCAGGAGGAGACGAGGCTGACCAGAATGACGACCATGCGCGTGTTGTTCAGGCCCATGCTGTTCACCATCAGGTACAGCGGAATGAGGCCGCCCGAGAAGTACATCGTGAAGATGACACCCTTCATGATCGGCCCCGCCAGCATCGCATCCCGGCGCGAGACGACGAACGCGCCCATGGCCGTCACCAGCAGGTTCAGCGTCGTTCCGACGACCACGAAGAAGATCGTGTTCACGTAGCCGGAGGCGATGTTGGGGTTGCGCAGCGTGAGGGCGTACCCCTCCCACGTAAAGCCCAGCGACTTCCATAGAATTCCGGAATGCTGCATGAGCCTGCCCGGTTCGCTGAAGGAAGCGAAGACGATGTACAGAATCGGATACAGGCACAGGAACGTAAAGGCCGTGAGCACGACGGCGTTGACGGCGGGAAAGATATGATCCTTTTTCTCTACCATTTTCCTTTCCCCCTTACCACAGCGAGTTGCCGGTCACGCGGCGTGAAAGCGCGTTGGCGATCACCAGAATCGTAAAATTGATGACGGAGTTGAACACGTTGACCGCCGCAGAGTAGCTGTAGTTGAACTCCATCAGGCCCTTGCGGTATACGTAGGTGGATATGACGTCCGCCGTGTCGTAGAGCATGGGGTTGTACAGCAGGATGATCTTTTCAAAGCCCACGCTCATCACCTGGCCGATGCGCAGGATGAAGAGCACCACGATCATGCTGCTGATGCCCGGCAGCGTGACGTGCAGCATCTTGCGGAACCGTCCCGCGCCGTCCATGGTCGCCGCCTCGTACAGCTGCGGGTCGATGCCCGAAAGCGCCGCGATGTAGATGATCGATCCCCAGCCGATGCCCTGCCAGATGTCGGTGATCGTATAAATCGGCCGGAACCAGGCGGGCGTCGTAAAGAAGGAGATGCGTCTGCCGCCCAGCGCCATGATGATGCTGTTGACCACGCCGTCCGACTTGGTAAATTCCAGCGTCATGCCGCAGACGACGACCAGCGAGATGAAGTGCGGCATGTATGAAATCGTCTGAACCGCTCGCTTGAAGGCGTTGGAGCGCACCTCGTTGAGCAGCAGCGCCAGCAGAATCGGCGCCGGGAAGGCGAACACGATCTGGTACAGGCTGATCATGACGGTGTTCGTGATGAGCTGCGAAAACGTGCGCGCCTTGAAGAAGGCCGCGAAATGTTTAAATCCAACCCATGGGCTGCCCATGATGCCCTGCGCCGGCGAAAAATCCTTGAACGCGATGATCTGCCCGTAAATCGGGCCATAGCAGAAAACCAGATAAAAGAGCACCATCGGCAAGGCAAGCAGGTACATGGTGCCGTTGCGCCGCATGTCCTGCCTCAGCCTCACGCCCATCGCTCTTTGCATGTGCTCACCTCCCCTACATCGTCAAGAAGGAGCCGTCCCGCGCTCCTCAGATTATCAATAAAGCAACAACATTCCAGAGGGGATGTACGAAGGGGAAACTTCCCCTTCCTGTGGAATCGTATCGACCGGCTTTGCCAGTCGGGCGGGGCGTTTTCCGCAGCATTTGCGGAGGAAAACTTCTCCCGTATCCTTCGTGCAAAATGAATCTTCATTTTGCACGAGGCCATCGACTTTGCCGATGGCCAGAGGAGCCGTCCCGCGCTCCTCTTAGGTCAGCCCGGGACGGCTCCGCGCGTTTTAACGGTTGTTGTACATATCCAGCGCGATCTGCTGAATCTCAATCGCGCGCTCGATGCCGAGCGTCTTGAGCGTCTCGACGAACTCGTCGTACTTCTCCAGCGGCTCCGTGCCGAGGATGAACTTGAGCGCCATCTGGTCGCGGTAGGTATAGACCTCGGTCATGATGCCGTTGTACTCCGCGCTGTACTCCAGCGGAATGCTCGAGGGCGGCAGCATGTTGGCCATGTCGTTGTCCTTCGCCCAGGTGGTGATGGAGTCGAGGCTGGCCTGCGCATTTTCCGGCGGCATGGCGTAGCCCGTGTAGCGGAAGGTGCCGTTGAAGATCTTGTACTTCCAGGCCCACAGCGCGTACTCCAGGCCCTCTTCGTTCTTCAGGACGCGGTCGGTAAACTGCGGCTTGCCGTCCACGATGGTGTGGGTAAGGCCCTCAATGCCCCAGTTGCACAGCATGAACGCTTCGTCGGAGTACATGTAATCCCACCAGCGCATCGCGATCGGCAGCTTTTCAGGGTCCAGCTTCGCGTTAACGTAGACCGTGGAATGGCCCGTTTCGACGTCATGCGTGAGGCAGCCGATGTGCAGCTGGTCGTCCGCGTTCTTCTTCGGGTAGGGAACGGCGGCAATCTTGCCCTGATCGCCGAGCAGCGCGTTGTACAGCGGCACGATGTCCTGATAGGTTTCGCAGATCGCGCCCGCCTTGCCGGTCGTCAGGTATTCCGCGTAGAAGTTCGCATCCGAAGCGGTAGAGGGGAAGTCCACGTCCAGCAGTCCCTCCTGATACCACTGGTTCATCAGCGTCAGGTATTCCTTGTAGCCCGCTTCGAGGGGACCGAACTTCACGACATTGTTTTCATGGTAGAAGTCCTTCGCCACGCCGAACGCGCTGATGAATTCATGCATGCCCGGCAGGCCGCTCTTCTGCATAATCAAAGGCACCTGCGCGCCCTTCTGGTCGCGGAAGGCCACGAGCATCTCGTGCCAGTCGTCCAGCGTCACCGGCATGTCGAGGCCCAGCTCCTCCAGCCAGTCCACGCGCACCGCGGGGCCTGCCCACGGGGAGATCGGGCCGGTGCTGTCCTCTTCGAGCATGAGCTCGCCGAAGCCCCAGATATGGCCGTCGTTGGTCTTCATCTGCTTGGCGATCTCGGGATACTTCTCGTAAATCGCCGTCAGGTTCGGGCAATACTGGGCGACGTAATCCTCCAGCGGGAGGAAGACGCCGTCCGCGATCGCCTTGGCGGCGCCGCCCGGGTAAGACGCGCCGGATTCCATGCAGATAAAGTCCGGCAGGTCGTTCGCCGCGACCAGCAGGTTGAACTGCTCCGCCTCCTGGCCCGCGGCCGGATGAATCCACTCGATGTGGACGTTCGTGCGGCGCTCCAGCTCCTGATAAATCTCATTGCCGTTGTAGTCGGTCATCAGCTGCCGGGCGTTCGTGTGCGTCGGCTTCCAATAGGTAAAGGTCACGGTTTCCTCGCTCAGCGGGAGCGTGTAGGGCTCCGGTTCCGCCAGAGCGGCCGCCGCGCCGAGCGTCAGCGCGAGGGCGAGCAGTAGGGCAAGCAGTTTTTTCATCTGATGAATACCCCTTTCGTCACGATGGGCCGTGCTTTCTTTAGGCCGCCGCGGGCGCGCTCCGCAGCGGTTTTCGTAATTCAAAGGGTATCGTCTTTTCTTCGGCGTGTAAAGAAACAAAAAGATCCTATTTCAACATGAATCCGCTTCTTTTTCGCTCCTTTCCCTCTCCTTTTCCATCTTTTTTATATGGCATATACCGTTTATTCACGTTAGCAATTTCAGCGGCGGCCACGCCTTAGGGCCTTTTCGTATACGCGAACAAAGCATTGCTATGAAGAATCGGCGCAGCCTGCTATACTGTATGCGAGAAACAAAGCGTCACCCATAAAGGAGGTTTTCTGCGATGCATCATTCAAACCCGCTCGGCGGCGGCCTGTCCGATCTCGCCCTCTTAACAAACGCCCAATCCCGTTCCCTCTCCCCGGAAAACAGGAACGGCGCGCCCGGCGGCGGGGCGCTCTGCCCGCTCGACCAGGGCAGCGCCCGCGAGGCTGCGCGCGAGCTGGGCGTCGGCTGGAAGGTCAACCCCTTCGTCGTCATCAAGGCCGGGACGACCTACGAAATCGGAGACATCGAGGGCCCCGGTACGATCGACCACATCTGGATGACGCCGACGGGCGCATGGCGCGATTCCATCCTGCGCTTTTACTGGGACGACCAGCAGCAGCCCAGCGTCGAGTGCCCGGTGGGCGACTTCTTCGCCTGCGGCTGGGGACAGTACGCGCCCGTGACCTCGCTGGCGGTCTGCGTGAACCCCGGCTCCGCGTTCAACTGCTACTGGAAGATGCCCTTCAAAAAGCGCTGCCGCATCACCATGGAGAACCGCTCGGTGGACGACATGGTGCTCTACTATCAGGTGGACTACACCCTGACGGAGCTCCCGGAAAACGTCGCCTACTTCCACGCGCAGTTCCGCCGCGTGAATCCGCTGCCCTATAAGGACGTGTATACCCTCCTAGACGGCGTCGAGGGCCACGGCCAGTACGTGGGCGTCTACATGTGCTGGGGCGTCAACAGCTGCAACTGGTGGGGCGAGGGCGAAATCAAGTTCTACATCGACTCCGACACCGACGCGCCCACCATCTGCGGCACCGGCACGGAGGATTACTTCTGCGGCTCCTATAACTTTGAGAACCAGAAGACGCACCGCTACGAGGCGTTCACCACCCCCTACAGCGGCATGCCGCAGGTCATCGAGCCGGACGGCCTGTACCGCTCGCAGCAGCGCTTCGGCCTCTACCGCTGGCACATCACCGACCCCGTTCGCTTTGAAAAGCGGCTGCGCGTGACGATTCAGGCCCTCGGCTGGCGCAGCCACGGCCGCTACCTGCCCCTGCAGGACGACATCTCCTCCGTCGCGTTCTGGTATCAGGACTTGCCCTCCAGCCCCTTCCCCCCGCTCCCCGACCGCGATGCGCTGGAAGTGATCTGAGCGCGCCCTCCGCGCTCTTCGGACGCGGAAAAAGCATACAAAAAAGAAACAGGCGGTGTTGCAGATTAAAAAATCTGCGGCACCGCCATTGTTGTACTCTTTTATGGTCACAACGCAGCCAATTTCAGCAAATAATCGAACAGCAAATAGACGTCCAACACAATCGTGTTTTTAGGGCGTCTGTTTATTATTAGCAAAAACAGTTTTTCTGGGAAATCAGAATTTCAGCAGCGCTTTGGGACGCAGAAGATGCGTTTTCTGCCTTTGGGCGTTGCATTTGGAAATGTGCTTACGGATGTTCTGTGAGAGGGCAAGAAGGCATAGCTCCGTCATCACCTTGATATGACCACCGGTCAAAAAGCGCTTGAAATTGCGGTTATGCTTGAGTTGACCAAAGCTGCCTTCTGCCTGAATGGAGCGGTTCACTCGAAGCAGTTTTCCTTCCTCAGATGTGATTCGTTCCAGTGAAGCTTTGCGCAGATGTTCCATTTCCCAGCAGACAACCAGTTCCTTTTGCTTTTCGGGATCCTTGGCTTTACAGCATGCCGCACGATGTGGACACGCACAGCAATCCTCACAGCGATAATGCGCCAATTCTTTCCGGGAACCGTCTTTTTCCTTTTCGGTTGTTGTCGAAATCCGCACCAGCATCCTTCCGGCTTTGCACAGGAAATAGTCCCCCGGTTCGTAATATGCCATGTTCTCTCTGCGTCCGATCTGCGCCTTGAACTTTTTCTCTTTTATGGCTTCGTAGTTATTGGGCTTGATGTATGCCAGCTGCTTGTTCCCTGCCAGATGCCGGTAGTTGAGCAAGCTTTCATAACCCGAATCCAAACAGACTCTTTTGTAGATAGCCTTCTGCCATTCTTCCATGGTTTTCAACAGGATGGAAAGCGTTGAATAATCCGTTCTGGCCGAAAAAACTCCGATTCCTGTGATGTATTCGCTGTTGACTGCAAACTGTACGTTGTATCCCGGCTTCAACTGCCCGTTGCGCATATGATCTTCCTTCATGTGCATGAACGTTGCATCCGGATCTGTTTTTGAAAAGCTGTTTCGCCCGTCTCCCAAGGTCTTGAGCTTTTCTTCATAATCCATCCAACGCCGAACAAGCTCTTGAACCTCGTCCCGTAAACGTACAATCGTGGGTTTATGATGTCCGCG